>DAOOVO010000156.1:0-6470 GCA_035370245.1 Pseudobacteroides sp.
GTTGTCAAGGTACATCTATTGTAAAAAAAGAGTTTATGCAGTGGAATCAAATATGCAATATACGAAAAGCCGGTCAGAGGCTTCAAGGCTTTATTTTTCAAAGAAAAGCTGCGAAAAGGAATAATCGCTTTATGTGAAGAATTAAAATCTTTAGGTTTTGATATTTGTGTTTACACAACATCTGAAAGAAGTATTAGTTATATAAAGCATTTATTTGATGTTTACGGTATAAAGCTAAGTAATGTTATTAATCAAAAGATTCATAATGAATTTGTTCAGGGCACAAGAAAAGAAATAATGCCATCGAAAGTACCGTCAAAATTCGGAATTGATTTACATATAGACGATGATATTTCGGTTAAACAAAATGGAATGCAGTTTGGTTTCAATGTGTTAATAATATCTAAAGATGATAAAGACTGGAGTCTCAAAGTATTGAATGAAGCAAAAAGAATTATGAAGATTAAAGGGACATTATAACCGTGGGAGTTGTTATTTTTAATTTCTGGGATTGAGTATTATGGATACTCGTAGAATAGGTTGGTGTTTTATGTCAAAATCATTAGATGAAATGACAAATGAAGAACTTTGGAAGCTGTTTCCTATAATTATTTGCAATCATGATCCGGTATGGAAGGAAAATTATTTAATAGAAAAAGCAGTTATAGAAAAAGCTATTGGTATTGATAACATTTCAAGAATAAACCATATCGGAAGCACATCAGTACCTGATTTAGTCGCAAAGCCAACAATTGATATTCTTGTTGAAATAAAAGATACTGCGGATACCGAAAAATTAATAAATAATATGAGAGAGGCAGGTTACATATATAGTCCGCAGCCGGATAATCCGCCTCCTCATATGATGTATTTAAAAGGCTATACAACTGAGGGATTTAAAGGCCAGGCCTATCATGTTCATGTTAGATATAGTGGGGATTGGGATGAGTTGTATTTTAGAGATTATTTATTTTCTCATCCTGATGTAGCTGATGAATATGGTAAACTCAAGCTCAAGCTGAAGAAGAAGTTTGAGTACAATAGAGATGCATATACAAATGCAAAAACAGATTTCATCAAAAAAATTGCTAAATTGGCAAGAACCGAAATGGGAAACAAATACGGTGTATAAACAATATCATTTACACAAGATAGGGAGAAATAGTATGAATATTACATATATAGAGGGAAAAGAAGAATTACTATTGCATGTTAAGCCACTTTGGGAAAAAACCCGAGAATATCATAGTAGTGTTTCAACTTATTTTTCATCAGAATTGGCTTCAAAGGATTTTGATTTAAGAGAAAAAGAGATTAAAAATAAGTCTGCTGACGGACAACTAAAAATAATTTGTGCAAAAGACTTGGATACCGGTGATTATGTAGGTTATTGTGTAGCAGTTATTGATAAGGAAAATATTGGAGAAATCGAATCAATATATGTTAATGAGGCTTATAGAAGGAAAGGGATTGCTTCAAGATTAATGAGTACTGCTTTAGCATGGATGAATAATAACCATGTTAAAACTAAAAGATTATCGGTAGCTGTTGGAAATGAGTCTGTTATGGATTTCTATAAAAAGTTTGGCTTTTATCCTTATCAAATTTTGATGGAGGCAAAGGAAAAAAAGTAACATATAATTTTTAAATGCCACTCTAAAATAAATTGATTTTTCGTATTGTTTTATATAATGAATTGTTGGAAAATGGTAATTGAATTTATTAATAAGTAATGCATTATTTTCTTAATCAATTTGTTTTGGAGGGATACTATGATAAAAAAATTGTCGGTTATTTTATGTGTAATATTTTGTACCATAATTATATCACCGCTTAACAATGTAAATCAATCTGTTGCTGTAAATCCTGATATCATAGTTGCTAAAAATGGAACAGGAAATTTTACCACGGTTCAGGCTGCTATAGATTCAGTGCCGGCAAACAATACCAAGCAAGTAATTATATATGTGAAGAATGGAACTTACCAAGAAGTTGTTACAATAAGAAAAGACAACATATACCTTATTGGTGAAAGCAACACCGGAACAAAAATCACTTATGGGAATTATGCCGGAAAATACAGGTACAGGCTACATCAATTATGATAATGTGCCAGGCGGATATATTGAATGGTCGGTGAATGTTCCGGCTAGTACCAAAGTAAAACTCAATTTCAGATATGCAAACGGCACTGAAAACAACAGACCTGTGGAAATTAAAGTTAATGGTGCTTTGGCAGTGGGCAGTATGGATTTTACCCCGACAGGTTCGTGGACAACGTGGAATGAAAACAGTACGGATATTTATCTTAATAAAGGCATAAACACAATAAGAGCTACTGCACTTAGTGCAGATGGCGGTCCAAATATCGACTATATAGAAATATTGGAGATAAAAAACACTCCAACTCCATCCAATTATGTAAGTGCCGATTTAAATGGAGACAAGGTAATAAATATGGCTGATATAATTATTTTGGCATCATCCTTTAATGCAGTTAGGGGAGATGACAAATATGTTGAAACAAGCGACCTAAACAAAGATGGAACCATTAACATGGCAGATGTTATTATCATAGCATCAAAATTCAATACTTATATATAACATTTAATATAACATTTAAAAATGATTTATATTTACGGATGGTTATTTGCATAACAAAAGGGAGAGTAAAATTGGAAGCATATTCTAAAAAATTTCGAAATTGTTTTAAATCATATTTACTTGTTATTAGTTTGGGTTTGGTTGCGGGCATTATAACCAGATTATCAGATTTTTTCCCCAATAACGACTTATGGTGTTTTAGCTCAATAGCCACCTTATATGGATTTTGGATGCTAAATGTAAAAAGCAAATAGCAAACTTATTTATCTAATGAGCATTGCTGTCGTGGCTTCAATAGGCTATTTTCTGGTCTACCATCCTTTTCTTTAAAGTCCATAAATCCTTCAGCAAAACATTATGATGTAATTTCTATTAATGTTATAGAAAATTTTTCCGATATACAGTTGAGATTATAATTAAATTGAAAGGTTATAATGATATAAGGAGATTTTGAGTCGTCAGATGTCTAAACCAGAATAGGAGTTACTCGTATTGTAATTTATTAAGAATTAGGAGGGATACAATGGCACTGTTATGGACAAAAAACTTAGAAGTTGGAGTAGATTTAATCGATACACAGCATAAAAAATGGTTTGAGAAGGCTGATCAGCTTTTTGAGGCAGGCAAAAGCGGTAAATCAAAGGAATATATCATTCAAATGTTTGATTTTCTTGATGATTACACAAAGACACATTTCAGAGATGAAGAGAAGTACATGGCAAGCATCAATTATCCCGAACTGGATCAGCAAAAGCAAATGCATCAAGAATTCATTAAAAAGTTATCGGATTTAAGAAAGGATTATGAAGCAGCAGGTGCCAACCTGTCAGTAATCTTAAAAGCCAACCAATTTATTTTAGACTGGTTAACAAAACACATATCAAATGCAGATAAAAAAATAGGCGAATACGCAAAACAAAAAGTATAAAAAAACTACTAAATCTACATTGAAAATTTGCAGAATGCTCATATTATCAATAATGAAGTTTTAATATATAAAAGCTCATAGTTCGGTATGCTATGAGCTTTTATATTATTTTATTATTATGGACAACTCAATTCATGTGGTATAAACTGTTATTGAGTGAATTGAGTTGTTATTGGTTCTTTATTCCAGTCTTGCCAAACACTCTCAAGGAACTTATCTCTAAACTTCTTTCGAGGGGAGATTTGAGTAACTGTGAAAGATATAATTCTAGGATCAATAATGGGCACAGCTGTTGGGGATTCATTAGGATTATTGTATGAAGGTTTATCGCCACAGCGTCAAAAAAAGCTATATGGAAATATCCATAGTCAAAAGTTTTTTATGGGTAAAGGTCTTATTTCTGATGACACAGAGCATACGCTGATGGTTGCATATGCTTTATACCGTTCCTCAGGTGATGAAGTAATGTTTTTAAAACATCTATCAAATTCTTTGAGGAAATGGATAATATCACTGCCTTTAGGTGTTGGATTTGCATCATTAAGAGCATGTATAAAATTGCTTTTTGGTTTTTCGCCAGAAAAGAGTGGTATTTTTTCAGCAGGCAACGGTCCTGCTATGAGGAGTGCGGTGATAGGCATTGTTTATGGAAATGATATAGATAAAATGAAACGTTTAGTAAGGGTTTCCACAAGGATTACCCATACTGATCCGAAAGCTGAAATTGGTGCTTTAGCTATTGCATATGCTGCTTTTATTGCCAGTACTCAAAAGAGTGTAGAACCTTCAAATTTTTATGATGAATTGAAAAAACTTCTTACAGATTATGAAAGTATTGAGTTTTTAAAGCTTATTGAAGATGTAATAGAGAGTGTTTACAATAAAGAAAACTCCAAGGAATATGCCAAACGGATAGGATTAGAAAAAGGAATTAGCGGTTATATGTATCATACTGTTCCGGTAGTTATTCATGCATGGCTAAGTTTTAAGGATGATTTTAGAAGAAGCATTATAGAAATAATTGAATGTGGCGGTGATACCGATACTACAGCAGCTATTTTAGGCAGTATTTTGGGAGCAAGGGTGACAATGGCAGGAATTCCTGAAGATTTGCAAAGAAACATACATTTATTCCCATATTCATTGAAGTATTTCGAAGATATAAGCAAAATGCTCGGTAATAAAAACAAGGGGGATTCTGAAGTTCAAATTAAAGAGCCTTTTTGGGGCTTGTGCATATGTAGAAATTTTGTTTTTATTCCTGTAATTGTATTTTATGTTATCAGGAGAATGTTTCCACCATATTGATCGGAGGTACAAAAATGGATCAACGTAGAATTATTGAATTTTTATTAAAAGCCAAAAAAGCCACATATGCAGGTAAAGGACCTGAAATGAATCCATGGCGTCCGGAATCCCATGATTTAAAATATGAAGAGAATGATTTGTTATACATTGACACATATTTGGGAGGAGAAAAGTTTGCAGGTGAAGAAGCTTTATGGGTGAATAATAAACCATTTTGGGCAATGAACTATTGTGGTCGTGTAACCGGAAATGGATTTGACGGAGATTTCTTAAAAGAAGCGTTAAGTAATGTTTCAGCAGATAAGCCCTACCGTGGGCCGGAAGAATTCATCAAGGGAGACTATATTTATAAATGTTCAGTGGATGGGGATTTTGAGTGGTTTAGTGGTTTTGAAGAAATATTTAAAGGTAATCAAAAGATTTATGAATGTATGTTTCATGGCGGGTTTGTGAAGCCCTAATATGAAGGTTAAATATACATATTTAAATTATTGTTAGGTGACATAAAATGGATTGTAAAATACGTCCCTGGAGAATTGAAGATGCTCAATGTCTTGCAACAGCTTTGAACAACCGCAAAATACTTGATAATTTACGTGACGGATTGCCGTTTCCATACACGCTCAAAGACGCAGAAGAGTTTATTTCAGCCATGTTGAGTGCAGATAAAGATACAGCTTATTCTTTTGCCATAACCGTCGATGATAAAGCAATCGGCAGCATCGGTGCATTCCGCCAGAGTAATATACACGCCCAAACTGCTGAAATAGGTTATTATATTGCTGAGCCATATTGGGGATTGGGCCTTGGTACAAGTGCCGTTAAGCAAATATGCAAGTACATTTTTGATAATACAAATATTATCCGTATTTTTGCAGAACCTTTTGCTAACAATATTGCATCTTGCCGAGTTCTCGAAAAATCCGGTTTCGTTTGTGAAGGTATTCTGAGAAAAAATGCTGTAAAAAGCGGGAAAGTACTTGATATGAAAATGTATGCTTTAGTAAAGGAATAAAAGTCGATAAGGGGAATATTTGAAATGAAAAAGATTATTATTTTGTTAAATTGCTTAATTTTGACAGGTGTAATGTCTGGTTGTGGCATAAATGACTATATCGAAAAAGAAACAGATAGTACAGTATATAATCAAAATGTTGAATATTCCAATAGTATGGAAACTAAATCACCTATACCGGGCACATCGGATAATACCGAAAATACAATTGTAACAAAAAGCACATCTCAAGACGGACAATATGAAGTTACCTCTGAAGTTAACCAAGCCCAAGGTATTTATAAAGTAGTGCTTTCAAGCTGTGACGGAAATAAAATATTAAATTCATTTAATATAGTAGGTAAAAATCACTCATATTTATGGTCACCGGACAATAAAAAAGTTTGTGTTTCATATCAAGGAAGAATATGGGGAAATTTTAGTATAATTGATACAAGCATTCAAACATTAATAGAACATCCATCGATAATAGATATTATGGATAGTTTAAAAGCAAAAGATTATAAATTTGATTATGAACTGAATGAAAATAGGCCTGATGCATATTTTACTCCTATTGAATGGTCACCGGACAGTAAGAAGATACTAATTTTTTATCAATGGCACGATACAAAC
>DAOOVO010000157.1:0-6445 GCA_035370245.1 Pseudobacteroides sp.
AAATCAATGTATCCTCTTGCGATATTCCAAAGGTTGAGCTTTTGGGCCAATTCACTGATTTCTGTTATATCAGCCATCGATTTCCCTCCTACTAATATAAATATCTGTTTCTTAACAGGCGTTGTAAATTTCGCGAACACTATATATTTAAATTGCCGTTATTAAGCCATATAGTTTTATATGCCAGCAACTGTAACAATTACTCCAAACACAATCAGCACAGCCAATAGGCCGAGCATTATGAACATCCATTGCATTTTTTGCTTTTGCTTAAGTTCTTCGTTCCTTCTCTTTTCCTCCTGCTTAATTTGGTATCTTGTCTTTTTGGCAGGATTTTTTGCTTTATGTTCGAGTCCTTTTTCTACAAGCCTCTCAACATCAGCTTCCAAGCTGGCTTCCTTGTTCTTTAAGCTAAAACTAAGTTTCATCGAATCCCTCCTATGCAATCATATTTCTTTTTCCTCTTTGTAATCCCACATCCAACCTGCTCTCACAACCCTGCATTTTTTAAAAAACATCTATTCTGCTCTGTCATTAACCCCTGTCATCTATTCTGTTCTGTCAGCAAGCACCGACATCTATTCTATTCTATCACAATCAAAATCACTCTCATGGACTTGTTTACTAGAACCAAAAAATGTGCATATTTTTAAGTCTCTATTTTTACCCTTAAAATCTATAAACCCCACCTCTACAGCCTTTTCAGCCATACTACTTTTCATCCCTTGTTATCAATACACAACTCTCAACGTGAAGTTTTTAGGCTATTTCACACTTTCCTAAAAATACAGTAAAAGTGCTGTATTTGTGCTGGTTTGACATCTATCCTGTCCTCTCGAGAAATAATTCTCGATTAGGCTATTTCAGTTTTTCGCCGCTTTGACTTCCTTTAATTCGTCTTTTATAAAGAGTACGCCATAACAGGCGGTCATATATCGCATATATGATAGACATAGGAATCTTCTATTTCAGCATAGAGTCCAAGTTGTAAAATATTGTTTTAATCCATTGGTTGAAGGCATATCACCCCTTCTATCCATCTAATCCTGCACTCTATTTATAGTTCATCTTCTAATATTTTTCGTGCCTTATTCTTAGTCTGCATTGGTACTTTTGAATCGATAATAATTTTTAGGGCTTCTATATTTAAGCCTCTATCAAAAATTGATTTTCCATTGCTTGCACGCGCTTTCTGAGTATCATAAGTATTGCTTTGTGCTCGCGGATTTTCTTGCATGAGTTTATATGCCAAATCAGATAATGATAATAAACCTAGTGAAGCTTGTTTAAAGTCATAGTAAAAATCGACAAAAACAGTTTTACCCAATGAACGTAATGTGCTGGACGGTGAATTTTGCATTAATAACACCCCCTCAAATATAAAATAATAACTATTGCATAAAATTCTACAATTGCGACCTATATCTTATTATTTACTTTTTCGAACTATATTTTTTACCTTTTCGCTTACTTCCGTCTTTGACCTTTATAACATTACTTCGTTGCTGTTTTTCAATCTGCACCGCTTGGAAAGTTTCCTTGGATATGATCGCCGGATTGTTACCCTCTGCCAGATAGTATGCATCGTGCTTTCCGTTATCCAACAACCGCACATTGCCCATATACTTTTCATTACTTAGCATTACGTCAATTGTTCTCTTGGGCCATGTAGCCTTTCCGGTAGGCGATTTAATTCCTAGTCGTTCCAGTTCTTTCACAATTCCTAAAACACTCTTGCCTTGAAGATAGAGGTTAAATATCACTCGGACATTTTTCGCCTTTTTCTCATCAATTGCCAGATTACCATCTGCATCATTAAAATACCCATAACATTTTCTATTATATAACTTTGAGGTCCCTTGTGCAGCACGTTGTTTGATACCCCACTTAATATTGTCGCCACGTGATTCATTCTCTGCCTGAGCAATTGACTCGATAATTGAAATCATCAATTCATCATCTATATCGGCTGTATTTAGCGCTTCCTGGTCAAATATGACTGGAACACCGAGAACCTTTAGCTGGTTCAACGCCTCCAGAACTTCCACGGTATCCCAGCCAAATCTGCTAATACTCTTGCTTAGTATAATTTCAATATCACGAGACTTACAATCATTTAGCATACGATTAAACTCTTTACGAGAAGAACCTGTCTTGCTTGAAGCAATATCTATATACACATCTACCAATAACCATTTGGGATTAACTGCTGTCATTCTTGTTAGCGCTGAAACTTGGGCGGTAAGACTTTTCAGCTGGTCAGCACTGTTTGTACTCACACGACAGTAAATTCCTACGCGCTTTTCTCGTTTCGGAGGCAATGGTGGAATATAGTGTATTCTTTTATTGTCAGCCACGATGAAACCTCCAGTTGCAAATCTTAATGACTAACAGAAAATAATGTATGTCATCTCTATAAAACTGTAGTGCCCCCCGTTGTCAAGACACTATTTCAAAAATTTTAAGCTACATTTTCCTCCCTTCGTTTGTCTCATTTTAATTGGTTAACCCCACCACCGGCCGTTGTATTATACAGCCTCCGGTATTTGAATTTCAAGGGTTCGCAAAGCCGGGCTTAGGCCCGCCCTTGAAATTCAAATACCTCCGAATGTCTTTGGTAATCAAGCGGTGGTTAAGGGTTTTATTGGCCTAACCTGCCCAAAATATAATTCTGCCGGTTTCCCATAATTAATCGCCTGATGAGGTCTCTCATAATTGTATTCGTCAATATAAGTCCGTACTGCCCGGTATACCTCCCGAGGCATCCGGTACTCCTCGTAATAGATTTTTTCCCACTTCAGATTCCTGAAAAAACGTTCTGTAATTGCGTTATCGGTCGCCCGGCCTTTGCCGTCCATGCTGATTTGTATCCCATTTTGCTTCAACAGGTCAATATAATCACCACAGGTAAAATGGCTGCCCTGGTCACTGTTGATGATTAACGGCTTCCTGGCTGCCAACGCCTTTTTCAACGCACGCAGCACAAAGGAACGTTCCAGTGTCTGTGATAGTTCCCAACTCACTACATACCGGGAATACCAATCGATAATTGCCACGAGGTACATAAAGCTACCCTTCATGCGAATATATGTAATGTCGATTCCCCAGATGTGGTTTGGCCTTTCAGCCTTAACACCTCGCAGCAGGTAGGGATATGTGTGATGCTGATGGTTCCGCTTGCTCAGATTGGGACCTGGGCAAAGCCCGGCAATCCCCATCTGGCGCATCAGCCGCAGCACCCGCTTTTTGTTAACTATATAGCCCATACCCTTTAGTACCTCCCGGATCCGCCTGTAACCATAATGCGGCCAACGGGTATAGATCATGTCTATCAGGTGCATTAGTTCTATATCTTTATCTTCTTCATACGATGGCTTGTAGTAGACACTAGTGCGATTAACTTCCAGCAACTCCGTCTGCCTCTTCACGGTGAGTTTAGGATGATCACGCTCCACCATTTCACGTCTTTCTTCGGCGCAAGTTGAGTTCAGCAGATTTTTTTTTCAACCAATTGACCTCTATGGTCAACTGGCCAATTTGCTTGGTCAGCTCCTCCTTCTCTGCTTCATGCTGCTTTCTCATCTTTTCTACTTCGCTTGCGCCCCGGGTGAATAGGGTAGGCAGGTTCTCAAGGGCCTCTGCTTTCCAGCGATGTAACTGGCTGGGGTGAACCCCATACTCAGAGGCAATTTCGGCTATCGTCTTTTCCTCACGTAGCATCTCCAATACGATTTTCGCTTTTTCTTCCGGTTTGAATATTCTTCTCTTTTCCATAGCTCCATTATAGCTTAGTTTTTTGATTTTTGTGTCTTAACCTATGGGTCCATTATATTGATTATACATATGAAAATATTGTTGATCGGGAATTAACTGATGAAGAATTCAGAACTAAAATATCAGTTGCTTTTGATAGATGGCTAGGGAAAACAGAATGAAGCACGTTTTAGTATGATGTCCTATTCTAATTGACGCTTACAGTTAATGCGATATCGACATTTATCTTTAACGGATATTCTTTCAATATAACTGTCTTCATTGTTTCAAAGGCATACTTTGTCTATCGATTGTATTAACTATTATAGTCTCTATCTTTACACAGACTTTACACAGATAAAATTATTTGAAGTTTTTGTGGAACAAAAGAACGACTGTCTCCACATGGGTTGAGATTAGTCAACTGCTGCATGGGTTTTGGATTTTATAAAATCACCCTTGAGTGTGTAGTTTTTTGATTTTTGCTACACTCACAAGGGTTCAGTGGGCAGGGGATATAAAAGGGGCAAAAAGTACAGTTTTATTATAGTATATAAACATTACTATCTTTCTATTAAACCTGTTCTGACTCTGGAATTCCGAATTTAAACCATATCCCTGTTTCTCCGAACTTCGGATTTCTATAATATATATCATTCCCATGAATTTTTAATTCTGAAAATCTATAAAAATTATAGTAAACCGAAGAGAACTTTTCTTCTGGTAAATTCTCCATATCAACAATTTTGTAAGGAAATAAAAAATAATGCCGAGCAACTTTTGAACGCACTTCAAAGAATTCATTATAATTTTTAAAAGTAAATATACCATTAAAAAATTCTGTATATAGAAATATTATTATTACTAATGAGTAAGTTAAAATAATCAAAAACTTTTTAGGTCTTTTAATTGTTTTTATAAATAATATTGTAGAAAAAATAATAGCCAATATTATTGAAATCAAGTTTTCTATTGAATGGTTTCCATAAAAGGAAATATAGTCATTAAAAACAAATAGTATGTATATAAAAACAATACACATGCAAGCAATTAACTTAGTTTCAATTTTTATTCTCTTTATAAATAACATACCCATAATAAATATAATAGACAAAATTCCAAATACACTCACAGGCTCACCTCTATTTTCTTCAATTTTATATATCAAGGAGAATGAGATTACCGAAGTATCTTCTCCTCCTTGATATACAGAATAGTTATTGCACAGTTAGAGTACATTTAACAGCTCTATTATTATATCCTTTTACTTTAACAATGTATGTTCTTCCTACAATCACATTATAGTTAATTGTAGAATAAAGTGTTCCATTGCTATCATCATTTGAAGCCAACAAATTCCCTGCATTATCATAAAGGTATAAGTAAGTATCCCCCGATGCTTTCCAGAATCCTGTCTTAAATGTTCTAGCTACCGATGACGTTGCATCAAAACTGTAACTTTTACTTCCGTTTTGTGGTATATCTATGTATTTTATCTCACCAACATTTATTTTTTCTAGCCCGACGGACGGTTGAATAGAAACATTTAAGTAACTTCTCATAGAAGACCAACCATAACCTCGAACAACAATATAATAATCTCCACTTGGTAAATATCTGTCTATTTGAGAATAAAGTGTTCCATTGGAATCGTCATTGTATGCAATTTCCGTAAAGTCGTGATTATACAACGAAAGATATGTATCGCTCGATGTGGTTCCATATTTTGTTGTCTTAATTCGATATTGTTGCCCACTATTAACTTGCAATCTGTATACTTTATAACCACCACTCGGAATGCTGCCAGTATCTACATTAGAACCGCTTGAAATAGAATTAAACGATTCTTTATACCTAAACTGAGTAGCGTAAGTATTAGCTGAATTCTCATTAAATACACAAGGAGCATAATAACGAGAGTTGAACTTATGGTATTGTTTTATTTTAACAGTACTTTCATATTCCTCATTAAACACAAACCATTCGTCACCTGTTCCTCTTATTGCTCTATACCACGGGTCAGTGCTATCATGATAATAACCTCTCTGAAAATTAACTTGCCACAAACCACTCCCACTCTGTCCGCTTTCTGGAAATGCCTTCATTGTGAACTGATAAGTAGTTCCTGCTTTCATGTTTTGGGGGTATCTCGTTCCGACTGCGTAGGATCTTTCATCACTGCTATCCATAAATCTAGTATCCAAGTATCCATTAGGAAGATTTGTACTCCAAGACTTCGGAGGAAATGATGACATCCATGCTTTTCCATTTCCAGGCACTCCCATTCCAGATCCGTAGTTATAAAACAAAACTTCTGCTTCAATCGCCTCATTAGAATCCATAACTAAATTTGACAATGAAGTTGAGTCCCATTTAAATTCTACTTTTATTTGTCTTTCATTAGTTGAACTATTTATTACTGAAGTAGTAGCTTTTACCCATGTTGGAATCCAACTTGCAACATCCCCTGATTCATTAAACCGTCTTTTTTGTTTAAGTCTATCTTGTCTATCTCCACAATATGGATTTGCTCCAGAAGGATTACTAGGGTTGTCTGTATATGATGGTCCTCCTTTTGGATTAGGGGTAGGTGTTAGTGTTGTTGCAGCAGCATAAACAACCATTGTATCTGTATTATTAATTGATTCCACTGCATAAACTCTTTTTTTACAATAGATGTACCTTGACAACT
>DAOOVO010000158.1:0-6388 GCA_035370245.1 Pseudobacteroides sp.
GACATGCAGACCACGCAGTTAAAATGGCATTGGCTAAATATAGTTCAGAGCAATAAATTGGCTTTTTAAGTTCCATTAATTTGACGTAAGCATAAATATACCTCTGCCGTGTGCTTACTGAAATTCTATATTTCTTTAATTGATTCTTTAAATTTTTTAAACTCTTCTCTTCTGCTTAATAATAATTTATAATTCGAAGAATCTGGGGATAATTCTTCATCAATAATTAAATTACCATTTTCGTCCCATTCCTTATAACTTAGTTTTATACCTAGCTCGCTGTTACAGATAGATTTTATATTACCATTTTCAAAAAAACACTCCGATTTACCCGAAACAAAACCATACTCCATAAATTGATAGCATTTTATTTTTCCAGATTCGTAAAATGATTTATATACTCCGTGCTTAAGGCCATTTTTATAGAAACAAAAATATGCTAAATTTCCATTATTATAAAGTTCATATGCTATACCTGAAAATGGCTTTCCTCCATCATCTTCTGCATTATCTAGGATTATATCCCCATCGAATGAATACCATAAATCTTCAAAATTAACACCTATGTTTTTGATAGTTTCCTGTGTATATTTAACATCTTCCATTGAACTATTCCTCCGAAATAAATCTTACTCCTTTAGTTATAAAACTACAATGTTTGCATCTTTCAAAAGGTAAACCAGCACTAGGATACTTTTTACCAAGCTTTTTAGTCGTTAAAACATATCCTATGAAGTCAGATAATTTTGCATCTGGTCTTTCTAATAATGCATTATTTAATGCTAGTACCTCTGCATGAGAACCGGCACCTTTAGTATATGTATAACTATTTTTGACTGCTTGTGGCATTTTTTCAACCCTTGTTTTTATGAATTTATGCATATCGTCAGGTAGATAACCATTAGGGTCGTTTATTGCTAAAAATACCTTACCTGTTTTAGTATCAAGAATTCCTGCTACAGCTGGACCCATTTCATCGTTTGTAATTTTACTTTTGTATTTTAAATCTAATAATCTATCTAATTCTGAATGAGTTTTACTTTTTAAGTTCTCTATATCATCATTGAGATCTCTAGAATTCTGGTTATATGGATTGCTCTTACTTTCACCACAATACCCACTAGGATCAACATACTTAACAGGGTTATTCTGTACATATGCATACAGATTCAGTCCGTCGCCTCTATATGTGTCCTCCTGCGTAAACCTCCCTATAACAGGGTTGTAGAATCTTGCCCTTAGGTAATACTGGCCTGTTACCGGGTCAAACTGTTCACCGGCATATCTGAATCGGTTATGTACTTTCTCTACCGCCTCAATGGTATTACCGAAGGCATCATATTTGTATCTGTTTACTATCTCGCCTCTGCCATCTAGCAATGCTGTTACATCGCCGTGGGCATTGTTGAAGTAATAGTAGCTGCTGTCCTTGCTGTCTTTCTGGGCCAATATCTCGTGTCCACGGATTATTGCTGCTTTCAGGCCGTAATTATCGTCAACCTCGGTTACTACTTCCCTTCCGCTGAATATGAACCTGCTCACCTTGCCGTTCTCATAAAGTTCATACCTTAAGCCTTCCGGGTCATACCTGTTCCTTATGTACCCGCCTTCTGCAGTTCTCACACTTTCGGTACGGTTAAAGCAGTCATAGGTATATCTTGTCGTTCCCCTCCTGCCTTCCTCCTCTATAAGGGTGCCTTAAGGAAAATACATAAATTCTAACGCACATAATTTATTTGTATCCCAATAAAAACAGTGTATCCTATTGAAAGCTTTCAGGACTTGTACATTTTATCAAATTCCGTGCTTTTTCTTGAACAATTTTGTATTACCTCTTTCTTTACCAGTTATCTATATGAGCCTGTTCATGCTGTTTTAATCGTATTTTGTGAATCACCGTTGCAGTCTGTTTCTTCTATTTCATTACTTGTAATGTCGTATCGGAAATAAGTAGTTTTTCGCTTTATAGTCTTCCCTCATCCACCATTTTAGTAATTCTGTTGACAACATCAAAAAAAGCTCTTCTTTGAAAAATAATATCTATTCTAATTTAACATCAATATGGGAAGGTTATTCTTTATCCTCAATAATTAGCTTCACTTGATTGAAAACATATACCTCTAATAGTTTTAGTCGTATTATAAAAATGAATGCGGATAAAGTAATTGCAATTAACTCCACTTCTAAATATGTCATTTAGTAATATAAAAATAGAACTAAAAACTCATTAAAAATCTATTATCTATAAACATAACAGGATCAAGTGCATAAGGCTTAAAATCGATAAATTTTACGTCCTTGTTTATTACTCTTAAGTGTTTTTTATATGCATAAATAAAATTATATTTAAGAAAGAAGAAATAGCTTTTGCTCAAAAAATCCTCAAATGATTTATCATAATAATATGAAGCTATATCCCTTAATTCATCATGCTCCCTTATCCTACCTGAAATATATTCATTATATGCTAAATAGTTATATGCTGTAGCAATCAACATATTAATCAAAGAATCATGTTCACCACTAGAAATATTTTTTAGTTCCATAGTGACTTCTTGGAAGTTACCTATCATCAAATACATAATAGATTTCCAAATAGTTAGCATTCTTTTCTCATGTAAATCATATACCAAGTCTTCACAACTTACAAAATTAATATTAATATCAGTTGTATTTAACGTTTTGTTTTTGGATGTATTCATTTTAAGTACACTTTTATAAACTGGTAATAAATAATTACCTGGATATAATATTTTTGCTTCTTCTATTTTTTGATTATATTTAGTTATACTGTTAAAGTCTTCTGAATTCATAATTTCCAATAAAATACTAAATGATTTCAATTTGTTTATATCATTAATGTGCTCAAGTCCAAAATTATATTTAAAGCCAGCATCAATATCAGTAGCTATATTGATATAACTAATTGCTCGACTTCTATAACTTGAATATTCTGCTAAAGGTATTCTTTTTTCTTCCAATAAATAGTCTTTAAATATATTATTTATACTATAAAAGCATTTGTTACCACTATAGTGTGAACTAATCAAAGAAAGGGAACTTAAGTTATCTAATTCAATCGATATATCGTTATGTAGAGATGCTATATATTTTATTGCATTAACATCGATTTCTGGTGTCTGAGAAGAAGATATTGCATACAACAACTTTAACTGTATTTCATTACTTCTAATCATATCTAAAGTAGAATCAAAACAATATGTTTTCAAGCTCTTTTCACTTTCTCTATTCCGTCTTTCTAATATATCTTTTAATGTTCTACCTTTTTTAATTTGTGATATGAAGAACCTAATGTATAAAGGATTTCCACCTGTTAAATAATAAAAAGAATCAAGATTATTCCAAATTTCATTTATATTTTCTACAGAAACTTCATACTCATTTGCGACATCTTTAATATATTCTTCACACAGTTTTTATCAAAATTTCCTATTTTTACAAAATTAGGTACTCTTATATGGTGCCTTGATGTTAGTAGGAATTTATGTCCTAAAGGAACACTTTCAATGAAATTATATATTTCCAACAAATCATTTTCAGAAAATACTTCCATATTATCCAGTACAAAGAAAAACTTATATTCATTTAGTATTTGATTTATATATTTATTTTTTAAATCTTCATTCATTTCTTTTATTGCTCTTATATCAAAAAAATTTAACAATATTTTATTCCATATATCTGATATTGAGTTGAATTCACGAAAAAGCTCCTTCCGTTCATCAAAATATAATCTCTGATCTTTCGCACTTATCCAGATAACCCCATCAAGCTGTGTATTTTGATTATTATCTATTGCTTTTCTGATTTCGTCAGCTACCTTATATGCTAAAGATGTTTTTCCAACACCACCATCTCCTGTTAGAGATAATAGATAATTTTTATGATGATTTATCAAATTATCATAAACTTTAGCAATAACATCTTCCCTACCCAAAAATTTACTGTACGGTGGAGCTGGAAACTTCGAGTATTTGTTGTAAGTTGAATCTAATAACTTAATATATTCATTTGTTTCATTTCTAAGCTTTTGTGATGTTACAATTTTCTCAACCGTTATAAAATCTTTGGCAATGCTATTGACAGAACCATATCTATAATATATAGCCCCTTCTTGTAGCTTACCTTCGAATGATTTCTTACATAATACTGGCCTTACTTGATTTTGTAATATAGTAATTACTATTAGAGTAACCTCATATTCCTTCAAAAAAACTTTTTCTATATTAAAATTAACAGGATGATCTGCATATGCTTCCATGACTTGGACAAATTTTGAGTCTGATATTTTTATATCAGAAGCAACTCCTATAATTTCTTTATTATCGCTTACTCCACAGATAATAAAGCCATCTTCATTCAATGTTGTATTAGAAAAAGAAAGAATATCTTTTACAAAGTCTGTTTTACTTTTTTTATCTTCGATATTATAGAATGTTTCTTTGAAATCTAGAAGTGGTCCTTCATTCTCTTTTAAAAGCCTTAATAATTGACGATCATTCATAGCAAGATATCTCTCCTCTATAACATAATATAATTAACCACTTCTACAAAAATCAAGTTTATCCTCCTATTATTTATTTTTTTTGTAGACTTTAGAAATAAATTTCGACAATACGATGCATTTTATTTAATCCCTATTTTACTTAACTGATGTAATCAATGCTACACATAATAATCGTACAATATAAATCATATAAAACTGTATAAAAAGTGGTGAAATCCTTAACAAACCGAAAAGACTTCACCACTTATAAAAATTTACTCTTTTTATGAGGCGAAATTATTGAACTTCAGTACCAATAATATCGCACATCTCTTTTGCTAGCTTATCTATCTCAGAATAATCATCTCCAATAATATATCCACTCATTGCAAAACCCAAACTGACATATAAAGATATATTTTCTTTAAATCCAATATAGTGCCATTTATCAGAAAACCAAGTTTTTGTAAAACCCTTTTTTTGAGCATACTCATCAACTACAGCTAATATATCATCTACTTCAAGTTGCTTTTTTGTCTGTTCTAACTTTATCTTGTTGGTACCAAAATAAATAGTATGTTCAAAATACTGTCTCTCATATTTATTGAATGCTATCTGGAATAACATTTTTTCAAAACTTTCAGAAAATCCATCGACTCCATATGTATCATCAAAATTTGTAGTAATTATGTGAGCACCATCACTTTGAAAAGTTATATAATATTCTGCCTCCATTTCATTTAAGAAAAAGAGTAACTGATTAGGCTCCATTTCAAAATCATCATATAATCTGTCCCCATACCTTATGTAGTGAGAAATAAGTTCATCTATATTTGCTGTACCGCAAAGCGAATCTGATAGTAATCCCCCATCATTTTCTCCCATATTCTTTAAAAACAATGCATATGCCTCTGGAAAATCATATCCATTTTCAATAATATGTGATACTTCCTTAAATTTTCTGATTTTATCATCAGATGCGGGTATGATTTTTTTACTCCATGCCTCATCTACTGCACTAATGTAATTAGACAAAACTTCTAATATATTGTCCTTCTTATTAACTATATCCATACAATTAATTCTACGTTTCATCTTCATCCTTCCATTAACTCCTTTTATTTTGATTTGCAAAAAGCATATATTCGCTTTCATAAACTTTACATGTATCACAAGGATTCATTTGAGAAATATCAGTAGCATTTGGTCCCGTATATTTATGAGGATTGGGTTTAACCTCTTCACTAAGACGCCATCTGGTATCCATTCCTGTGATGGGACTTGTATTTACACTAGCAGCAGTTACTGCTTTAGGTTCAGCACAATTACCAATCGGATTACCTGGCTGACCTTTACCTGTTTGCAGCAATATATTCATTAGTTTTTTATCAATTACGGGACTTACTTTATACTTTCCTGGCATCTCTTTATTAAGTGCCTCTTCAAGCATATTTGCTGTATTTCTTGTATTATATCCTCCACTTTTTCCAGAAATACCAATAGAAACAGTACCATCCTCATGTATAAAAACAGTAACTACTGGAGTACTAATATCATCACTTGCTTTTAAGCTATTTAATATATCTACTACTTTCTGACATTCTGCTTGAGCTTCAAGCGTTCTTTCTGGATATTTCATTCCTTGTTTACTTTCACTACAATACCCACTTGGGTCATAATACTTAACAGGATTATTCTGTACATATGCATACAGATTCAGTCCGTCGCCTCTATATGTGTCCTCCTGCGTAAACCTCCCTATAACAGGATTATAGAATCTTGCCCTTAGGTAGTACTGTCCTGTTACAGGGTCAAATTGCTCTCCTGCATACCTAAATCTGTTCTGTACCTTCTCAACTGCTTCAACGGTATTACCGAAGG
>DAOOVO010000159.1:0-6306 GCA_035370245.1 Pseudobacteroides sp.
ATTAAATTTTCAAAAATTTTTTCCAATCACCTCTTGACTTTTTACCACTGGACTCAATTTTAATTATACATTAAAGGTTGCTGATTAGCAACAGATAGATGATGACTTTTGATGGAAATTGACGGAGAAATTTTGACCGCATTATATTTTAATTCAAATGACGCTTTAATTTAAGGCGTTAATTCTGGCGTTAAAAAGTATATTAAATTTTAAAAAACTATTGACGATGAGTTACATAGTCTGATAAAATATGTTTGTAACCTATAGGTGATGCCCTGATTTATGAAGAAATGCTGCTTTGACGCGTTGCTAAAAAGTAAGAAATATCTTGCAATAGAGAGGGGTGAGAGTACTCATGTGAAAAAGGACACATTTTACAATTAAAATCCATTAAATTACATTAATAAAATTCACATTTACTGAATACTTTATTTAGGAGTTATTGGAAAACAAAGAATAGTGGGTAGAGTATGAAAAAAAATAAAAAGTATTTATTGTATGGGAAAGATACAAGGAGGTTGTACGAAAAAATGAATATTGAGAAAAAAGATCCGGGTATGCAATATATATTGACGAAGCATATTCTAAAACACCTTCTTTTAAAAGGTGTTATAACGGAAGATGAATTTAAACGCATTGATAAAGAAAATATAAAAAACCTTGAACAGTAATGCTTGATGAATTAGCAGTACACATTGTTTCAATTGATATTAGAGGTTATAAATTTAACCGACTCCTTCTTGGCAGTATGTAAAATTTTTTGCCGGAAGGAGTTTTTTAATATACATTCTTTATAATTTGTGCTATAATATATATTAAGTAAATTATTTTTTAATAGTATAATTTTCTAATGTACCGTTAATCATATCGATAAAAGTTCGTTTTTTCTTTTTATTTTTAAATATTCTTTGAAGTATTAATGTTTTATCACTTTAAAAATAAATAACCCGATTATTCAGCTATAGACGGCTTAATGTTATATTTTCTCATTATTATGCCCGGTAATACATTGTGTTGTTGTACTACAAATCAATAATCAAGGAGGAAATGTTATGAGTTTTAATTCATTAAAGGTTCTTGTTTGTGACGATTCTATTTTAATTAGAAAAAAGCTTAAGGACTTTTTGGAAGAATGTGGTTGCAGTGTTTTGGAGGCATTAGATGGGCAAAAGGCTGTGGATATATACAAGGAAGAGAAGCCGGATTTGGTATTTATGGACATTGTAATGCCGGTTAAAAGTGGTATTCAAGCAACAGAAGAAATAATAGAATTTGATAAGAATGCCAAGGTGGTAATAGCTTCTTCGTCTGGCACCAAGACCCATTTAAAACAGGCTTTAGAAGCGGGTGCGTATGAATTTGTCCAAAAGCCTCTTGATGAAGCTCAAATAAAGGACATTTTAACTAACTATAATAAGGAGGTCTAATATGTTTACACAACTTTTCGGAAGCTTTCTTTTAAATAAAAAGCTGGTTACCACTGAACAACTAATGGATGCATTGAATTACCAGAGTTCTGTTCGCTTGAAACTTGGCGTTCTTGCAGTTAATGCAGGTTATATGACGGCAGAGGACATTAAGAAGGTTCATGATGTTCAGTCTAAAGTGGATAAGAAATTCGGTGAGATTGCTATCGAAATGGGATTTTTGGATGATGAAAAAGTAAATAAACTTCTTTCATCGCAGAAAACAGGTTATCTGCTTTTGGGACAGGCTTTGGTGGATAAAAATTATATGACCATGAAGCAGTTTGAAGATGCAATCAATATATACAAAAAAGAGTACAGTCTCTCAAATGATGAGCTGCAATCCATTGATAACGGAGATTTTAACAAGGTTTTAAGCAGTTTCTACGGCTTTGATAATGTTTCTCAAGGCGAAGTTTACAAAAACTATTTTTCACTTCTTTTTAGAAATATTATTAGATTTGTTGATGCAAGTTTCATTCCTAAGGAAAACAAAGCCATATCCAATTATAAATATCAGTGGATGGTTACCCAAAATATTTTCGGAAATATAGGGTTGGATACATATATTTGCGGAGATGAAAAAGCTTTCATTGGTTTTGCAAGTAAATTTTCACAGGAAAACTACAACCAAAATGATGAATATGTACAGGCTTCCATGGGAGAATTCTTAAATCAAATAAACGGTTTGTTCCTTGTAAATATGTCAAATAACAATGTAGAACTGGAATTGACTCCTCAGGCTGTTTATAGTAACGGTGTTTTGACTGAATTGTCGGAAGCTTACTGTATAACAATAGAATTTCCTTTCGGTGTTATTGATTTCATGATATCCAAGTCCAATTAAGAATTGAATGATAGATGCAAAAGCACCCGAATACATTTTTGTGATTCGGGTGTATTTTAATTCTAACCTATATATTCTCACTAAGCTTTCCATGCCAATTGCATAAAGTTATAATTACTGCTAAAATATAATTTGTTAAATTAATAATATTATAATTTATATTGAAATGGCAGAATTATAGCAAAAGGGCGGAATTGTAATGAGCATAAAAAGACAATGGAGTATTGGTGGCGTTATAATTGTTGGGGCTGGCATTTTAGGAGTATTATCAATGTTTCTTGGTTGGGTAAAAATGTCTTCAATACCACATAGTGGCATCCAACAACGCACATACTTTTATTTGATTTTTTTCATTTATCCGGTTATTGTTACCCTTATGAATTATAATATGAATAAGCTGTTTGGATATATATGCGGTGTGTTTGCTATGATATGCGGTATTAGGTATATTGTAACGAAAGAAACATTTTATTTCGGAAATATATCATCCGTAGGACCGCAAATGTTTACACTATCGGCAGTTTTACTTGTGATTGGGGTATTTAAATACAAAAAAAGAATTTAGATTAATACGTATTTAATGCATAATAACTCGGAAAGTAATCAGTCATTATAAATTGCTCAAAAATAAATATCTTGTATTAATTACAAAACTGGGCTAAGATTAATACATGTAGTTTTAAAATATTAGTCTGAATAGGAAGTCTTTATATATAAAAATATTGTTTTGGAGGTGTTATATGCCTAAGGGAATATTTACACAAGGCATGGTGGTTCTGCTATCGGAACCTATTTTATTCAGCAAGTTGGAACAGATTCTTGCGGAAGATTTTAAACTTGTGGCCAGAAATGAAAGTTCTGAACGGTGGTATTTTGGAGGCCCCAGCGTTTTGATTTCTTATCGACCAGAAGTTAACGGCTATATTACAGTTGATTTAGTTGATAGACCTTGGCCCGACAATATGGGATATAATGGAGAAGAAAAAGATGAAATGATCATTGGAGCATGGTCAGCAGGCTATTTCGGTCCCTTTACCTATCCAGGAAGTCTAAGTCATGCAGCTCAACAGTCATGGCTTTATGAAGACGGGGGGAAGAATGCAGCAGAACATAAAGCTTTTATAAGAATACGTTCAAGCTATGTTTTGGGCATTGAAATAAAAAAGGATACCCCGATTTTACCAAAGAATTATGACCCAACCCATGAAATGATGTTTTTAACAAGGGTATGTCAAAATATACTTCAAATGTCGGAAGCTTTATGCTATTTTAATCCAAATGGCGAATGTTTGGCTTCTGATGAAATAGTGGATGGCCTTATTGATAGATATGAGAAAATGGGCATGTATCCTCTTGAAATATGGTCTAATATTCGATTGTTCAATCTTCCCGACGGTGACAAATGGGCTTTGATGGATGTAGTGGGCATGGGACAGCTTGACGTTGTTGACTTTGAGGCAATATTTATAAAAGGTGAATTTGAGCCTAATGAAATAGTCAGCTTTTTCAGAAACACCTCTGTATTCTATCTTAACAACAGGGGACTGAAGTTTAAAAACGGTCAATTTGTTGTAGGACCGGGAGGTGTATGCTGGCAGGGTGTAATTGTTAAAGAAGGCATTGCTGCTCCTCCAAGAACAGTAATAAGATGGTTTCCGGCTGACGGAAGCGAAAGGCCTGAAGCTTATTTAGAAGGACTTCCTAACTATGTGAATAAAAGCATAGAAGATTTGGATAAGGATGATCATGAAGATGATGAGGAATTTAATGAAGAAATAGATAAAGAAATAAACGAAGAACTTGATAATGTTATGTCTGATGAGGAAAAAGACAGTGATGATGACGAGAATTACGAGGATGAACAGGAAAAAGAAGCAGAGAATGACGTGACGGATAAGGAAGATACTGAAGTTGAATCGGATAATGAAATTAAAGAAGATAAAATTGATACGGCGGAAAATGATGGCAAGGAAAAGAAAGGTTTCTTTAAGAGATTATTTGGGAAATAGAATAAATTATTTTAAATAATCCGAAACAAAAATAAGGCATTACTATGCCTTATTTTTGTTTGGGGAGACTTCAATTAAATATCATATCAATTTTTATTCTGACTCTATTGAATCACAGAATCAAAAAACCAATACGATTCTTATATTACTATTTTTCCAGTTTTTTTCAATGCAATTATTTGATATATAATAGCATTTTTTTGCTCTATTAATTTAAGGAAGAATTTAATAGCATTTTTTTGTTTTTGTATTAGCATTATTTATAATTAATCTATATGGTCTAATTATAAAAGTATGCAGAAAATTAATGAAATGCCGATATTAGATAATATGTAACATATTTTTAAAAAAATTGGTTTTTATAACCCTTTTCATATAACACTTCTATATAACACTTTTATATAAAAATTTTATATAAAACAGTATATGACAGGAGGATAATATGAGACTGTATGCAAGATATTTTGTGCTGTTAATAGCTTTAAGTACAGCAATTATTATGGGAAGCTGTTCAAAAGTGCCTGATGACAATTTTTCCGATACTGTAAAATCCAATAATTATGAAGATGCAGGTAAAAAATATAAAATAGGTTTATCTTTGCCCAGCTTCCAGGAAGATCGCTGGTTGATGGATTTAAAAGTAATTAAAGAGGAATGTGAAAGGCTTGACATAGAATTAATCTACGAGAATGCAGATATGAATGCGGAAAGACAAGTAACCCAATGTTCCAGTATGATTATGAAAGGAATTCAAATTCTAATCTAATGATAGAAATTCTTATTATATCTCCAAAGGCATTGAAAAATACATTGCTCCTTTAATAGATAAAGGTGATATAAAAGTAGTTACTAAAGAGGCTATATTGGATTGGGATCCGGATAATGCATTTAATTTGATGAATAAGGCCATAAAAGATAATGATGGAAATATTCAGGCAGTTATTGCACCAAATGACGGTACTGCAGGTGGATGTATCAGAGCATTGCAAGACAATAATCTTGCCGGAAAAATTCCTGTAACAGGGCAGGATGCTGAAGTTTTGGCTGCTAGAAGGATTATTGACGGAACTCAGCTAATGACGGTGTTTAAGGATACACGTATACTTGGGAGAAAGGCTGTGGAGTTGTCGATAAAAATGATTAATAATGAGAAAATAGATGATGTAATAATGTTTAATAATGGGAAAAAGGATGTAAATGCCATTCTCCTGTCTCCTGTTTCAGTATATAAGGAAAATTTGGACGAATTACTTGTGCAAAGCGGATATCTTAATAGAGATGCTGTATATAAGAAATAAAAAGCAGCGGATTGTTTATGCCGTATTATAGAGGTGATCGCTTGACAAATAATTATCATAGCCTCAAATTAAAAGAAAGAATAAAAAGAATTTTTAAAATCAAAAGCCTGAAGACCAGGATTATTATTCTTATTCTGGCTGCAACCATTCCCATGATACTTTCTTCTATTATTAGTCTTTTAAGCAATGATATTTACATGGCCAGATACTTTTCCATGCATGAAAAATTATCGACAGTTGACGAAGTACTAACGGATTGTGTAAATATTCTGCCTATTATAAGAGAATATATAAGCGATCCGTTACTTGATGAAAATAGAATGATGTATGATCAACTGAAAAAGGATATTGAAGAGAAACAACAAAAACTAGATGCTTTAACAGATAAGAAATATGAATATTTTGCAAATGATGTATCATTATACCTGAAATTTTGTGATGATAGCAAAAGAATGGCAGAAAATTACGACCCGGGTGTAAGAAGCAGCTATACAAAGATTGAGCTTCAAATGGATAATGTAAAAAAATCTGCAATTGATTTAACCATGCAGGAATTGAACAAAGGAAACCAGACAAGGGATTATATCAGTAAAAAGATTTTGAGCCTGAATATAGGGATATTGGTTATCAATGTAATTTTGATTCCACTGCATAAACTCTTTTTTTACAATAGATGTACCTTGACA
>DAOOVO010000160.1:0-6276 GCA_035370245.1 Pseudobacteroides sp.
AGAACGGACGGCTCGAAAGACATCAATACTGTCCTCTCGAGCCACGTTGAGTGCGTGGTATTGATAACAAGGGTAAAAGATTGAGAGAGCTGAAAACCCTTATATATCAACGCTTTCAGCACACATGGGTATGAAACCCACCAGACGAAAAACATGAAAATATCGCTTCGCGGGAACAAGTCCATAAAGGCCGTATTTGATAGTTAAGTGGTCAGGTTAGATGTTTTTTCGGAAGTTTTTGAGGTTGTGTGGTCAGGTTGGATGTGGCAGTAAAAAGGTTGTTGAATAGGCTAACCAACATAACTGAAATATGTTAATATGTTTATTAGTCAGGGTGTTGAATGGAAAGACTAATTCACTTTTATAGGGACATAAAGCAATTTGAAAATCTGATTTTGAATTTCAGATAATTTATATTATGGAAGGTGAAATAATGTGACAAAGCTAATCGATTTTTTAAATCATTTAGAAGATGCATCAATTTATTATAAACTTGATAAATGTAATGATGAATACATTATGGTTGAGGTTTCTGTGCCGGGAGAACGCTGGGAAATTGAGTTTGCTGATAATGATGTTAGAATTGAAAAATTCAGGAGCGATGGAAATATTTACAATAAAGATGAACTTGAAAATTTATTTCAACAATTTTCAGATTAGTCGTGTAGTCTAAATAATCGGTAAGCAAGCTTAAACGCATCTAATAAAGTAGACAAATTCCAATCTATTGATGGACTTAAAACCAAGGAGGTTTCATCGTGGCTGACAATAAAAGAATACACTATATTCCACCATTGCCTCCGAAACGAGAAAAGCGCTCTGTCCAAATTGTCATAGGAAGATGCATGTTTTGAATTTGCTTTCTGATAAAGAAAGATTAAGAGCTAAAGCAAAAAAATAGATGATTACTTATCATCATTTTATTAAAGGTAATGTGATATTAAGATATGTTAGGTATAAAGAGCTATGATTCCAGGGGGAGGCGATAGAGTATGAAGCTAACTGATGTCCAGAAAAAACTTGCTGAACAGCTACTTTTGACTGTAATCAATCGTGAAAGTATAGTTGAATATAACGAATTAGCCAGTCGCATTAATCCACCAATATTTCACAGGCAGGTTGGTAGAGAAATTGGTGAGATATCAAAGCTTTGTAAACAACTTGGACTTCCATTACTTTCAGCAAAAGTTGTCAGTAAAGGGAGTGGAAAGGCTGGAGTAGGATTTTATAACTTAATGAAAGAACTGGGGATAGATACTGAAGGTAAAACAGAAAAAGAACTATTTTCTCAAGAATTGAAAAAAATAAGAGAATGTAAAGAATGGTATAAGCTAGCAGATTATCTTGGGATTGATTTAGATCTGCCCCGTCCTACTGTAACTATTGTTGAAGATACAAGCCTTAATACTAATGAAGGTACGACTTCTGTTTCATCGGAAAGAATTTGGATTATTCCTTCAAATGTAGCAACTTATGATGTGATTTCTGCTTTTGAGAAACATAGTGAGATAGATTGGAGGCAAAGTGCAAACTATGAAGTTGGGGATGTCATATACATTTACTGTGCTAAGCCCTATCAACGCATCATGCACCATGTTAAAGTTGTAAAAATAAACATACCTTATAATGAGACAATCGATGACAAAGAATTTTGGATAAATGACAAGGATAAAGATTTAGCAAAAAATCGTACTTATGCTCGATTAAAACTGATACAAGCAGTTGATAGTGATAGGCTTTCTCTTAAGCACCTATTAGATAATGGTCTGAAAACTGCACCTCAAGGACCTTTAAAAATCTCAGGTCAACTTCAAAATTATATTGAGTCTGTATTTAAAGAGGAGTTGAATCACTCTTTATTACCTGAAGAATTGGTTCCTGCTCAAGCAGAAACATTTATCGAAGGTGCAAAAAAACAAATTACTATAAATGCCTATGAACGTAATCCTATAGCACGGAGTAAATGTATTCAAATACATGGGACTAAGTGCGTGATATGTGGTTTTGATTTTGGAGCTTTTTATGGAGCAGAGTTTGAAGGGAAAATACATGTGCACCATATTAAACCACTTCACCTTATTGATGAGACTTATGAAGTTGATCCTGAACACGATCTTGTCCCTGTTTGTCCAAATTGTCATATGGTATTACATTCTAAGCAAGACGGTATATTTACAATCAAAGAAGTCCAAGAGATGATAGAAAAAGCTAAAGTTATAGAATCATAATAAAAGCACTATAAAGGATTTAAGTATATCTACATTGCTACAAAGCCACTTATCATTCTATAAAAAGGGGAATTAGAATGACTGAAAAAGAGTATAAAATTTTTTCTCTAACAACGAAATATGCACTATTAATTATGAGTCTTTCATCGTTGTATATACTTGTCAAGTTCACTCTATTACATATTGTATATTTCCCAGAAGAAATTCCGTTTATAAATCATGAAGCTTTTATATTAATATTATGCCTTATATTCTTTATAGGATCACTGAGATTTAAGTTTAAATTGAGTATGGTAATTTCTTTTATTGCTATTTTACTAGGGGTATTTAACTTTTTGGTATTTACAACAATGACAATTTTGCATTACAGGGAATTATATTTAGATTCATTTATATAATTAAAATTCAAGAAGTTACATTGAGTGAAGTAGATAAACTCCGATTAACTAGTAGAGGTGGTTACATGCTTAGTATTGAGGAATATATAGCCCGAAGGAAAAGAGAAGATAAACTTAATGAACTTGACATAAATGAACGTATTCAAAATATGAAGCTCTGTGTGGATTATGTATTTGAGTACTTTAATAATTATCTGAATATTACTGAAGCAGAAGAAAAAACAGTATTGCATGATGAAAAGCTGGAGAAGTATCGTAAGCAGCTTAAGGAGTATGAGCCAGAGGTTAGAGAGTGGGCGGTTAGCATTTATAATGAGTATGGAAAACATATACATAGGTACATTGGGAATATCATTAGAGAAGATGAACTATTCTTCTTATATAATACTGATAGTGAATTTAGAAATGCTTCATATGATTGCTATTCACGACTTATTAAAAAATTACCTTTTCTTAAAGATCAAACAGAAATGCTTTTTCTATTTATAAAGGAATATCATAGGGTAGAGAGTGAGAAAAAGTTTAATTTTGGGATTCCAGTAATATCTGAAGAAATAACTGATTGGGTTGATAAAACATGGACAAAGCATCAGGTTAACCTTCTCGCCTTTGCTTATGATTGGATAAATAATTTTTTTGAGAATGAAGATATTTGGCCATCAACTCATAGAAATAAGAGTCAGTATACCTGGAGAAAATATGATTATGATTACAAGCAAAAAAGTAATCTTTTTAACCTAGATTCATTATATAGAAGGATTCCAAAAAAATCTTTTATAAAAGGAAGAAAGCAGGAATTAGAAATTTTATTTATGTATTATTGGCTTCATGATATGGAAGGTGATGAAGAAGGATATTGGAAGGAGTATCTAGAGACAGTTTTGTCTGGATTAAAAAAATAATGGTTTCTTGGAGTTGTTGAAATCTCAATAAGGGGGTAATCATTTGCCTAATACTACTTGGTCAAAATTAAATAGTTTGCAGTTAGGAAGATATGCTGAATACTATTCAAAAATGGAATTCGCCTCGTATGGCTTTGAAGTATATACATCAGAGCTAGATGATCATGGAATAGACTTTATTGTTAAAACTAAAGCTGGGCTTTTTTTAGAAATTCAAGTAAAATCAATCCTTAAAACTAAATATGTGTATATGCAAAAAGAGAAGTGGAATATTGAAAGCCCTACTACATACTTATCATTATTGCTGTTTGAAGACGGTAAACTTCCAGAAGCCTACCTAATACCTGCAACAGCATGGAAAAATCCGAACTCATTATTTTGTGATAAGGATTATGAAGGATTAAAAAGCAAGCCGGAGTACGGTCTGAACTTGTCAAAGAAGAATATGCAGCAGTTGCAAATATACAAGCTGGAGGATGTAATAATGTCAATTTTATAAGACAAAAAATTGGTGGTGATGTTATGATTGAGGTAATAAAGAAGCTAAAAAACTATACATTTGATAGTAAAATGATCATATGTGAGATTTATGCACAAAGGCTAATGAACCCTAATGAGTTAGATATTATCGGGAATATTAATGGTGTTATGCCGAATGAACTAGAAATTTTCATGCTCTATTCAGTAATTTACGATGATGATGAATCAACTCTAGAGATTAATCATAGGGATTTTTCTGAAATCATCACTGCAATAAGAAATTTTAGGCATCCTAAATGGGATGAATTTGAAATGGATAATAAGTATTCAGAGAACTTTATGATGATTAGCGGTTTGACTCAATTTTCTGTTCAAGGGAACGTTAGTCAGAGATTTTTTAGATATGACTACTTTTTCACTTTTATCAATGATGATATTGATATGAAGCAAGAATTTAATAAAAAGTTTGGTTGCGACTATGACCATTTTAGAAGGTTTGCATTTTCCATATATTTATTGCTTTCCGATAAAAATCAATCTACTAGCAAGCAAAAAGTAATGACATATCTCTGGAAAGAGTACAGAAATGCAGCAAAATTACTAAAAATTGACAAGAAATCATATAAGAAAGCAGTTGTGGACCTACTGGGAGATGATATTTTAAATTATTATTATGGTCTTAAAATCCAATACTTATTTCCTATAATTGAAGGAATAAATTTTCAATACCTACCGATACCATACTTGTTAATAAATGCTACTACCGACTCTTTACTACATCGGCTTACTGAAGGGAATGAAGAATTAAGGCGAAGTATTGGAAAGAATGTTCTGGAGCAGTACTTGTATGATCTTTATACGGAAATTGAGAACATTGATCACATATATCCAGAGCAGAAGTATTATATTGGGAAAAAGGAATTACTATCTCCTGATGTGATTGTAATCGAAGACGATTATTGTATGATGTTTGATACAAAACTAAGCGTACCTAGCATAAGAATGAGGACTTTTGATAAGTCAGCGATCGATAAAGCTATAAAGATAGCCGCTGAAAATGTTAAGAAGATATTCTTTCATATAAATAATTACGACCAAGGACATTTCGAGCTCGATAGAAAAATAAACAGAAATAATGTTTTTGGAGTTATCGTGCAACTAGAAGATTTCTATGTTTCTAGAAAAGAGATTTATGAAACTGCGAGACAAATGATAAACAGTGATGCTGCTAAGATGACAGAGGATGAGTACTCATTTATGTGCTCAAATATTAAAATAGTGGGATTAAGAGATGTTGAACAAGCACTGTTTAAAGGACAAAGCTATCTAAAATATTTAATACATAATAAGAGTAATAAAGAAAAATGGTTCGATATATTTTTGACTAATGTACCTGAGATAGTAAATGATAGTACTGTAATTAGAAGCCTAGAAAAATTCGTTAATAAAGAAAAAAATGAGTTTTTATTAGATGTGAAAGCCGCAAAGCGAATGTAAAAGCAATTTATTTGTGTGGAATACCTTAAATGGATATTCATACCGATCTTGAAATACAATAGATATATTTCCCCATACGACCATTTTTCAAAAAACAGCAAATGTCTGATTGATATATTTCCTCAAACACAAGATTTAAAAATTGTCCACAGACATCAATTTTATCAACTCGGGCCACGTCGAGGTTATAGTGGGAATACAACGTTCAGATTTATAGAAATCCTGAATTTCAAGCACTTTGCGAGGTACTTTACATTTGACCCAGTAGATAATTTAGGACGAAATAAGCGATTAAATGACTATCTGAATGTTTCTGTACTGCTGAGAGTGGAGTGCGGGGACATGTCAGAAACAGAGTAGAATAGAACCCTTTCTGCAGATCATTACTGTTGAGAGGGTTTTTCTTTTTCAGAAGCCGGCCAATGTAAGGATAGCCCTACAAGATTGCGGGTCTTTCTCTTCGAGCCATGTTTCTAAGTTGCTTATAGCGATATCCTTTTGAATATGGATGCTCTCTTCAAATCGATACTCGATTGCACATGTAAGGATACCAACAGGTTCATCAAGAACCTTACCGCCATGCACTGGGTATTCATCAATTACAATCCAGTCAGATGGAAGCCCATCAAAGAGAGCCTGCGGATACAATTTCCTAAAGTGAATCTCAATTTCCATAGCTTCGATTTCGCCTTGTTCTTTATCTGGGTAACAAGTGGTGTAAATGTCAATAAAAATTTAGGTCAGTTACCGGAGTAAAATCAGGCCACCAAT
>DAOOVO010000161.1:0-6059 GCA_035370245.1 Pseudobacteroides sp.
CCTGATAGACCACTTACTATTTTCTGCAATGGATAATGACTCGTTTTCTGCAAGGTCGCTAGCCTCACTGTCCGGCTCTGCACTCTCACTTTCCCGGGCTCACACCCTGTGTGCCAACGTCCATCCCCTCAGCAGGGCCGGTGTATTTGATTGTCAAGGATCAGAAGGATATGTAGAAACAAAAAACCCGAAGCTCTTGAGAAACACACGAACGTATGCGCATACGCTCGCATGCATCTCAAAAACTTCGGGTATTCAGCCCCCAGCACGCCTCCGTCATCGGATCCCCGTGGCCCTGGGATTTGTGTCCACCCTGGGTTCGGCACGGTTTCTTTGTCCTGACGGCTGGCTCCACCGTGCCGATATTAAATCTACTTACACGATGTCCGAACAGCTATTCGCACTTCCAACTCTGAAACAGGCACTTTGCTTCAAAATCATGGCCGGTTCTAGTAAACTGATAACAGTCTGTATCCCTTGTAAAATGTGCTATTTCGACGATTCGCTCCTTTGTATTATTGCCACGCACTCGACATGCCTTGAGAGGATAATAATGATGTCATAGGTTGATATTAGCCCCTTGGTGGAAGTAGATACTTCTGGATTCCTGTTTATGCAAACCATTTATTTGCTAAGTTCTGTCTACTCTTTTCTTTATAATTCACTTCTTGAGATAGTCTTAATATTCCTTTTGTTGGATCATAATGATCACTTAACTTACCTCTTGAAAGTTCAATTGGTATATTTTGCAAACCATGTTGATCTAATAATCTTCTTGCAACTTGAACTCCTGTATATCCTCTATTTGTTGGTACTCTCAAGTATTTGTTAAAGTTTGATTGTACCTTACTTTGAGCATAAATCGTTAAAATACTGCCGGAATTAAAATAATCATGGTTGGATCAAATCTAAAATAACTAAAAGGATAAAACATTGTCATCACTCCTTGATTTAAAGTTTTTAGTAATCCAGTTCCCTTAATACGCTTTTAAACTGAATAGTAAATAGTATACTGGTTACTGTAACAGCAATAATATCAGCTATTGGCTCTGCTAAAAATACTGCATTTACCTTATTTTGCAAAAATAAAGGTAATATATATATTAGTGGGATTAAAAGGAGTATTTTACGCAAAATAGCTAAAAATACAGATGTCTTTGCATTTCCCAGTGCAATAAAAGTTTGTTGACAACTGATTTGAATTCCAAATAGCAAAGAAGCAGCCATATAAATTCTCATTGTTTTAATAGAAATATTAATCAACTCAGCATCTTTAGTAAAAATTCTAGCAAATACTTGTGGAGATAACATTGCAATTGCCCACAATCCTATTGAATAAATTAGAGATAACTTAAGTAGTAACAAAAATGTTTCCTTAACCCGCTTACTATGACGTGCTCCATAGTTAAAACTAATAATTGGTGTAGCACCTTGGGTAAGTCCCATTAAGGGAAGCATAGAAAATTGCATAACACTTGATAGAATCGTCATTGACCCAACTGCTAAATCTCCACCGTATTTGAGTAAAGATGTATTAAATGATATAGCTAAAATACTTTCTGTTGATTGCATAATAAATGGTGATAATCCAAGGGCAATACAAGGTAATAACACCTTAAAATCTATCCTTAAATATTTTTTCTTGATTTTTAATAAGGTCTTATCTCCTGTAAGAAACTTCATAACCCATAATGCAGAAACTCCTTGTGATATTATAGTTGCTAAAGCTGCACCTTTTACTCCCATATTAAATACAAAAATGAAAATAGGGTCTAGTATAATGTTTAATATTGCCCCAACTAGTACTGTAAGCATACTTGTTTTGGCAAATCCTTGTGCAGTAATAAATGCATTTAGACCTAAAGCGAGTTGTACAAATAGTGTTCCATAAGCATAGATATTTAAATAATCCAATGCATAGTTTATAGTATTTTCACTGGCACCAAATGTCATTAACATTTTCTCTCCAAATATAAGAACCACAGCTGTTAATGCAATTGAAATAAACACTAATGCACTTGTACAGTTTCCAAGTATTTTCTCAGCAGTATCCTTATCTCCTTTTCCCATCATAATTGAAGAACGTGGCGCACCACCCATACTAACTAAAGCAGCAAATGCTGATATAACCATAATGATTGGCATGGTCACACCAACTGCTGTTAAGGCAGTAGCCCCTACATTAGGAATATGTCCAATATACATTCTATCTACCATATTGTACAAAAGGTTAATAATCTGTGCTGTAATTGCAGGAATAGCCATACTAAAAAGTAACTTACTTATATTTTTTGTCCCTAATTCATTTTGTTGTTTATTTTCCATCTCTTCTGTCTCCCTTTCATTCTTCAAATTGATCAATGATATTTTGATTCATTTTATTTAATACTGTTTCCATTGCTTGATATTCCTCCTCAGTAATATTATAAGTAAGAATATAAAAAAATTCTTTCTGAGCATCATGTAATTTTCCTACAATTGGAATAGCAACTGGTTCAATTTTTAGATGAATACATCTTTTGTCTATTTCATCTATCTCATATGATAAATAACCTTTTCTATATAAAGAGTCTACGGACTTTGATATCATAGACTTTGACATAGCACGATATCTAGCTATATCCCTTGCGGTGTCAAGTGGACTATTATTATACAAAAATAAAAGTACATCAATTTCATTTTGGGTCAATTGTAATTCCTCAGTTAGTTGATAAAACATCTTTTCATACACTTTTTTTAACTTCCAATTAAATACTAAAAAAATACTGTTTTTATTATTAACTAATTCACTTTTCATTTAAATTCACCTCATTTCTCAATATAGTTCATTATTGAACTATGTTAACATATTTATTTCCCTTTTTCAATACAAATTCCAGTAGTACCATGCCTATCATTAACTAAAAACCTTTATAACTTTGTATTTTACATAAAACTTAACATAAAGATTTTTCTTAACTTTTATTTTTGGCATAAAAAAAGCGAGTTTTCTAGGTTCATTGTTTACCTAAAGATCGCTTCTTTGTTTTAATTATTAAATTTTAGATGTATATACTATTTTCCCTATTTCTTATCTTTTACAACTTTCATGTTTGAAATATCTATACTTACTGATTAGAAATCATTGTATCCCTTTTATATTTTCTTTCTCCTCTCCTATCTAATCTAAAAGAAAGGAAAACAAATAATATAATCACTACTTTACAGAAGGTATTCTAAAAACAAGGTAATCTTAGATAAAAAACCGATGATTATCTTTTTATATACGGAGACTTTACCTTCCTGAACTTTATCATTATATATAAGAATAATCTTTATCTATAATTAAACTCTTATTTAAATCTACTTGAACATTTTCCTTTAACTGTTCTGTAAATTCCCGACTTGAAATGACTACCATAGACTCACTGTTTATATAGCTACTTCTTGCATCAAAATTAAAAGATCCTATCACACTTATAGTATCATCGAATATATACGTTTTGCTGTGGATTGATTATTTCAATGTATTCAAATCTTTATTATATCTTTATAGTTCTCTACTTTGCAAATAGTTTTTAAACTTTTCTGCTCATATTGCATTGAATTGTCTTAAAAGTAGCTATTGTATTCCACCTGAACGGACAGCTTTTATGAATTCTGGCGGATTAATAAAATGAAGCCCTTTATCGTTAATCCAGCTAGTTTCAGAAAGGAGATTCTTCATAGTGTCTGCGTCTAATTCAGGATTTACCTGCCAACCAAGTGCCAGTACACCACATATGGAACAGCCCAACTTTGGCCTCCAACTCCATCATAACGATAGCAATAATCACCTTCAACAAGTCCTTGGGCTAATGTTCGAAAAGATGCTGGTGCATAAATCATATTTTTTGCACTTTCATGTGTAAAGTCCATATCATACCTTGCTGGGTACCCAGGGTTACACTTAGATACATTATTTGGATCAGATATATCATAATATGATGAAAACACAAAATCAGTATGCTCATTTGTAGGACAGTCAATAACCATTATCCCATCTTCTTCGGCTTCAAAAACAGCATTCTCCCACAATTCTCCATTTTTAAACCAACATCTTTAAGTTTTACAAACCAAGACATTAAAAAGCACCTTAATAATTTCATTCTAAATCAATATAAATTATTTAGGGAATCTTAGCTTCACACTTATCTACTGATGTTCATCTATAGTATCTTATTCAACCATTCATTTATCAACCTGATTTTCCTACTTTTGTCCTTGCCATCACTCAAATTATCCAATGTCATCTATATTTTAGCCTATTTTCAAGGGTCAAAAAACGGTGTTCTTCTACCGTTTTTTGACCCTTATTTCGTCTTCAAACCACTACATGTTGTGGTCAACTTCTATTTCTTGCTTTCCGAACCACAATACGTCATCAGAATTATACTCTCAACGTGATTACAAGCTATAGGTTTACTTCTATTTCCAACCCAGACTTAAACTCCACCTCTAACCTGTCATCATATACAACCGCTTTTTCAACCAGTTTTCTAATCAGTTTATCATCAAACTCCGTAATATCACCTGTTTGCGTGTTAAGAAAGTCCGTCATCTCAGCAATCCGATCCCTCTTATCTTGGCGAAGAGCGTTTCTTGAAAGTGTTTCTTGCCTTAAGTCCCGTAAGCGGTAAATCTCGTTGACAATATTATCGTATGCTTCCTTTGAATTTGCCTTTTGGATCAACTCGGTTTGGAGTTCTTCCAGCCTTTTATCAATATCTGCTGTACTCTCATCCAAATCCTCGCTTAATACGGTTTCAATATTCTTTTTCAGTATAGCCAGAAAAGAGTTTTTTCCGCTGACCGCTACATTGATGGCTTCTACAATTTTCTCTTTAAGCGTATCTTCAAGTATAGTGGAAGCGGTACAAAACAAACCGGTGTTTTCCAATCTGCTGACGCATCTCCATACGATTGATTTCTTTCCTCGGTTATTCCAATGAACCCTGCGGAATATTTCATGACAGTTGCCGCAAAAGACCATCTGTGATAAAGGATGCTTGTTGCTATAGTTTCTCTTCTTTCCATTCTTACTTATATGCACACATCTTCTTTTGACAAGCTGTTCCTGAACCTGCATAAAGATTTCACGCGGGATTATGGGCTCATGGCTGTTTTCTACATAGTATTGAGGAACTATGCCGTTATTGGCCACCCTTTTCTTCGATAAAAAATCTACTGTATAGGTTTTCTGCAACAGCGCATCACCGATATATTTTTCATTCCTCAAAATCTTATTGATGGTGCTGGTATGCCATCTGTGATTGCCTGCACCTGTCAGAATTCCGTCAGCCTCCAAACCCCTAGCTATCTGTAGCATACTGGAACCTTCAAGATATTCTCTGTAAATGCGTTTGACGATCTCAGCTTCTTCAGGTACGATAACTAAATTGCCATCCTTATCCTTTGTATAGCCAAGAAACCGGTTGTGATTGATATGGATTTTTCCTTGCTGATATCGGTACTGAATACCCAGTTTTACATTCTGGCTTAACGATTGGCTTTCTTGCTGTGCCAAAGATGCCATAATGGTCAACAGGATTTCTCCTTTGGAATCCAATGTGTTTATATTTTCCTTTTCAAAGTAAACCGGAATATTTTTTTCTTTAAGCTGCCTTATGTACTTTAGGCAGTCCAGCGTATTTCTTGCAAACCGGCTGATAGATTTCGTAATTATCATATCGATTTTGCCCTGCATGCATTCTTCTATCATCCGGTTAAATTCTTCACGCTTTTTTGTGTTAGTTCCGGTAATACCTTCATCTGCAAATATGCCTGCTAACTCCCATTCGGGATTGCTTTTGATATAGTTTGTGTAGTGCTCAATTTGCGCTTCATAACTGGTTGCCTGCTCCTCACTGTCCGTAGAAACACGACAATAGGCTGCTACTCGAAGCTTAGGCAATTCCCCAGCCTTTGCACTATTCCCAATTCGCTTACGAGCAGGAATTACTGTAACATTCCTGGTTGTCATCTAAAATCACCTCGTATAATAGTTTTTGGAGGGTTTAAGTTAAGAAATTTCCAGTTAC
>DAOOVO010000162.1:0-5962 GCA_035370245.1 Pseudobacteroides sp.
CTTGCTAAAGAAGGATTTACATAAAATCCCAATACACAAAATTATTTACACTCCCGTTTTTTATTTTTATTAATTATATTTTTATAAAATATATTAATTATTTCTTCAATTTGTCCGAAATTATAGTAGCGACACTTTTATTTTGCAGATTAAATATAAAGGGGTACTACTTATGGATTTTGCTACACTAATCGGTCTTATTGTAGGAGTTATATGTATTGTTGTTTCTATTTTGATTGATGGTAGTCTAAGGTCGTTTTATAATGTCCCATCTATTTTTATAGTTCTTGGGGGTGGGATATGTTCGGCATTAATTAGCTATCGATTAAAAGAAATGGCAATTATGCTGAAAGTAACAGTAAAAACATTTATAAATTCTTCAAGACCTCCATTTGAGATTATACAAGAGCTTGTACAACTTTCTACTCTTGCACGACGTGAAGGTCTGTTGGCACTGGAAGGCAGCCTTGAAAACATTGAAGATGATTTTTTGAAAAATGCTTTACAATTGATTATTGACGGAACAGAAGCCGATATTGTTAGGGAATCTCTTGAGTTGGAGTTAGACAACATGCAAAAACGTCATGCAAAGGGGCAGGGATTGTTCAAAAGTCTCGCAGCATTGTTTCCTGCATGGGGAATGATTGGAACCCTTATAGGTCTAATCAACTTATTAAAATCATTGGATGATCCCTCTAAGATTGGACCTGCAATGGCTGTTGCTTTAATTACAACTTTTTATGGCAGCATTCTTGCTAACTTTATATGTACTCCAATAGCAACAAAGCTTGGGAATGCCAGCAAAGAAGAAATTCAGATTAAGACCCTTACCATCGAGGGTGTCTTATCCATTCAAGCAGGAGAAAATCCCAAAATAATGGAACATAAACTCAAAACATTTTTATCTCCTCAGGATAAGAAGACTTATGATGAAAAGTATCATAGCTAAACTAAATATTAAAGTATGTTAAAGAGGTGTAGATATGGCTAAATCTATGCGAAATGGACCTGAAGAAGAACAATCTGAAGGTGCAGGATGGTTGGTTACATATAGTGACCTGGTTACACTTCTGTTGACTTTTTTTGTACTTCTATTTTCCATGGCCACCATTGACAAACAAAAATTCATGGAGGTTGCAAAGTCCTTTAGAACCACTTTTAATTATATGAGTGGCGGTGATACATTTGATACTAATAACGGTAAGGATATGATTGCAATTTTGGAGCATAATAACGGGTATCTAAAGGAGCCTGAGGAAGGAAACACTACAGAAGGAGAAAAAGTCAAGAGTAATGCTGCTGTAGTGGATGATGTGAAGAAAGAATTGGAAAAGACTATAAAAGAGGAAAATTTGAGTGAACACGTAAAGTTGGTCGAAACTGATGATAAAGTCATATTGAGAATTGATTCGGTAATTCTTTTTGATTCTGGATATGCTGACATAAAAAAAGAAGGTTTGGATGCTCTCGGTAAAATCGGAGGAATGCTGAAAAAATTAAGTAACCATATAATAGTAGAAGGGCATACGGATAATGTACCTATTCATAATTCGAGATTTCCCTCAAACTGGGAATTATCTGCAAAGCGTTCCATTAATGTGGTTCAATTTTTGACAAAGCAATCGGGAATTCCGACTATACAGATAACTTCAATGGCAAGTGGTGAATACAAGCCGATTTTACCAAATGATACCGAAGCAAATAGAGCAAAAAACAGAAGAATTGATATAGTAATTGTAAAAGAAGTAGATGAAAAGATTGCTTCTCAAGAATAACAAAAGGACTAATCTGCAAATTTATTAAATTTTTGGATTAGTCCTTGTTATTCTTTTATTACTTTAAACTTCTGAAATGAACGTTCCTAAAATGTAATAGATCCGTTTTTAACTTCGATATCATTTATCATATCTCCGTTTACTTTATGTAATGCAGGCTTATCGGTATCTATTCCGGATATTTTAATATCTGTTGTACCTGATGCACCTGGCATTACTTGGAACTTAATAATAAACAGAGAACCGTCTGTGAGTGAAATATTTGAATTGTCGTTTGAAGATACGATTATTTGCCCGTTTGCAGCGTTACTTAAATCGATTGTACCATTATTCACAATAAATTTACTGTCTTTTGCATTTCCCTCAAGTACATTTAAAACAGATAATTTTGACGGATCGAATGTTATCTTTATATCGAATTTTCCTAAATCATTTAAATTTAAATAATTTATACTATACAGTATTTCAGATCTATTTAGTGCATTTATGTCATAAGCGTAAATCTTTGTAACATTATTAGAGGGTTCGTCTATAAGCTCCGGTGGCAGTGTCGGGTCCGGGTTTGCTCCGGGTATAACGGTTGTCGGCATTGATACTATATCTGAGGTAGGGGTTGGTGTCGGCATTGGTGTTGCTTTTGGTGCTGATGAAGTACTGTTTTTGTTTAAAAATTTCAGGTAATTGAAAATCATTGTTGCAACTTCTGCTCTTGTTGCTTTACCGTCGGGTCTAAATGAGCCGTCAGGATATCCGCCGATTATACCGTTCTGCTTTGCCATAATAACACTTTCATAATACCACTTGTTGCTTTTGATATCATTAAATGAATCGTCTTTGGTGATTTCTTTTAATTGGAATTTTCCGATTCTAGATATCAATGATGCTATTTCTGCTCTTGATATTTGATTGTCGGGTTTAAATGTGCCGTCGGGATATCCTCCTGTAATTCCATTGCTGGCGGCTTTATCGATGCTCTCTTTATACCAGGCCTTGTCCTTTACATCTGAAAAACTTACAAGACCTTTAGGGTTTATTTTATAATCTCCTGTTCTCATTAAAATAGTCAGGAATTCAGCCCTGGTGATATTTCTGTTTGGCTGAACCAGTAATTCATCTTTTACCTTAATACCTTTTATGTAGCCTTTATCGATCAAATCATTTAAATATTCTTCTGCCCAATGTCCTTTTATATCCTTATAATCCGAACCGTTTGCATAAACAGTATTATACCGGATACTAATGAATAAAAGGTATATTAATAATAATGCAATACTTATTATTCTTGTATTGAGCTTTTTTCTAATAATAATCATTTAAATATCCCCCTAAATCATGCAATTCCGATAAATTCTCTCTAAAGGTAAGGTATATTAGTGGCAAGATTTTTAATTAATATCAACTATGTCATTAACCACAACTTCAAATGTCACGGTGCCTTTTGAGATGTGGCCTTCTATGCCAGGGACACCTGGGTTTTTATAAATTATATTAGCTGTTACTATAACCTTACCGTCATTTATTTTTTTAGAATTTAGTACAGTAGGTTTTTTACCCGTTATCTTGAGTTTGGTGCGGTCAGAACCGAAAGCTATCTTTACGCTGCTGGCACTATCTGCTGTTGCAATAGGCTGACCGGACAAATCAGATTCAAATTCTATATTATTTATTATTGATTGAATATTTTTATCAATAACTGTAGAATTATTATGATCATCTATATTTTCTATTTTCCAGCGTTGAGTTTGGTTGCCGTAATAATTCATAAAGCTAATATTAGATCCTGTATTTGCGATACACATGCCTGTCTTTTTTGAAGTTATCTTATAGTTTCCGTCTTCCATTAATTCTATTTTCCACAACTGCAAATCTTTATTAGCTCCACTGCGATATGTAGTTGTACACCAGTAAATATTTTTACTGTTTGTACTTGATGTGAGGTTACCGGATAATTCTCCTTCGGTAAAAATTCTGTAATAAATTTCGCCATCTTCGGCCATTTCAGGCTTTATTGTCCAGATTCCGTCAGAAATGCTGGCAATACTGTCATTACCTAAGATTAATTTTGTAGCATTGGGATTTACAGCTGCTTCTGTCTTATTAAATCCGATATAGTAATCATTTGAATTTGCAGGATAAATTTTGTAGGCTTTTCCGTCTAAAGATTCAGCTTCAGCAGCATCGCTGAAATATTTTTGATTGTAATAGTAGTTATTCATTATTTTCGTCAATTCTTTATTAAATGCATCTTTTTCTCCAATAGATAATGTATCAGGCAGTAGTGATGATATGGATACCTCCTGTGTTTTACCAACCTTCAATGAAATATTATTAATTTGAGGCATAATGGATATTACGTTGCCGTTACCTTTAACTTTGTCTTTACCTCCATATCCGTAGCCTGATGACTCGGTAGTTATTTTTCCAATACCATGAGTATTTCTCTTTAAAATTACATTCGCTGAAGTATCATTGGGCGTTTCGTCGTCAATATCAAATATATTATTGGCATCATCAACGCTCCAATTTTCCAAATGTCTGTCGGATGTATCAAGACCGTTTGCAGGATTAATAAATGCATTTACAGTGGATATATCATTTCCTGTACCGAAAACAATAAGTGGAGGTATAATTATGGAGTTGACGGTCTGCTTTACAACAATGGTCTTTGTTGTGTCAGAGGCCGTTACATTATATTTTTCTCCAGTCACAGGATTATGAAAAAGAAAGTTTCCTAAAATAGGATCAAAATCAACTTGTCCTGTTTTTAATACTCTAAACTTAATTGTAAATTTAATTTCACTAGGATACAATGTATATTTGTTAATAGTTCCCTCTTTTAGTTTTAATGTTAGTTTTAACGGCAATACTATCTTATCGGGGGAAGGAATTAGTTGATCTATGCCGTTTAAATCAAGATATTCACCAGGAATATCGTTTAAACTGTCGTCTTGCAATTCAAGTCTGTCTTCAGGAAATTCCTGAATTAAATTTGCCATTGTAAAATCAAAGGGGTCCATTATAGATTTCTGAATATCTTGAAATACTTTCTCAAGCTCTGTTCCGTTAGATGGACGGTAAAAATAATCATCTCTTCCGTCTCCGTTTACATCACCTACAGGGGCAACCCTTCCAGCCATACCGATGTTGTTCATGGTTGATGCCTGGTTGGCTTCAATACCAAATCCTATTAAAAAGTTTGTTACCATTCCGCTGGAGGAAATGTTCCTCATAACATTGCATGCATATTCTTCATAAGGCCTGCTGTCAAAGCCGGCTGTAGGAGGATCGTTTCTAATTCCGATATTATTATCTTTCACCGGTACTTCACCATAGTAAGGATTTCCGTATCTATCAACTGTTCTCATTGTGGGCGAGCCGTCTGTCAAAGTGATAATATATTTTTTTGCATTTGGATTGCCGGATTGTGTAAGTTTGTAATAAGCCCTTCTCAATCCGTCTCCTAGGTTTGTACCGGAATAAAGATTGTTTTCATTCCAGCCTTGAACGGTTCTTAAAAATACATTATTTATATTATTTCTTGTAGCATCAAGTATATCGGTTTCTTTTTGAACGTAGGGGCCAAATTCAATTATACACATCTTTGTATTGGGGATATTCCATTGCTCCAGAATCTGTGAAAATACTCTTTTAAGTGATGCCAACCTTGATTCTGTGCTGCCTGAAGTTACATACCTCATACTTGATGTCAAGTCAATTACAAAAGCTATTTCTTTGGGTATGTCTAAAGCAATTTCATCACTGGTGATTGTATATTCTACATTAATAATCTCACCAAGATAATAATCATTAGAAACTGTGCCGTCTTCTTTTGATATTTTTTTAGAGATCTTCAAGAAATTTTCCAGTGTGATTCCAGGTTCTTCACCAAAGCTGACAATACATGCTTGTCCAATTATAAGAGTCATTATTAGCAGAAAGATCATAATTCTGAAAGGCAATTTCTTTTTCATAATAATTAAACCCCCCGTAAATAATAGATACTAATAATTCTACTCTATTACATAAATACACTAAATATATAAAATTTGGTACGCACCAGAAAAAAATAATATATTGTAAATTTGAATATTTACAATATCAAATTTACAACAAATTATTTCATATTAAATACGATGATTCCACTGCATAAACTCTTTTTTTACAATAGATGTACCTTGACAACTTCA
>DAOOVO010000163.1:0-5727 GCA_035370245.1 Pseudobacteroides sp.
AAGTTGTCAAGGTACATCTATTGTAAAAAAAGAGTTTATGCAGTGGAATCATATAAGAATATGATACAAATCGCCATATATTTAATGGTATTCTTATTTTTCCTGATAGTTCTTGCCAATACTTATAACAGCCCTGAAAATACAAACTATGCGGAAACCAAAGTAAATATGGCCTTTATAAACTATGATAAAGATTCAAAAATCGTAGAGGGCTTAAAGGATTATATAAGTACGAAAGCTAATATAGTCAGTATTGAGGATGATACTCAAAAGCTTCAGGATGCTTTGTTTTTCAGAGAGGTCGAGTATATTGTTAAGGTTCCTGAAGGTTTTACTAAAAGTCTTTTGAATGAAGGCTCAATAGAGCTTGATAAAACATCATTGCCGGAATCAACCAGTGGGATATACATGGACAGCATAATCAATAAATATTTAAATACTGTAAAGACATATGCAAGCACTTTGCCGGAATTATCCCAAGAAGAGCTTACAATAAATGTTCATAATGATTTGGACCAAAATGCGGAGGTTGTGCTAAACAACTATTCTAATGAAGCGTCTGAAAGTGAGAAGTGCTCGTATTATTTCAACTATTTGGCATATTCCTTGCTTTCAATATTGATTTTAGGCATTTCTGCAGTAATGATTGTATTCAATCAAACTGATTTAAAAAAGCGAAACCTTTGTTCACCGGTAAAACTAAGGACTATGTATTTTCAAATAATAATGGGAAGCTTGATTTTTACATTGGTCATATGGTTTATATTGGTGCTGGCAAGTTTTATCATGTATGGCAGTTATATGTTTACAACAAAGGGTATACTATTTATAATAAATTCATTGATATTTGCCGTGGTGTCCCTAAGTATTGGATATTTAACGGGCAATGCAATAAAGAACAAAAATGTAATGTCTGCAGTTACTAATGTAGTCGTCCTTGGGACCAGCTTTATAAGTGGGGTTTTTGTACCCCAGGCTCTCCTAGGCGATACTGTGAAAGCAATTGCAAGCTTCACACCGAATTATTGGTATGTAAAATCCAACAATATCATTGCAGACATGGTGAATGTTAATATGGAAAACCTTTCGCCCATATTTGTAAATATGCTTATAATGATGGGATTTGCGGCAGCTATGCTGGTGATGACTATGTTTGTTGTAAGGAGAAATAGGATGAGCAACAGCTAAGTAGATTGATGGAAGGAATATTTTTACAGGAGGTGGTACTTGTGAAAGAAAAAAATATCAAATGGCTTTATGAAGAGTTGCCTGTTCTTATATCAAAGGGCATATTGACACAGGAAACTGCAGAAGAAATAAGAAAATATTATGGGGAAGCAGATGAAAGAAACTGGCTTAAAATAATGATTGCCATATTCGGGACGCTTGGTGCCATACTTATTGGCGGAGGCATTATTCTAATATTTGCCAAGAATTGGGATGAGTTATCTGTTCCGGCTAGAACAGTTTTATCTTTAACACCTCTTATTATTTCGCAGTTAATGGGCCTTTATGTTGTTTTAAAAAAGAGCGGTTCAATGGCCTGGAAAGAAGGAATATCAGTATTTATAGCCCTTTCTGTAGGGGCGGCAATATCCCTTATCGGTCAGACTTATAATATATCGGGAGATAGAACATCTTTCACAATTACATGGATGCTTTTAATAGTACCTCTTGTCTATATCTTTGATGCCTTTACTCCTTCTTTGATTTATCTTGCAGGTATTACGTTTTGGGCGGGTTTTGAACAATCGGAAGGGGGTCATGCTGCTTTATACTGGATTTTTCTAGGAATCCTGGTGCCTTATATTATAAAAGCATTTAAAAATACCGGTTCAAATCACTCTGTATTGGTATTGTGGGCTTTATGTTTAAACCTGTGTGTATCCCTCGGTATAGTGCTTGAGAAAGTATTACCGGGTCTGTGGATTATTATTTATAGCAGCTTCTTCACCGTATTGTTTCTGGTGGAAAGAACATATCGCCATAAAACAGATTCATTGGGACAGCAGCCGTTTAACGTTATGGGAACAATGGGTATATTGGTTATTTCGATACTATTAACCTTCGAAGGGTTTTGGGATAGTATCGGATGGCATGAGTACAGGCATGATACAAGATTTAATGAACTGGCAGGTATAGTTGACTATATTCTTGTGGCATTGCTGCTTTCAGGAGCAGTCTATCTGTTTTTGAAAAACTTAAATACTAGAAATTCTAAAAATAATAAAAATTCCATAACCCTTGTTTATGGATTTGCAGCGCTGCTGTCGGTGATATGCTATCTTTTAGCATCGGTATATCGGGATGGTTCAATACCTGTCGTATTGTACAATGCATATGTATTTGTAATGGGAGTTTATACAATAGTTTACGGAATAAGAAATAAGCATATGGGAGTAACCAATGGAGGTCTGCTTATAATTTCGATGCTTATAATAGTACGTTTCTTTGATACCGACATGCCGTTTATGGTAAAGGGCTTATCCTTTATAATGGTGGGTATTGGATTTATCGTTTCCAATGTAATGCTGATTAAAAAGCAAAAGGAAGTGAATTCTCATGAATAAAAATATTAAGGTAATATTGTTTATAGTACTTTCACTTATACAGTTAGCTATTCCTGTACAGATGATATTAGGCAAGGAATATGTACTGAAAAATGGTGAAGTTTTTAAATTCCGAATTGAGCCTATTGATCCTGTTGACTATTTCCGAGGGAATTATCTGATTATTAATTTTAATGATAATAAAATACCTGTAGATAATAGCAAGGATTACACAATAAATCAAACAGTGTACGCAATTGTAGAGAATTATAGTGATGGCTTTGCACATTTTACTGCTGTATCGCCATCGGTGCCTGAAAGTGGATATTATGTAAAAACAAAGGTTTTATATACGGATGGAGAAGCGGTTTATATTAAAATTCCATTTGAGAGATATTATATGGATGAAAGCAAGGCTAAATTAGCTGAGGAGGAGTATAACAGAAGCCTTAGAGACGAAAAGGATGTCTATGCAACTGTGAGAATACATAATGGGGATGCTGTTGTTGACGGCATTTATATAGATGGATACAAGATTGAGGATTATTTAAGGAATCAATGATTTTTTTAAAATAATAAATCTAATACTTATGGGGTTGTATTTTATGAAGATTGAAAGTTTAGATAATCCACAATTGGATACTGCGTTTAAATATATAATGTACACAAACACAAATGTTTTTTTAACAGGAAAAGCGGGTACAGGAAAAACAACTTTTTTGCATAAAATAAAACAAATTTCTCCGAAGAGGATGATTGTTGTTGCACCTACGGGAGTTGCAGCAGTTAATGCAGGAGGAGCAACAATACACTCATTTTTTCAGTTGCCTTTTGGACCTTTTATTCCTTCAGATAGTGATTTGTCAACATCGGAAAACTCACCAGAGAGAAGCATTCAGAAATTTAACAGGGATAAGAGGAACATTTTAAGAAGCATTGATTTATTGGTAATTGATGAAATAAGTATGGTTCGTGCAGATGTATTGGATGGAATCGATGATGTTCTCCGTAGATACAAGGACAGGAGCAAACCTTTTGGAGGTGTTCAATTGCTCATGATTGGTGATATTGCACAGCTTGCACCTGTTGTCAAAAGTGACGAGTGGAGTATTTTGAAACAATGGTATGATTCCATATATTTTTTTAGCAGCAAAGCATTGCAACATACCAATTTTATTACTATAGAACTTAAGCATATTTATAGACAATCGGATAGGGTATTTATAGATTTATTGAACAAAGTAAGGGATAATAATCTGGATTTGGAAGCTTTAGAGCAGTTGAATGAACGTTATAATGAAGAGTTTTCGAAAAATATTCCTGAAGGATATATTGTTCTAACTACACATAATCAGCAAGCACAGGTTATCAACCAACAAAAGCTTAATCAGATTAATGAAAAAGAAATCCTCTTTAATGCTTCGACAGACGGGGATTTTCCTGAATATTCCTATCCAACGGAATATGAACTGATATTGAAAAAAGGTGCCCAGGTGATGTTTGTTAAAAACGACTATTCTGGTCAGAAGCTTTTTTATAACGGCAAAATAGGTATAATTGAAAAAATAGAAGGTGAAACCATTTTTGTAAAATGCCAGGGAGAAGAAAATTCTATTCTCGTGGATAAAGTTCAATGGCAGAATAATAAATATACAATCAACGAAGAGACAAAGGAAATTCAAGAAGAGATAGCAGGTACTTTTACACAGTACCCCTTAAAGCTTGCATGGGCAATTACCATCCACAAGAGCCAGGGACTGACATTCGACAAAGCGGTAATTGATGCAAATGCGGCCTTTGCCCATGGACAGGTATATGTGGCATTAAGCCGCTGCAAAACATTAGAAGGATTGGTTTTAAGCTCCAAGATAACTTCAAAAAGCATTGTAAGAGACTTGGCTATACGAAGTTTCTTAATGAATGTTGAACAAAACCAGCCTGGGGTGGAGGATTTTGAAAGAGCAAAATATGAATATCAAAGAGACCTCATTTTTGACCTTTATGATTTTGGTTCCATAAGAAGCCAGCTTTGGTATTCTATGAAGCTGTACAATGAAAATGAGGGAAGCTTGCATATTGATGTGAAAGAAAATATTGAAAAAATGATATCTACAACTGAAGAGTTGATAGTAATATCGGATAAGTTTAAAAGCCAGATAATCCGTCATTTGGAATCAGAACCTGATATAGATAGAAACATGCAATTAAATGAACGAATAATGAAATCAGGTAAGTACTATGAAGAAAAAATAGAGTTGGAGTTTATAAAAGTCCTTGGAAGCACAACCCTTGAAAGTGATAATAAGACTGTCAAAAAGAGTATTGAGAGTGCACTGGAAAAATTGGAGAAAAGTCTGCTGGTGAAAAGTGCTTGCTTTAAGACTTGTCAGAACGGGTTTAGTGTAAGCGGCTACCTTATGGCACGTGCTAAAGCTTCAATTGAGAAATTACCCAAAAAGGTATCTCCAAAATCTGAGGATGCAGCACCTAAAAACATTGAACATCCGGAATTGTTTATAGCACTTAGAAAATGGCGCCTGCAAAAAGCTTTAGAGCATAATACCCAAGCATTTGTGATATTACATCAAAAATGCCTCATTAGTATTGTTAATGAACTGCCTTCTACACTTGCGGAGCTGAAAAAAATAAAGGGAATTGGCAAGCAAAAATTAAAAGCTTTTGGAGAAGAAATTCTAGAAATAATTAATTTATATTGTAACGAAAAAAACATCAAACGGGATAATTCCTCAGACGAAGATGATTCCCAAATAACGGGTTCGGTGGATTCCGATACTGAAATAGAGACAAAGACCAGCACTCAGGAATACAGCTTTGAACTTTTCAAGAGTGGTATGAGCATTGAGCAAATTGCTTTAGAGAGGAATTTGAAAATATCTACAATTGAAAAACATTTATCAAAATTTGTTGCCAGGGGCGAGTTGGGAATTTCGGAGTTGATAGAACAATCTAAAATGGACCTGATTGTGTCAGCCTTTAAAAAGCACGGTACAGATTTATTGAAGCCTGTAAAAGAGGAATTGGGAGATGATGTGACATATGGTGAATTGAAACTTGTTAAAGCTTATCTTAAGTCTGGGAAGCCTGCTAATGATTTTTTTTAATTCGTAACCGACTAATAACTCGGTGTATAGACTCCTTTACAAGGCCATGAGATAAT
>DAOOVO010000164.1:0-5722 GCA_035370245.1 Pseudobacteroides sp.
TTAGGTATGCAGGGGAGCAATTTGATCAGGTTACAGGGCAATATTATCTTAGGGCAAGATTCTATAATCCGGTTGTGGGAAGGTTTACACAGGAGGATACCTACAGAGGTGACGGATTAAATCTGTATGCTTATGTAAGCAACAATCCGATCAAATATTATGACCCAAGCGGATATAGTTGTGAAACTAAATCTAATGTATATGGACCAACATTAGAGGAAGCTGCAGATTTAGCTGCACACATTTATTCGGGAAATAAAGGAGATGTACGTCCGGGTGGTTGGGAACTGGTTGAGGTATACGACCCGGGAAGCTTGAGGATGGGAGTCTATGCAAGAGAAAGAGATGATGGCACCACGGAATATGCAATTGTGAATAAAGGGACAACACCTTCAAAATTTGGAGACTGGATGAATAATGTACAACAGCCTTTTGGTGCATCTAAAGATATGAGAAATTCTATTGAGTTTTCAAGAGAGTTTGTAAAAAATCATCGTGATGCGAATATAACATTTATAGGACATTCAAAGGGCGGTGCAGAGGCTGCAGCGAATGCGTTGGCAACGAAAAAAGATGCTATACTTTTCAATCCTGCTTCGCTTAATCCAAGTGCTTATGGATTAAAGCCTGAGGAGTACACAGGCAATATGACTGCTTATATTGTAAAAGGAGATATTTTAAACACAATTTTTGGTCCAATATCAAAACCAATTGATAAAGTAGAATACTTGCCACGACAGTCTTGGAATCCAATTACAAACCATTTAATGGATGCTGTAAAGGAAGCAATAAAATGATGAAAGGACAAAATATAACTATGATATTAAAAGTAATTTTAAGTGCATTAACTCTTGCGGGTGTATTGTGTTCTTGTCGCTTTATAAGCAAGATGGATAAAGCCGAGTATAGTATTACAAATGTGAAAATTTATAAAGATACTCCGGTATGGGAATTAGCAGTAGCTGTAAAAGATCAGAAAACTAAAACTATTGAGAAAATATTAAAAAATAATAAGGATTTGATAAATTATCAGGAACCTAAATATGGTGCTACATTGTTATTATGGGCCGTAGGAATGGAAAAATATGATTCGGCAGAAACATTACTTAAATGTGGTGCTGACCCGAATATAGCTTCTACAAGTGAGGGAGAGACTCCCCTTTTCGTAGCGTCGGGATATTCATGGGTAGATAACGATGCAAAAAAGGATGCTAAATATGTAAAACTATTATTGAGCTATGGTGCTGATCCAAATAAAAATTATGTGGGAAGTAATGTAGATGGAAAAAAAACGATTATAGAGCCCGGAACTAGTCCGTTAATGTATTCAATTGGTTGTGGCATAGAAAAAACAAAAGCTTTAGTGGAAGCCGGAGCTGATATCAATTACAAAATAAAGAGAGGAAAAACAGCAGCAATTGAGGCATTATTAGAAAATACTAGTCCTGAGTATGCACATTATTTAATTGTACAAAAGAAAGCAAAAATAACAGAGCCATATTACAGAAGAGAGAGCTATGGTAATGAAGATCCAAATGAAGAATTTTATCCGGTTGATCTATTGAGAGATTGGGTTTATAAGTTGGATTCAGAAGAATATAAAATGAAAATGGATATTGTTGAAGAATTTGCCCGCCAAGGCGTGAATTATTGGGATACCAAAATTTATAAAGATACGCTCGAACATATTAAAAAACTTTACCCCGATACATGGGAAGAATATTTAAAGAAATATTAGGTTATAAATATATCAAAGTATTGGTTGATAAAATTCCAAATTAAACATACATGAAAGGCCGTTAAATAATATAGGAATGTCGAGGAGCCCTGTGAAAACAAGGCTCCTTTTTCAATCAGTTGAATTTATATGGTTCTATTGATATTACCTTGAATGGTATACCGTGCATATAAAATGTAATGGTGCCAGGCTCTGAGTAACCGGTTACTTTAACAAAATCAATATAACTGCCTAAAGCACTCTCAATTAGTTTACGATCACCTAACAAACAATAAACTTTTCCGTCCTCAGCCATTAGTTCCCAAAACCCTCCTTCGAGGTTATTCCACACCAGCCTGCCAATTAGTGTAACTGCTTCGGGAACTTTTGTAGGGGTAGGCTTAGGTGTTGGAGTTTGAGTGGGGGATGTAGGTACAGGTGTTGAATTTGAAGTTGAATTAAATGGCTTTATTGATATTACTTTGAATGGTATGCCACGCATATAAAATGTAATGGTGCCGGGCTCTGAATAACCGGTAACTTCAACCAAATTCATATAACCGCCTGAAGCGTTTTCAATAAGTTTACGATCACCCAACAAACAATATTCTTCGCCGTCCGCAGCAATTAGTCCCCAAAATCCTCCTTCAAAGTCATACCACACCAGCTTGCCTATTAGTGTAACTGCTTCGGGAGCTTTTGTAGGTGTTGGAGTTTGAGTAGTGGATGTAGGTGCAGGTGTTGAATCTGAAAGTATCTTGTAGGATATAACTTTAAAAGGTTTTCCGACGCCTATATATATTTCATAGTTTTCAACATAGCCTCTTACCTCAATATATTGGCCCACCAGACTATCCATATCGTGATAAAAGTTGCTTAAAGAGTAGCCGTTAATCATATAAAAGATACCGTCCAAATAACTTTTATATAAAGTACCTTTTATTGTCGTAATAATAGGTGTTGGTCTAGGTGTCGGTACTGTTTGCAATACAGTTTCGATATAATCTATCCTGTTGTTTTCAAGTCCGTCTTTATTTCCTTGGACGGAAATCTTATCACCCGCGTTTAATAGAATATTTTTAAATGTTATGGTTTTCCATGTATTATCATCTGCATCTAATTTCCAGGAATGATCTTTTTCACTTGAACCGTTTATATATAATCCCATTTTACTTTGACCGCTATCTTCATCCAGATATCTGATATTAATATCATAGAATCCGGTTATCCCAGAAAATTTGAAACTGCAAGTTCCGATATTATCTATAATTTTTGCACAATCAGTTCCTTGGTAATTATCGGGAGCATAACCGTTTAAAGTCATTTTTTCTGCTTCGACCTTGCCGGAAGGAAGTGCTTTTGGTAAAATTATGTATGGTTTTTCATAATCGTCTTTAGTCGCATTAAAATGTTTAGCCAATAGAACTATATCGGATATGTTTATGGATTTGTCCCTATTCAAATCACAGCTTTCAACATATATTGAGTCACCCAAAACGCTGTTAAAAGCCGCGGCTATTGAAACAACATCGGAAAAGTTTATTACTCCGTCAGCTTCTCCGTTTTTTGGTATATCTCCTGCCCACATTTCAAATGGCCTGCCTGCCGTATTTAAGAGACTGTTATCCAAATAGTCAATGTTAATATCTCTTGTTAAAAAACCAGGCTTACTTATTCTTAATATATGTTCAGAGTCACTTTTGGGAATGTTTATACTAAATTTACCGTTTTGGTCAGTAACAGCACTTACATTTGTTCCTAATATTTCAATCTTAAAACCGCTTTTTGGAGCTTTTTCTTCATCCATTGTCACATAGCCTTCAATGGTGCATTTTTCACTAAGGTCTACAGGAATAAATTCGTCAGCAAATGAAATGAGTGAAATATAAATTGCCAGAAAAACAATAATGCAATACAGAAGTGCTTTCTTCATATTAATTCCCCCTTGTTATAAAAAATATATCTTATTACTGATGGTATAATCCATCTACAAATATCATATAATTTTTATTGCTAAAATTTAATAAACATTTTATGCAATTTAATGAATTATTTTGCCAAATCATTTAAGTTTCGATAAAAAATATATTGTTTTATCAGCTTTAATCTGTGTTTTATCGAGCTTTATTACATGAAGTGCAAATAATGAAGTGCAAATATTGATTAATTGAGAATTGAATGGGGGAGAAAGAGTAATTTATAAAAATTAAAAGACATCAAAAAAACGCAGATGCAAAGCTGTAAAACCATTTGTATCTGCGGTTTCTATATTAATTTTTAAGCTCATGTTTTGGAAGCGGAAAATACATATTAAAGGTTTAAATGATATTCATTAATATCCTTAACAGGACAACCCTTAACAAAGAAATTTTTAATATTATCAGGTAAGACATTAATTATTTCCTGTATATCTGTATTCAGCTGTGAGAAGTCACAGTATGCTTGCAGGTGAGCTCTTATATTCAAATGTTTGAAATTTTTATGAACTTGAGCTATTATAATAAGGTCTGGGGATGTATCCTGTACAAACTCTGTGCTGTTAAGCATCCAGAATAGCCACTGTGAACCGATATCTGAATGATCAATTTTTGCATTATTCAATGAATACTTGAATGGCCCAAGTACTAATCCGGCATTTGATTCAGCTTTTGAAGATACCTCGGCAACTCCCATTAAGCCTGAGGTTTCAATATTGGGATTAGCTGCAAATTGAAAATAATCGTTAATATCAATTGCCACTGAACCACTGTTTTGAATATAGTACATAAGCTTTTTATCAGGCAATATTTGAAAAGCTTTAGGATATAAATTTGGGGTATCGGGATCTGCAAGAAAATCAATTATGACTTCTATTTTATTAAAGGCCCAGTTGCTCTTTTTTACAATATTGATTGGAAAACGAATCCAATAAAAGTCATAATCTTCTGTAAATTCTCTAAATATATGGGATATATCACGTTTTTTGGCTATAAAGTCTTTGTCGGTTATCTTGTAAACATCAAGCTTTTTAGCAAAGGAGGCCATGTCTTGTGCATAAGTTCGAATGATTTCACCTTCAATAGATTTGGATGGTTCAGTTATACTGTCAGGTTTTAAATTACCGCTTAGCACAGGTTTTCTGTCTTTGATTTCGTCAGCAAGTTTGGCTGCTTTATATATGTATGCATCTCTATCGATATTGCTTAAGTCTAAAGAGAAATCATATGTTTTAAACATGTTTGCAAAGCTCCTCTCTATGTAAATATTTTTAATATATTTATCGGTATTTTATTGTAATTTGATTAATTGCATATTAGATTTAATGCATGTTAGGTTAAATACGGTTAATCTTACATTTATCACTGCTGAATGTAAGATTAAGATCAATAACGTATTTAATAAAGATTAGTCGTATGTTAAATATATAAAGAGGAGAACATGTCTGAAATTATACGGATTATTTGCTATACTTCCTATATATATCTATTGCTGCCGGTACTGTTAGTGATATAATACTTCCACCAACAGCAAGAATGGCTAGTATTATATATCCTAGTCCTTCCATACCGTTAGAATACAATCTGGCTTTAATTATGAAGGCCACCACTGACAATAATAAAATAATACCCGGTATATATTTGGGAAAAAGCTTATTCCTTGTAAATTTGTAGATAAGGATTGATATTGCTGAAAAGACTATCCCTATTACAGCTATATATAGTAATAATGCATATTGAGCCATCACTTGTCACCTGCCTTTTATTATATGAAGCCTGATTTATTTTATATTATTTTACCCAATTGACATGCAGATATATCATATTTTATTATTGTTGTTGGATTTATACAGAGCAAATAACCCACCGTTCGATGAGACTTACGATTGATAAAAGAGATTCTTGCATTAAGGTGTAAAAGTGTGTCATGTTTCAATGACGCAATATAATCCATTGATAAATCCAAGTTTCAAGTATTAATATTGATTCCACTGCAATAACTCCTGTTAAAAACAGGTAATATCGATCT
>DAOOVO010000165.1:0-5698 GCA_035370245.1 Pseudobacteroides sp.
CAGCGACACCAACGAAGGAAGCAACACCTACATCTACAAACACAGCGACACCAACAAAGGAAGCAACACCTACATCTACAAACACAGCGACACCAACAAAGGAAACAACGCCTACACCTACAAATACAGCGACACCAACAAAGGAAGCAACACCTACATCTACAAACACATCAACACCAACGAAGGAAGCAACACCTACACCTACAAACACATCAACACCAACAAAGGAAGCAACACCTACACCAACGAATACAGTAATACCAACAGAGGAACCAACACCAACGAACACAGCAACAAGTACGCCAAAACCTACAACTGCACAAAGTTACAGTGGCGGTAGTTACAGTTATGTATCAACAGCAACACCAACTAGCACAGCAACAGCGACTGCAACTGCAACAGTTACTGCAACTCCAACAAGTATTCCTACAGTGACACCAGAACCTACGCCGACTCAGGTTGTGGTTCAGCCAACTTATAGAATTCCGGCGGCAGGACAATTTGCTGATATAAAGTCTCACTGGGCAGAAAATTATGCTTTGGAATTATATAAAAGATATATAGTGGATGGATACCCTGATGGTACAATGAGACCTAATCTTGAAATATCAAGGATAGAAATGGTTGTATTAATTGCTAAGGCAAAAGGTTTGAAGCTTGATAATAATATAGTATTAAGCTTTAATGACAATAGCAGCATACCTGATTGGGGATTAGGTTATCTAAAAGCGGCTGTAAATGAAAAAATAATCCAAGGATTTGATGATGGAACAATAAAACCATTTAAGCAATTGACAAGGCAGGAAGCAGTAACAATGATTGCGAGAGCATGGAACCTAGGTGAGGATACTATTAGTCAGTCAGAGCTTGCAGATTCTGATACTATACCAAGTTGGGCAAAAGGTTATATAGGCAAAGCATTCAAACTTGGAATAATCAGTGGATATGAAGATAAAACTTTCAGGCCAACTAAAAATATTACAAGGGCTGAAATATTTAAACTAGTTTCAGAGTGCATGGAACAATCCGAAAAATAGTTCATGTTTAAATAAAATCCAATAATAATGTAAAGTACAGCAAAGGACGGCTAAATTTTCCGTCCTTTGTTGTTTAACTCTAGGCCATATCTAAAATAAATTAATCTAATGTTAAGGGAAGTTAAAAAATGAGAAAACGATTGCTATCATTATTAGTTATAGTATTTATGATGTTAAATACTTTAATTGCTTATGGGGAAGGAGCCAATTCGGTAATGACTTTAGAGATAGGTCCTGTTACCGAGGTTTCGGGAGATATTGTTAGTGTACCGATCAAGGTTAAGAATGTACCGTCAATTGGCATTTACAGCTTTAGTGCTTCTATTAACTTCGATACTGATTCTGTGAGTGTTAAAAATATTACTAATGGTGAACTTATACCCCAGAAATATGATTTTGATTCAAATTATAGTAATGAAGATGGATGGCTTGTGCTTTTCTTTGCGGCACCATCAAAAAACCAGAGAATTATATCAAAAGATGGCATCATAGCTACTTTAGAATTGAGCACCAAATATGAAAATGAAGTACTTAGAAAATTAGAATATGATACAGAACGGTCAGGCTTCAATGCAGTTGATGATACGATAATTAATGTAGAAGTATCAGTAGCAGGGCCTGGAAATGCTTTAACGCCTATAAACACACTAACACCAACAAACATACCAACACATGTAAATACAAATACACCGACAACTACAACTGCAATAAATACTCCTGCAGTGGTGTCAACACATACGACTGAAACGAATACTCCTATGGTGACTCCTAAACCTACTCCGACAGAGGCAGAGGAAGTTAAGACAACTTACAGAGTTCCAGTTGCATGGCAGTTTGCTGATATAAAGGCCCACTGGACAGAAAAATATGCTTTGGAATTATATAAAAGATATATAGTTGATGGGTATCCAGACGGTACAATGAGACCAAATCTTGAAATAACAAGGATAGAAATGGCTGTTTTAATTGTTAAGGCAAAGGGGCTAAAGATTGACGAAAGTACAGTCTTAAGCTTCAAGGATAATAGCAGTATACCTGATTGGGGATTAAAATATCTAAAAACAGCAGTAAAAGAAAAAATAATCCAAGGATTTGATGATGGAACAGTAAAACCATTTAAGCAATTGACAAGGCAGGAAGCAGTAACAATGATTGCTCGAGCATGGAACTTAGGTGAAGATACTGTTAGTGAGGCAGATCTTGCAGATTATTATGCTTTACAGAATTGGGCAAAAGGTTATATAGCTAGAGCATTCAAACTTGGAATAATCAGTGGATACGAGGATAAAACATTCAGACCAACCCAAAATATTACAAGGGCTGAAATATTTAAATTGGTTTCAAGTACTATGGAATACATTGAAAAATAAGTAAAGTAAGTAAAATAAGTGTAAAATACGTTAAATAAGTAAAAGAAAGATGTGTTAGGTTAGTGAGTATATTTAAAAGGAGAATACTTGATTATTTGATTAAATGATAATAAAATACCTATAAGATGCAAGAGAATGATTATTGAAATATAACAGGAGAATTTACTAGTGAACATAGTAACTTTTTTAAAACGCAGAGCCGGCTGGATAGTATTATTTTTGTTAATAATGCTCAAATATGCCTATTATGGCTATAGTTATTATCCTGTCCGTGATGACAACATAGCATATGGATCTTTCGGTTTTAACAGCAATGTTTTTACAAATGTTTTTTTGTATTATAAGCTGTACACCGTAAGGCCTTTAGCAGGTTTACTGGATACGTATTTTTGGATGAATCTGTGGGAAAACTTAGGGGTTGCACTTTTTATTATTACCCTTATGCATTTTGTAACGTGCATACTTATTTACAAGATATTTAAAGCAAATGATCTTAAAATAGGATTTATTGCATTGATTGTATTTGTATTGCTGCCTTTAGGAAGTGAAGCGACATATTGGATTAATGCTTCAACCCGCATAATAGTAGGCCTGTTTTTTACAGCATTGTCGCTATATCTGCTGTGTGTTTATCTCAATAATCATGACAATTTAAAGAAGCCATATATTGTTTTGGGAGGATTTTTCATTGTAAATCTCATTTCTCTCGGCTTCTATGAGCAGTTGATTGTGCTGAGCTTTTCTGCAGCTATGATTATAATTATTAAGAATTGGAAAAAGATAAAAAATAAATTTATAGCTGCTTTGCCTGTTGTGAACCTGGGAATTATAGGATTATGGTATAAGTTTTTCAGCACTCAGGGAATGCACGCAAGCCGCAGTACGTTAATAAATAATGATTATATGAACCATACGGCCAAAGTGGCCTCTTCCATTTTCAAAATGTGGTCCAATACACTGTCTGAGTTCTGGAACTATGGATTCCGAAAAGGGATTAAAGTCATAATTGAGGACAAGAATTATTTATTCATGGCTGCTGCAATAGCAATAAGCATTATAACAGTCATTTTGTTAATAAGGGAATGCAAAGAAAAAGATATCAGGTTAAAAATAAATGGGGTTAAATTTTGTACGGGTTTGGCATTGTTTGTGCTGCCACTGGTACCCTTTTTCATACTGAATGATGTAATATTTTTCAAAAGGAATATCTTCCTGTCATTTTTAGGGTTAGGACTGATTCTCGAGGCAATAGCCAACCTGGTATCAAGGAATGTTGTATTGAATATCGGAAAGGGTATTGCTGCAGGTTTGGTCATCTTTGTTTTCCTGATGGGAAATGTATATGAGCTGTACTATTACCGTCAGGTTGGTATTATAGATTATGAAATCGCCGGTAAGATATCAAAGGCTGACGGGGTAGAAGAATTTTTAAGCGACCGCAAAGAAATGATACTGTTTAATCCTAAAGCAAGATATGTTGAAGCATATACAAACAGATCACCTAACTGCACAGACGCCGATTGGTCGTTAACAGGCTTATTGCAGGCTTATAACGGGATTGCCGATCTTAAATACAATGCTTATCCTGTATTTGATAAAATCAAAACGTCTATGAGTGAAGATAGAATTAAATCTTCTGTACTATTAGGGATTGATGATGATCGAAATGTATTTCCACTTGTGATATCTTATGAGGATAAAAATAAAATCATACTATCTACTACTAGTGGTGCTGAGTTTGGTGATGTGCAAATCTTAAATGACCAATTGATTGAGTTTAGGAAGAAATGATCCCTAAATTGCATCACTTTTTATTCTGAAAGATGCTGATAAGGATTGTATTTTTTTTATAAGGTTTGATTCTTTCGAAAGGGCATTTATCAATTCGGTTTTATCTGCACAAACAGTTTCAATCTGCTGCTTAAGTTGAGAATTGAGGGAAACAAGCTCGTTTAACATTTCCAAAAGCATGTTTATCTTTGCCCGGAGTTCATTTTCTTTTAATATACCTTTTGGTTGGAGAATATTTCTAATTTTTTGAGTGGAATAATTGTTATTTGCTTTTAGTTCATCAATAAATATGTTTAGTATCTTTTCACGAAATTGGTCATTGGATTGATTATTGTCAGGTGTTTTTAATACAGCTTCTATAACGTAGAATACTTGAGTAATGACTTCCATGCTTCTCATATCAATATTTTGTCTTAATTGAGCCTTTTCCCTTAGAATTTCTGCAATTTGCTTTGAAGCAGGTATGATATAATTTTTGGACTCTGCCAGGCTTAAATTGGATATAGTGTCCAATAAATCTACTATATCATTTATTAGATTCTGATTTGATGTCGTTTCCATATCTGCAAGTTGAATGCCAATGTCTGTTATGGATTTTAAAATATTTTCTTTCATTTTATGGCGTTCTAATATTGTATTGATTTCTTCAGGATGTATGTAATAACTCCTGATAGATGCTATGTCACTTAATTTTTCCAATTCCGCAATAAGTTCATTAATATCCTTCTCAGTTAATAATAAAAACTGTATTGTAGATCCTTCCATGCTGAAGGAGCCGTCTTTAAATGACTTGTCATCAGGTCTGGGCGGATTTGAATAGATGAGTATTGAAAAAGCCGCGATCTTTTGAAAAATCAACCATGCATGAACTGATTTCATGATGCAGTCATCTGCAAAATCTATTTCAAGACTGTAAGGGCTAAAGCCCCTTTCCATATTGTCCGATATAATATGCAATGTTTCCGGGTCAATATTTGTATATAGCATTTTATTTATATCATCAGCTATTATTTGTGATGGGTGGAGAAATTTATTTGATTCAATTTTATTTATGTTTATTTCGGAACATAAATCAAGGATTGAGCTTATATCTACATTGATGTCTGATTTGTTTTCTTCTATTTCGTCCAGGCAAACTTTAAGAAAATCATGGCATGCAAATAAAATATTCGAAATGTTGCTTGAAAGTTCCATTGTGCCGTTTCTTAATTCAATTAGAATATCCTCAATTATATGCATGACCTTTTCGATTTGTTCAAACTCCATAGCTGTCGAATTGTCCTTAATAGTATGTACAGCATTAAATATTGTATCTATAATATCAGCATCAATGCTTCCTAATTTAACAACCATTAGTGCATTGCTTAAACCGGTTAGATTATCTTTTAAATCCTCTATATACCCTTCAAGCATAGCATTCATGCTTCAATCATCTCCTTAAATCCATATATGATTCCACTGCAATAACTCCTGTTAAAAACAGGTAATATCGATCTTTGA
>DAOOVO010000166.1:0-5637 GCA_035370245.1 Pseudobacteroides sp.
TCGAACAGTGGCTTCGGTCACTGATTTAATACAATATTAATTGTACAAGGAGGATTTATACAATGGATTGCACAATAAAATTACAATATGGAGAATATAAATATGGAGAATATAATAGAAGACGTATGCTATTGACAAATAAACCAAGTATTGCCGAAGGATGCAGACATTGGCTTAATCCTCTGTTTATCATGTGTAGGGATATATCATTTATTTAGTATATAACTATTACACTGTATAATAATGTGCGGTTAGGTCAAAAAAATGGCTTAACCGCATTTTTATTTCAATTTGATATTAATTGTTAAATGTTTACTTAATATATACAAAAACATATAATTATTACAATTTAATTACATTACAAATAAATATTGACAATAAAAACACTAAATGTTATGATTTCATAGGTGTAAAAATTATTAAAATGAAAAAGATAGGAGGAGAGTCAATGTATATACTCAATAATAAATTTATGGAACAACTGAATATTAAAGCGGGATTATCAGATAGACCAAGTACATACGAGGGTATTTATTGGCTTAGTCCTCTTTTGAGTAAATGTAATGTCCGATTAAACAAGAAACGAAGTTAATCAGGGTAACGATATATGATGCATTTTACTAAAAGGGCAGCTAAGTCAAAAAAAGACTTGGTTGCTCATTTTTTTTGATATTGATTTCAAACGAATAATTCTAAACAGGTGGTGAAAACATGAGGTTTTTTAACTCGACACAAAAAAACATGAGTTTTTCTGATGTGGTTGCAAGTATTAAATACTTCATCAGAATTAACCCGGACAACAAATTCCGGATAGCAATCGGTACCGATTCGCAGGTAAAGGGAATGAATACTTGCTTTGCAACAGGCATTCACATTCATATGATAGGAAGAGGAGCCTGGTGCTGCATAAGCAAAAGATTGGAGAATAAAGCTTATAAAAATCTGAAAGAAAAGATTTCAAGGGAAACGCTTTTTACCTATGAAATTGCGAATATGTTGAATGAACAGTTAACGGATTCTCTTGAAGATTTCAGTGCTAAATACAGAAATTTTGAGTGCAATATTGAGGCACATATAGATATAGGAACAAATGGTGAAACAAGAAAGTTTATTAGAGAAATGGTTGGATACTTTGAAGGCAGCGGTATAAATGCAAAAATAAAGCCTGAATCATTTGTAGCTAGCAGCTACGCAAACAGGTACAGCAAAACTTTCAAGGTTGGATAGATAGAAGGAAAGGGTTGATTCATCTATGACAGTATTAAAGGTAACACCCGTAAGAAATGTTTTGATAAGTAAAGGGTGCTTTAAAAGTGAAAGAGAAGACATGTTTTACAACAAGGTTGTTCAAGACGGTGCAAAGGTTGAAGTTTTCGATGTCTCTGACAGAAAGCAAAAGGAACTTACTGTAAATGAATTAAATAAAAGAAAGCATAGGATGATTATAAATAATAAAAGATACTTTATATGCTCAATAATAGCATGTTGACATGATTTATCAACTGGCATAAAAAAAGAGGGTGATGCAAAACTACTTTAAAAAGTAGCCGAGTAACACTCTCTTTTTTAAGTTTTTAAGATTTTTATTATAAGAAAAGTAATCCATACTTTACAAAAGAAGAGAAATGTTATAGACTTATAGTGTTAACAAAGTATTACAAAAATATTATAACTATTAGGGGGGTTAAGGCTATGAAAAAGGCATTTATTGCTGTTATTGTTATTACTTTCTTGGCGGGATTATTTATAATTGCCCAAAATGCTTATGCAGAGAATTCTTTTGTTGTCGGACAGACAATTATATCGGGCAGAATTTTAAATCCTGACGGAACGCCGTTTGAAATGCAAGATGGAACATATTTAAGTGTTAGATTGAAGAATTTAAATTCCAGCTATAAAAATTACTTAAAGCAAGTAGATGTAAATGATGACGGTACATATGAATTAGCATATGATTATGCTAATGGAGAGTATGAGCTTGTAGTATTGGTAGCGGGTAAAAATATTCCATATGTCGATTCATTGCCTGATCATATCAAGATTTCTTCAGGACAGAAATATAACAAGGACTTAAAATTGTCCTATCCGGAAATTACCGGCAAGATTTTAACAAAAGAAGGTACACCTTTGGAAATTTTTAATGAGACAAATATAAGAGTTGATCTCTGGAATAATGATGAGAGCTTTCATAAGACTATAGATGTTTCGTCTGATGGAAGTTATAACTTTGGCGGAGGGTTGCCTTCGGGTAAATATGTTTTAAGAGCATTTGCGAATGGAAACTGTAAATATATACATTCAGAGTCGATTAATGTTAATTTTGAAAAGGGAAATACGATAGTAGCAGACATTCCCCTAGAAAAGGCTAATGCTACAGGAAAAATACTAAAGCCTGACGGTACAATTTATAAACCGGAGGGATATGCGTATTCTCTTATCTATATTGACAAAGTGGGAGAAGATACTTTCGGTAAGTATATTACCGGAGTATATGAAGGTTATTATAATTTTGGAAAGCTGCTAGATGAAGGAGATTATATCATAAGGTTGATACCAATGGGGGATGATAATCCATATACTGCATCAGAACCTGTAATTGTCCATTTTTCTCCCGATGAGACTGTAATTCAGGACTTGGTATATACAAGCCCAATGTTAAAGGGCAAGATATTGAGTCCTGATGGAAAAAGTCTTGGAGATAATGTGGCTGGAATTGAGGTGGAATTAAGATCTGTTGAGGAACCATATAAAGTGGAAAATAAAACAACGGTAAATAAGGATGGCAGTTATAGTATAGGCGGAGTTCCGTCGGGTACTTACATATTGAAAGCTATTAATTATGATATCTTCAAATCACCATTTTGTGACAGTATGGAAACTAAGATTATACTGGATGAAAAAGACGTAATAGTAAAAGATATTAAGCTTTCGAACCCTAATTCGTCAGGACAACTTGGAAATGGTACAAATACAAATAGTACTGATCCTGTTCAGGTTAATGGTTTAAATAATATTAAAGCCATATATGCAGGTGCAAATTATAGTTTTGCCATAGAAAATAATGGAACGGTGTGGGCATGGGGAGAAGGAATATCAACAAGTAGTTTTACACCTATACAGCTAAAGGGTTTGAGTGATATTAAAGCTATAGCAGCAGGTAGAGACCATATTCTTGTGTTAAAAAATGATGGAACAGTATGGACTTTGGGAGATAATGGATCAGGACAGAACAAGGACGGTACAAATGTACGCAGTATTGAACTGGTGGAGGTTAAGGGTTTAAGTGATGTAAAAGAAATTACATCAGGAGCATATCATAATTTAGTGTTAAAAAATGATGGAACAGTATGGGCATGGGGAGAAAATTGGTATGGACAGCTTGGAGACGGAACTACAGAGAAAAGATCTACTCCGGTTTTATCAATAGACATTACGGCACCTACAGTGCCATCGAACTTAACAGCTGCTATAGAAGAGCATATAGTGTTGAAATGGCAACCTTCAGAGGATGGAGACAGGGTAGCAGGATATGAGATATACCGCAATGATGTCCGGATAGATACTGTAAATGAAACTAAATACATAGACAAAGGGGCACAAATAGATAAAACATATAAATACAAAGTTATAGCATTTGATGTCGCAGGAAATAAGTCTGAAGCAATTATTATTGTTATAAATGACATTTTGCCGCCTTCTAAGCCCTCAAATCTTGTAGTTGCTTCTAAAACACCTACAACGGTTTCATTGGAATGGGAAGATTCTACAGATAATATGTGGGTTGAAGGATATGAAATATATAGGAACGGTGAAAAAGTTGGGATTTCAAAAAGCACGAATTATACTGATACAGCGGTACCTAATGATTCTACCTACGTATATGTAGTAAAAGCTTATGATATTTCTGGCAATTTGTCGAAAGAAAGCAATACGGTTACTGTGACGACGGAATCATTAAATGGTGTTCCTTTAGCGGCAGGAGGAAATCATAGTTTGCATGTTAAAAGTGATGGAACAGTCTGGGCATGGGGGTACAACTCGAACGGAGAACTGGGAGATGGAACAACCATAGGCAAAACGGTTTCAACACAAGTAAAAGACCTGCAGGATATAGTTGCTGTGTCGGCAAATGATTATCATAGCCTTGCATTAAAAAATGACGGAACAGTATGGGCCTGGGGGGCTAATTGGTATGGACAGCTTGGAGACGGAACAACCACAAAAAGTACTAAGCCTATACAGATAAAAGATTTAAATGATGCTAAAGCAATAGCAGCAGGCCGAGACCATAACCTTGCATTAAAAAATGATGGAACAGTATGGGCTTGGGGAGATAATGGGTATGGACAGCTTGGAGATGGAACAACCACAGACAGTAATTTACCTATACAGGTAAAGGAATTAAATGATGTTAAAGCTATAGCAGTTGGACAAAGCTATAGTCTAGCGATAAAAAATGATGGAACAGTATGGGCATGGGGGCATAACTATTATGAACAGCTTGGAGACGGAACTAAAGATGATAGGGTTACTCCTGTTATGTCAAAAGACATTACTGCACCAACAAAACCATCAGACATATTAACTATTATTGAAGAAAACAATGTAGTGTTAAAATGGCAACCGTCAATAGATGGAGACAAAGTGGCATATTACGAAATATATCGTGATGATGTTTTGGTAGGCACTGTAAATGATACTGAATACAAAGATATAGATGCACAAATAAATAAAAAGAATATATATATGGTTATAGCTGTTGACGCTTCTGGAAATAAGTCTGAGCCAGGTTTTAATGATATCATACAGCCTTCGAAGCCTTTAAATCTTGTAGCTGCTCCCAAAACACCTACAACAGTTTCATTGGAATGGGAAGCTTCTACAGATAATGATGAAATAGAGGGATATGAAATATATAGAAATGGAGTTAAGGTTGGGTATTCAAAGGAGACCAACTATACTGATACAGCGTTGCCGCACAATTCTACTTATACATATACTGTAAGAGCTTATGACAGATCTTACAACCTGTCGGAAGAAAGCAATACTGTTACAGTTACCACAGAATCATTGACAGATGTTTCTTTGGCGGCAGGCGAAAATTACAGTCTGCAGGTTAAAAGCGATGGCACAGTCTGGGCTTGGGGTTACAACGCGAGGGGTCAACTTGGTGATGAAACTACTATAGACAAAACAGCATCAAGACAAGTAAAAGACCTGAAGGATATAGTTGCTGTGGCAGCGGGAGAAAGTCATAGTCTTGCATTAAGAAGTGACGGAACAGTCTGGGCATGGGGGTATAATGGCTCTGGGCAACTTGGAGACGGAACCACAAAAAGCAGCAATATACCTATACAGGTAAAGGATTTGAGAGATATAAAAGCAATAGCGGCAGGAAGAAGTCATAGTCTTGCATTAAGAAGTGACGGAACAGTCTGGGCATGGGGGTATAATGGCTCTGGGCAACTTGGAGACGGAACCACAAAAAGCAGCAATACACCTATACAGGTAAAGGATTTGAGAGATATAAAAGCAATAGCAGCAGGATGAAATCATAGCCTTGCGTTAAGAAGTGACGGAACAGTTGTGAATGTCAAGTAACTTTTTACAATTTTCGGTCAATAATTTTTTACACCT
>DAOOVO010000167.1:0-5600 GCA_035370245.1 Pseudobacteroides sp.
AATTTTATATAGAATTCAATCCCAAAGATTTAAGGTGCTAACTTCTAAAGACGGGCCATGATACAAACTTATGTATAAACATAGTTTTGGAATGGAAAAATGTAATAGATTTACTGCTTTTTTTATTTTTTCAATAGAATTGTTTATTATCTAATATTTGTTAGGATTTTAAGCAAATTTAGGGAAAAGTTTATTGCATTGTACTATTATTTGATATATAATCTTATAAATAGTACCAGGTAATAATAGTTTATAATAATAATTATGGGGTGGTAATTTAATGGCAAATATAGACAAAATAAATGAGCTCCATGCGAAGAAGGAAAGTATCAGTCTTGGCGGAGGTGCCGACAGGATTGCGAAACAGCATGAGAGCGGAAAAATGACTGCAAGAGAAAGATTAAACCTGCTTTTTGATGAAAACAGCTTCGTTGAAATCGACGCATTTGTTGAGACAAGAAGTATTGAGTTTGGTATGCAGAAGAAAAAGGTGCCCGGTGATGGAGTTGTAACAGGATATGGTACGGTCAACGGCCGTCTTGTATTTGTTTCGTCACAGGATTTCACTGTTATAGGCGGGTCCTTGGGTGAAATGCATGCTAAGAAAATTACAAAGGTAATGGATATGGCGATGAAAATGGGTGCACCGTTTATAAGCATCAATGACTCAGGCGGTGCTAGAATTGAAGAAGGTATAGATTCATTAAGCGGTTTTGGGGATATATTTTTCAGAAACACCCTAGCTTCGGGAGTTATACCTCAGATATCGGTCATAATGGGACCCTGTGCAGGGGGTGCAGTTTATTCACCTGCAATAACCGATTTTATTTTCATGGTTGAGAAGACCAGCCAGATGTTTATTACAGGTCCTCAGGTTATAAAGGCCGTTACAGGTGAAGATGTGAGTTTTGAGAAGCTTGGCGGAGCCGATACTCATAACTCGACAAGTGGTGTTGCTCACTTTAAGAGCAGCAGTGAAACTGAATGTATTGAAGAAATAAAGAGACTCATAAGCTTCCTGCCTGACAATAACCTTTCGGATGCTCCTTATGAGCCGAAGGGTGATGATTTAAACAGGATTGATGAAGAATTAAACGATATAATTCCTGAAGGAGCCAACAAACCCTATGACATGCTGGAAGTTATAACAAGGATCGTTGATAATGGGGATTTCCTTGAAATTCAAAAGCATTTTGCCAAAAACATCATTATTGGATTTGGAAGGATGAACGGAAGCACTGTCGGTATAATAGCAAACCAGCCTAACTTTATGGCAGGTGTTTTAGATGTTAACTCTTCAGATAAGGCGGCACGTTTTGTAAGGTTCTGCGATGCTTTCAATATTCCGGTGATAACGTTAACCGACGTTCCGGGATATCTTCCGGGTGTAGGACAGGAGCATAACGGTGTTATTAGACATGGTGCAAAGCTTCTTTACTCCTTCTCTGAGGCTACGGTTCCAAAGATAAACGTTATACTCCGAAAGGCATATGGCGGTGCTTATATAGCTATGAACAGCAAACATCTCGGTGCGGATATGGTATTGGCATGGCCGAGTGCCGAAATAGCCGTTATGGGACCTGACGGTGCTGCAAACATTATATTCAGAAAAGAAATTCAATCGGCGGAAAATCCTGTTGAAGCAAGAAATGCAAAGATTGAAGAATATAGAAGCAAGTTCTCAAATCCTTATGTTGCAGCATCAAGAGGATATGTTGATGATGTTATTGAGCCTGCAACAACGAGACAGAGGCTTATAAATGCTCTTGAAATGCTTGCAAGCAAGCGTGAGAACAGGCCGGCCAAAAAGCATGGAAATATTCCTCTCTAATCGGAAAATATGTCGCAAGACACAAAACAGGAGGAGATTATGGCAAATAATACAACTAACAAAATTAATGATGAAATAGTGGCAGTAATATCCGCCGCTATTGCACAATTAGATAAAAGGGAAGGTTATAAACTGATTGTAAGAAATATAAAGAGAGTTCCTACCACTTCACCGGTATGGAACACAACGGGAAGAGCCGAAAGGCTTTCTAGGAAGCTTAATACGTGATATTAGACAGGAGGATTAACAATTATGAAAAAATATCTTATAAAGGTTAACGGAAATCAGTATGAGGTTGAAGTGGAAGAAGTAAAGGTTGAGTCAGCAGCCGCTACAAGTGCACCCGTAAAGGCTGCACCGGCAGCACCGGCTTCATCATCGGCTCAAACTGCAGCAGCACCAAAGAAGGATACTGCAGTTCCACAGGGAGCAACAACTGTTAATGCTCCAATGCCGGGAACAATTCTTAAGGTGAATGTAAATCCGGGGGATAGTGTTAAGAAGGGTCAGGTGCTTCTGATACTTGAAGCAATGAAAATGGAAAATGAAATTACAGCTCCAAAGGACGGAACAGTTGCATCTGTTAATGTTGGAAAAGGTACGGCAGTAAGTGCGGGAGATGTTATGATTTCCATATCCTAACTACACTTTAGAAAGTTTAATTGGAAAAGTTGAATGATATTTAAATAGATTTGAGGAAGGTTGGTGTCATATGCCGAAGGTTGGTATTACGGAAACGGTTTTAAGGGATGCTCATCAATCCCTTATAGCAACCAGAATGAAAGTTGATGATATGCTTCCTATATTGGAAAAATTGGATAGTGTTGGGTACCACTCCTTAGAAGCATGGGGAGGAGCCACATTTGATGCTTGCTTAAGGTTTCTTGACGAGGATCCGTGGGAGAGGCTCAGAAAAATAAGAAGCAAAACAAAAACTAAGCTTCAGATGCTTTTAAGAGGCCAAAACATATTGGCATATAGAAATTTTGCAGATGATGTTGTAGAATATTTCGTTCAGAAATCCATTGCAAACGGTATTGATATTTTAAGAATATTTGATGCGTTGAATGATCCTAGAAATGTGGAGACGGCAATAAAGGCTTGTAAAAAGGAAGGCGGCCATGCTCAGGGAACTGTTTGCTATACAATTAGTCCTGTGCACGACCTCCAGCATTTTGTAAATGATGCGAAGCAGTTGGTGGAAATGGGAAGTGATTCCATATGCATAAAGGATATGGCAGGCCTTTTAACTCCATATGCAGCATTTGAACTTGTAAAAGCGATAAAGGAAAATGTGAAGGTGCCGGTTCAGCTTCATACCCACTATACAAGCGGTGTGGGTTCAATGACATACCTTAAGGCTATAGAAGCGGGTGTTGATGTGGTTGACTGTGCTATATCACCCATGGCCCTCGGTACTTCACAGCCTGCAACAGAACCTCTTGTAGCCACTTTGAAAAACACACCTTTTGATACCGGTCTTGATCTCGGATTGTTGAGTGAAATAGCAGAATACTTCAGACCCATAAAGGATAAGTACTTAGAAAGCGGATTACTGGATGTGAAGGTTATGGGAGTTGACGTAAATGCACTTATTTATCAGGTACCTGGAGGAATGCTTTCCAATCTGGTGTCCCAGCTTAAACAGTCCAATGCTGTTGATAAATATGAGGAAGTGTTAAAAGAAGTACCTAGAGTGAGAGAAGACTTCGGTTATCCTCCACTTGTAACACCTACAAGCCAAATAGTGGGAACTCAAGCTGTTTTAAATGTGCTCATGGGTGAAAGATACAAGATGGTGCCAAAGGAATCAAAAGCACTTGTTAAAGGCGAATACGGCAAGACTCCGGCTCCAATACCTGAGGAAATAATCAAGAAGATATTAGGGGACGAGGAGCCTATTACATGCAGGCCTGCCGACTTATTAGCACCTGAGCTTGACGGAATTAGAGAGCAAATGAAGGAATATTTGGAACAGGAAGAAGATGTACTGTCATATGCTTTGTTCCCGCAGGTGGCAGAGAATTTCTTCAAACTTCGCCAGGCCGGTAAATATGGAATTGACAGCAATCTGGTGGATTATGAAGAAAAGGTTCATCCTGTGTAATGTTTGGAATTCTAAAAGTATTTATTTTGAAGAAGAATATACATGATGAAATGCAGTTGAATACGTAAAAATGTTTTGTTATAAGGATAAATAAAAAAGCACCAGCCCAAAAGTTGGTGCTTTCTTTATGGAGTTATGCCAATAGCACTAAAATTCTCCTTTTTTCTCAGGTTTTGCAAATAAGAAAAACATTCCTAATATTATGAGAATGACAGGTACATATAAATTGTGTGCGGCAAAGGATGTAAATTTGTTAATAAATATTATTGCAAAGGAGCTGCCTCCGACGGCTGTAAGTATTCCCACAGGAATGAGAAGTCCTTTTGGTCTTCCGGAAAAAAGATATAATTGAAACAGCCCGATTGCAACCGCAAGTGGATAAAATGGCCATGTCATGTCTGAAAATTTCCAGTGTGTATATGTTTCAAAGAAGAATAGAAGGCCAAGGGTGGTCAGAATCCCTCCGGGAACCAGCAAGCCAGGCGCTTTTTTTGTTGTAAAATAATTAAATTCAAAAACAAGACCCGGTCCAAGAACAAACATTGGCCACATGTAAGCCATACTAAGAAGATTAGTATGGAAAATGTTATTGTAAAGCAGGATACCACCTATTACTAATAATATTATTCCTAATGCAGCGTTATTATTTTTCATAAAAACATCAGTCCCTTCTTAAAATTAAAGAAAATTTGATTTTTATAGCAGCTTCTATAAAACAATTTGATTGCATCAAATATATTGAATTTAGTGCTTTCATAAGTATATACGCATTTATTTTTAAAAAGTCTTATAATTAAATAAAAAATTTTATAAAGGCAGTAATCCAGTAATATCAGTACTCTTGAATAATAGAACTTTATATGGTAATATGATATGCGTTATTTATTTTTGGAGGGGGAATAGCTAAAATGACAATATGTAGATTGCCTGTAGAAGGGGATATGGGAAAGTATTTGCTTAAAAGAACGTTATGGAAAATTGTTATACCACTTAGTTATATTTTTCTTTATATTATTATACTTACACCTATAAGTATAGTAGTTGCAGGAAAATTCGGCTCTGATTCCAAAGAAATTAGTATATTCTATATAGGAATGTCTATTGGGCTATTAATATCTTTTCTGTTTTTCATAAAATGGTTATCGACATCTAGTATTGAAGAAAATTGCGTTCAGTATATTTTTGCAATTACTTCTTCGAATGATATATGGGTTATTAATTGTTATGATCCCATTATTTCATCGAGTTTTAAAAATTCTCGGCCAAACATTAAGGCTAATCTGGGATTTTACGGTACAATATTTTCGTTTTCTATGCGTACACGATATTTAGTTAACAATGCATGCAAATTATCTTATGCAAGTGAGTTTGATATAGTAGGCTATTTTACCGATAAATATGACAAAAGTACACGCTCATCTTTTATAGGCCAACCTATTTATAATGTGAGTAATCTAAAGATACATAGAAACTATATTGCATTTCAAGCAGAACATATACTTAATGATCCTAGAAAAAGAAAAAATAAATACAAAATAAGCAGAAAATTTACTGACTGTGACGAGCTTATAAAAGTGCTGAAAAACTTAAATTCAAAAAATATTAATGGGGCTGTTGCAAAACTAAATTAGTTTTGTATCAGCCCCTTTTTTATTCATAAAT
>DAOOVO010000168.1:0-5369 GCA_035370245.1 Pseudobacteroides sp.
TTTGTAACTGGAAATTTCTTAACTTAAACCCTCCAAAAACTATTATACGAGGTGCATATAATATGAGAAAGAGAATTATGCTTTTAATCATTGTTATTTTATGTTCAAATTTTATGTTTGTAAATGCAGGGAATTCAAACTCGGTTATTGACGTTAAAAATGAGTTGATTCCCATATCGAAAGAGCCTCTGAAGCTTGTAGTAGAGCCGGTATATGAATGCTACAAGAGCATTATTACAAATGTTACATATACAGCATATGTATCATCCGCGATACCTGAAGGAAGTACAATTGATTTCTATACAGGCAATACAAGCGATCCTTATCCCACAACACTTTTAGGTTCTAGCTATGTAAAGGGAGGAAAGGCTGTATTTAAAACATATCAAAAAATCAACACCTACTATTTGGGCAGTGCTGTTTGGACAAAGCCTTCTAATTCAACTGCAAAAATACCTCCTACAAGGATTTATTCAAACATTGTGACTTATAAAGTTCAGCTTTCCAACAAACTGTTAGACTTAGATGTTACTGTAAAAAATACCACGCAAAATAATGTAACATATACAGCTAATTTTACTGATCCAATAGATGCCCTAACAGCTCAAAATAAAATAATTGATCCTGCGATTGTAAATTCAAATAGTACACAAATGGATGTGAAATTTTCAACATTTGCAGTACCTTCAGAACTTGATGTTAAGACACTAGATGAAGGAGCAATCAGCAAAATATCTGCTCAGAGTCCTTATAGAGTTGATTATGCAACTATATATGATTGGACTGCAGAGGTAAATATAAAACTTCCTGCCGGAAAATATATTGTACTTGCAGAATGCAGTGGATTGACTTCAAATTATGGCCTGGAGTTATTTAATGTTACCACATACATAATTGCAACACCTAAGACAACTATAATACCTGGAACTATACTAACAACTAAAATACCGGCTACAGCTACACCAAAACCACTGTTTACACCATATATACCTAAAGTAACACCACCTGTGTGGGACGAGGTAGACCCTTTTAAGTATGCAAACAGAGAAAAAGTTGTTGAATGAAATTACTCAAATAACGACAGTTTCAACATTCTAATTAGAATCACATTTAATTTATTTTGTTAGTTTATTAAGTTTGCCTGAATAGAAATCATCATTTGTTCTGCCAGGTTTAAATATTATTTCTTAGGATAGTATTAATTTGTATAAAGTAAATGAAAAAATCCCCTATGACTGAGGGGATTTTTTCATGATTCATCACTCTCTTAGTTCGTCTAGTTTGTTTAGTTCGTTTGAATTAATATTGTATGCTTTTCCAACCAATTCAATAAATTCTCTGTCTTCATCCTTAACAACAAGCTTTGACTCTTCGTCTTTGAGATAATCATATATTTGTTTAATGCTTAAGCTCCCATATTCGCTATTCCTCAAATTTTCTGCAAACTGTGAAACCATATTGATAAATCTGAATCTTGGAGTAGCTGAATAGAAATCCTTTTTAATGTCGGATGTTTTTACTGTTTTGCTTATTTCGTAGGACTTGTCGGTATCGGGGTCTTTATAGCGCAATTTTACAACTGCTAAATCATCCTTTGCATCCTCTTTGAGTTTTAGTTCATATAAAGCGGTTACTGCATGACCTGCACCTATTTCACCTGCATCTATTTTGTCGTTTTCAAAGTCTTTATCTTCTATGTTTCTATTTTCATATCCTATGAGCCTATATTCTTCAACACTGCTTTTATCAAATTCAACCTGAGCTTTGGCATCTTTGGCTATAACCTGTAAAACCGATGTAAGCTCATTTGTAAAAATCTTTTTTGCCTCATCAAATGTGTCGATGTAGAAGTAATTGCCATCACCTTTGTTTGCTAATTTTTCCAGAAAAATATCATTGTAATTATTCATTCCGAAACCGATTGAAGAGAGTGTTACACCCTTGGCACTGAAGTCTTCGATAGTTTTCAGAATCTCCTCCGCATCTGTGAGACCCTGGTTGGCAACGCCGTCAGTACATAGAATAACCCTGTTATTGGCGTTTTTCCTGAAGTTTTTATCTGCCATCATATATCCTAAACGTAATCCTTCTGATGCATTTGTAGTTCCTTCGGGTTCTAATTGGTTAATCTTTTTCTTTATTAATTTCTTATTATCTGCTGAAGTGTGCTCTAAGAGTGTTCTACCGTCTGTTCCGTATACTACAATTCCGATGCTGTCATTTTCACCCAGTTGATCAACAAGTATATTAAGACTTTGTTTAACAAGTCCCAGTCTGTTTTCCATATTCATTGAGCCTGAAACATCTATTACAAAGGTAAGCACAGAGTCTTTCTTTTCGCTAATGCTTACTTCCTTGCCCTGGATACCAACTTCCATGACATGATAACCTTTTTTAGAAAAAGAAGGTGCAACTTCTGTGTAAATTGAAAATGTATCATTTTTTGGAGGAGTGTACTGCCTTTTAAAATAGTTTATGAATTCTTCAACTCTTACCGATTCCTTAGGTGGTAATACTCCCTGCTCAATATAATTTCTTACCTTGGTATAGGATGCAGTATCTACATCTAAAGCAAATGTGGATTGTGAATCTTCAGATACTTTGGTAAAGGGATTTATACCATAGTCTTCGTAATATGTACCGGAAAACTTACTTTCACCTTCTATAGCTTTACCATTGCTTTGAGTGCTATCGAAATTCCATTCGGAAGGGCCGGCGATATCTACAGCATTATCCGTTTTTAAACCTCCGCACCCTGTCATATTTACCGTTAGTGATATTACCGCCAATAACAATACTATTTTTCTAATTGTCTTTTTCATAATAAAGCCTCCCTGTCTCTAATTTGTAAGAAGTTTCTCTATGCTTTTATTATAGTTAAGACCTTTTTCTTTTTTATGTCTATGTTGTGTCAATTTTGTGACAATTAAAAAAATTTCACATTTGAGGAATAATTATTTTAACGGTAGTGCCTTTATTTTGAATGCTTTCCATACTTATTTTTCCTTTATGCTTTTCAATAATTATATTGGAAATGGCCAGACCAAGCCCGGTTCCGGTGATTCCGTTTGTGTTGGAGGCCCTATAGAATCGTTCAAAAATATTTTTCATATCCTCTTTTGGAATGCCTATCCCTGAGTCTTTCACTATAAATACGGCATTGCTGTTTTCAGTAAACATTTCTGCTTCAATTGTACTTCCTTGATAAGAATATTTAATAGCATTATCAAGTATATTAACAACCGCCTGTACAATTTTTTCGGGATCTGCATTTATAAATACATCGGGTGATATTTTAGACTCGATTCTAGTATTGTTGGCTGCAGCTTTATTTTCCATTCTACTAATGGTATCATTCAGTAAATTGGAAAAGTTTGTCTTTACAAATACAAATGAGTCTTGAAACGAATCATGCCTCGATAAATCGAGAAGCTGGCTCACCAATTTTTCCAGCCTTTCTGCCTCGTTTTTTAAATGATTGAGTGCCGCCTCAGTATCGGCATCACCTGAGACTTCGTCATATAAAAACTCTGAGTAACCTTTTATTGCAGTAAGAGGTGTGCGGATTTCGTGGGATATGTTTGATATGAACTGCTTTTGTCTGCCGATATATTCATATAGCTGTGAGCCCATGGAATTAATGCTTTTACTTAGCCTTCCAAGTTCATCGTTTCTATTCAATTCCAGCACTGTAAAGTCTCGTTTGGCGTAGCGTTCAGTGGTTTCAACCAGTTGATCTATAGGCTTGACAATCTTTTTTGAGATATAAAAGCTTATTATTACAATCAGAAGGCAGAAGACAATTGCACCTGCAAATAGAATGATCAATACATTTTTAAGGTACTCATTTAAAAGATTGAGCTTATATATTATTACAAGCACACCTGCAGTTTTTCCTTTATTCATAATGGGAACGGAATAATAAACTATATTGTTTTTGGTAACAAAAACATTATCGCCCTTTAATGCAGGCTCTAAAACGATCTTTTTGTATTGATCCGGTTTAAAGCTGGATTCCTCTTCAATCTCTACAGGATTGCACAACAGCTGAAGGCTTTTTCCGTAAAGCTCAACCTGTCCGATCCCGGAGCTCAAGTTACCTGCAATTATCTTTGCACTATCGGGGTTTATTTCGGTTTGGGAGGCTTCCTGAAAGAGAAAAACCTGCTTAATATAGGCAAAAATCAATTTGCTCTGATCGATTAATTGGCTTTCAACTGTTTTTTTCTTATAGAGTTCAAGGCTTCCCCATGTAGCTGCACCAATGATGACCATTGATACTATTGTAGCAGCCAGATAAAACACAATAAGCCGGGTGCGAAATTTCATATATCCTTACCTCCAAAACGATATCCCATTCCAAATACGGTTATTATGTACTTGGGGTTTGCACTGTCATCTTCAATTTTCTTTCTGAGCCTTGTAATGCAAGTATCTACTACCCTTGAATCACCCAAATAATCATATCCCCAGATCTTTTGCAGCAAGTCTTCACGACTGAAAACCTTTTTGGGATTTCTGGATAATAGCTCTAAAAGCTGAAATTCTTTCTGGGTTACTTTTATTTCGTCATCGCCTTTGCTTATTACCATATTTGTCAAATCAATTTTAAGATTCCCGCAAATTATGGTTTCTGAGGAATCATCGTTGCTGCGTCTTCTAAGAACTGCTTTTACTCTTGCGATTAACTCGAGGGATTCAAAGGGTTTGGTAATATAGTCATCGGCACCGCTTTCTAATCCTAAAACCTTATCAATTACCTCATTTTTTGCAGTAAGCATTATAATGGGAATTTTGCTGCTGTTAAATATTTCTTTACATATATCATATCCGCTCATATCGGGCAGCATCAGGTCCAATATTATAAGATCGGGCTTATGGCTTTTAGCGGCAGATAGACCGCTCCTGCCGTCCGGTGCGGTAATGACCTCGAAATTTTCTCTCTTAAGTATTAACTGGATTAAATCTCTTACAGAGCTTTCATCTTCAATAATCAATATTTTTTTCATATTCAACCCCCTCTAAAAGGTCATTTTAAAAGCTAAACTATCTATTTGCCCTATTAATTATATTAACATCCATTTTGGTTTCTGTCATTCTGTAAGTAATTGGTGTTTAAGTATGGCGGAACTATAAAGGAATTTATACTGTATAAACATTATAATATGCCCAATATTGCATGTTTTTACCTGTACATAATGTTAATATAATTATATAATTAAATAGAAGACAATTATTTCAATATAGGTAAACTCAATATATAAATTATTATATATATTTGAATATATAAAGAACTGAATATTTAAACTTATATATAATTTGATTCCACTGCAATAACTCCTGTTAAAAACAGGTAATATCGATCTTTG
>DAOOVO010000169.1:0-5355 GCA_035370245.1 Pseudobacteroides sp.
TGAAGTTGTCAAGGTACATCTATTGTAAAAAAAGAGTTTATGCAGTGGAATCAGACTTAGATTTAATAAAAAGCCGATACGGATTATTTGCATTCGGTCCAGAATCTGTTATGAGAGCTTATGCCGAGGTATTTGAACTTCATAATATGAAGCCTAGCTTGTTACCTGCAAACCTTTATTATCAAGAGTTAGGCCAGAATAATAGTTATAAAATATTGGTGTTTGGTAAATCGTATGTTATTGCTAAGAACTTTTTTGAAAAAAGATATATTAATTATATGTTTGCAAACATACTTTCATAAATGGCATTTAGGTGCACTAAGTTTTCTAAGGTGGTAAGTCATTTTTAGAAATAATTGAAGAACTACATAAAAAGAGTCTTATTATGCAGTTCTTGATACTTACGGAAGCAAAGGTAATATTCAGAATACTTTATATATTAAAGCTTTTGGTCATTGTTTGAAGTTTGTCGGCAAGTTCCCACAGATTCTCTGCTGATTCAGCAATATGGTAAATAATAGCAGTTTGCTCCTGTGTAGATGCCGATACTTCTTCCGTTCCGGCTGCAGTTTCCTGAGAAATACTGGCTATATAGCTTATAGAATCTCCCGCTTGCATTGCATTTTTGCTTAAATGGTTTGCTGCCTTAGAAACAGCTTGAATATTTTCTGCTATGTTGACAACAATTTTTGAAATTTCACCGAAAGCATTGACTGTATCATATAAAGATTGTGTCTGCTCATCCACAACTACCTTAGCACGGTCCATTTGCGTTACAGTGTGGTCAATTCCGGTTTTTACTTCATTGATTATCTGGTTAATTTCTCTGACAGATAAACTTGACTGTTCGGCCAATTTCCTAATCTCATCTGCAACTACAGAAAAACCTCTACCGGCTTCACCAGCTCTTGCGGCTTCAATAGCAGCATTCAAGGCCAATAAGTTTGTCTGTTCCGCAATACCCTGGATGACCTCTAATATTTGACCGATTTGATTAGACTTTTTGGATAGATCGGATATTGCATTTGAAACAGATAAAGCTACTTGTGTATTTTCATTTACCTTTATCTCCTGATTCTTAACCGACATTTCACCTGTTTTTAAAGTCTCTTTAGCTTGATAGGCAAGTTTCTCCGAAAAAACCATATCTTCGGCTATTTGGCCTAACCCTTCAACAATCTCCACGATTTGTCTGTTGCCCTTTTCTGTCGATACTGCTTGTTCTGTAGCTCCTTTTGCTACTTCGGAAACAGCAACAGCAATTTGCTCGGACGCTTTGCTCACTTCTTCTGCTGAAGACTTCATCTGTTTTGAAGATGATGCAACTGTTGAACTCATCTCCTTAATATCTTTAATCAATGCTCCGACATTATCAATCATGGTATTTACATTATTAGCAATATCTCCAATTTCGTCTTTTCTCTTGATATGTACTTTATTTGTCAAGTCCCCGGATGCCACTGATCTGATTGACCTTAAAATTGCATTTATACTTTTGGAAATTGAGTTAACGAAAAAGGCCAATATTATTATACCTACTGTAAGTAATAGTAAGATTGCAATAATAGTAGTAGTATCCATTCTGGTAATAAGATTATTTAATTTTTCTTTTTCAGTCCCAACAAACCAAATGCCAATAATATTTCCTTCATCATCTTTAAGTGGTATATACTTTGTATAATATTCCTTATTTAAAATAACGGCTTCTCCAAGATATTCCTTACCTTGTTTTAATACTGCTTCTTTTACGGGTTCTGAAACCTTTGTACCTACTGCTCTGCTGCCATCCTCCTTTAAAACGCTTGTTGAAATTCTTGTATCATGCATAAATATTGTAGCAAAGGATTCCGTTTGTTTTGTAATTTCATCTACAATAGAATAATCATCATTTATTAAATTGTTACCTTTATATAGTTTGCCATCCCGTATTGACCAACTACCTTTATACTTTTCATCAATTAAACTGTATCCAAGTTTTGAATCAGCATTAATCTTTGCATTGAGGCTTTGCTTGGCAATTTGGGAAGCTTCGAAATGTGCAGTGGCAAAAAGAGTTGATCCGAGTAAAATAAGTACTATACCGAAAAATAACATCAACTTTCCCCTTAAGCGTATAATGTTCATATATACAATACCTCCATAATTATTATTAGTCTAAAAGGAGAATTATTATATTTATCGAATATTTAACCTCATAACATTAATACACAATTCGCCAATTTACTGAAAAAAAATAAAGGATGGGTATAATCTCATTTCTTTTGCAATTGCTGCGTGGCAGTTTCATACAGAGAGTAATATAAAAGAGGAAAATGTTATTTTTATCTTTGAAGGACAAAAATTAAAGTAAAGGATTGCTTATGATGTCAAATTTTGATAAAATATTTATTAGTGCTATTGAGAATAGAGATATACAAGCTTTAAAATTGATTCCTAAATCAAGGCATTGTCCGGTAAATTTACTTGAGGAGTGGATTGCACCATTTCTCGAAAAGGATTGTTTCTTTTCAATTGATTTGTATGGAGATGAAATGGCTCAACCAATCAAAAATTTTAAATCAATTTACCGAAAAGCTAAAGAAAAAGGACTTATTCTAAAAGCTCATGTAGGTGAATGGGGTTGTGCTAATTCTGTTAAAGAAGCGGTTGAAGAGCTAGAGTTAAACGAAGTACAACATGGCATTTCTGCTTACAAGTCCCCAGCAATAATGAACTGGCTTGCAGATAATAAAATTCAGTTAAATATATGTCCTACAAGTAATGTTATGTTAGATCGAGTGGAAAGTATAAAAGTTCATCCAATTAGAACTTTGTATGATCATGGTATAAAAGTTACAGTTAATTCTGATGATATTTTAGTTTTTGGTCAAAGTGTTTCACAAGAATTTATTAATTTGTATAATGCAGGATTGTTTAATGCACAAGAATTAAATATTATTCGAAAATATGGCTTAGGAATTCAATAGAATGTTTGTGGACCTATTTGAGTTCATGAATTAATGTAAAATATCGTCCCACATATCCGCCGGATTTTATCAATTATATTGTAAACAAAGTAGGATTATCAAAAAGTGTCGTTGCAGATATAGGAGCAGGTACCGGGATACTAACAAAATTACTTGCACCTGAAGTGAAAAAAATATATGCAGTTGAACCGAATTACAATATGCGTTCAGTGTATAGAATACTGTGATTGTTTTGATAATTTTATTGCTGTCCACGGAAGTGCTGAGGAAACCAACCTGCCAGATAAATCAATCGATTTCATAACAGTAGCACAGGCTTTCCATTGGTTTGACAGAAGTAAAACTAAAATTGAGTTTCAAAGGATACTTAAAGATAGTGGTAAAGTTATTCTCGTTTGGAATAGAAGAGAGGAGGAAAATGAACTAATTAAAGAAAATGAAGAGTTGTGCAGACGTGTTTGTGAAGATTTTGTGGGGTTTTCTGGTGGAAGCTGTGCTAATCCTGAGTCATATAGTGATTTTTTTAAGAATGGTTTGTTCGAATATAGAGTATTTAACAACATTAGGATATTATCGTTAGAAGCTTATATTGGAAGCAGCTTGTCTTCATCTTATGCCCCCACAAAAAGCGATAAAAATTATAAAGAATTCATTGATGGGTTAAATGCTTTATTTGATAAATATAGCAATAACAGTATAATTGAGTTACCTATGAAAACCCATTGCTATGTTGGTGAGATATAAGAAATGGCTGAAAGTTGGTGGTTAATTATGATTAAAGTTAATAGGATATTAAAGAAGTCAATTCTGGTTATTGTTGCTATTTTGGTGGTACTGTTTGCTTATTTATATTTTTTTACAGAAGTAAGATATAGGTTTGCCAGATACCACAATTATATTGATGCAGTTATTATAGTTGATCAAACTCAATATAATATGAAGGGCATAAAAGTTGACTACATATATGAAAATAATAGTGTTTTAGAATCAAATTTTTTTGATGATTACAGTATTGATAAGGAAGTTTCCAGAAAAGGAAATAATGTAAAATTTAAAAAGGGTATTTATGGGGAGAATATTTTTGAATTTGTCATACCCAAAAGTTGCTTGAAGGATTTTGGAAAGGACATTGTAATTAGATTTGGACATTTTAATACTAACTGGTGGCACATCATTAATTATCAAGTTGATGTTGAGATTAATAATTTGACAAAGGATAATGCAAATATAACATTAAAACAAAAAGTGTCCTATATATCAGATGGAGCAGAAGAAAGGATTTTTGAAAATAAAGAATCAAAGGAAGTTACATTAAATGATAGTAAGGTTAGCATTTATACCGGCCCATAAATTGAGTTTAAGTAGATTTGAGAAAAGTAAGAAGTGTGGAAATAGTTTTGACAAAAGCAAACAACAAAAAAGTCCATACGAATAGGGAACTTTATGGGTATGGGGAAGATGCTTATTTTATTACAGACAAACAAAAAGCGTTACAAAACGAATTTATAAGTAAAGGAGCTAAAATTGTTCGTCCACTACATTTGACAGATTATAACAATTTAGAATTTGTATTAGAAGACATAGACGGACGTTAGCTTGCTTTTGGTATGAAACAAAAATAATACCTTGGCAAAATTACTCAAAATATTTTGTTAAAAGGCTGAGAGCTACTAAATGATAGTAGTCAATCAGCCTTTTTATCTTTCCATAAATCAAAAGAAATTCAAAATCGATTTTGATTTAAGCGGAATAATAACTGCCAGTATTGGAACTGCCGGAGATGAAGACTATTATGTTTACACACCAACAGTAACAGGGACCTATACTATCAAGGGACATGGGGGATACAACATATTTTGGAGGGTTATATGACAGCAGAACAAATGTAATTGATGAGGGGCATTCTAAGTCCTGCCCCGGGTGAAGACCAAAAATTTAAGCTTATAGGGAAACTTTTTGCGGAGTTACACAATAGAGTCATCCGGCGAAATAGATAATTATAGTTTCTTATATGATGAAAGCCAAAGTTATCCCTTGACTGTTGATGATTATAGTGGCGAGAGATATAATTTTAAAATCGTATGGAACTTGACAGCTAACAAAACATACTATATAAAGGTTAGAAGCGAGACAAACTATTTATACCCTTATGCTATTCAGATTGCACAGAGTAAATTTAACAGTAATCTGGCATCATCATTCAATGAACCATTAAGTAGAACTGAACGTGGAGTAACTCAAAAAGTATTGCAAACCTATACTACAGGGGTTTCATTTGAAGAGCATAGTGATTATGTCTTATATGATGATGAATGTGAGCATTTTGGTGAATCAAATATATGATTCCACTGCAATAACTCCTGTTAAAAACAGGTAATATCGATCTTTG
>DAOOVO010000170.1:0-5314 GCA_035370245.1 Pseudobacteroides sp.
TTTAGTGTCCGGATGCCTCCGGAATAGCCGTCCGGATGTTCCGGAATACGCATTTCATCTTTTTATCCAGCAAAACAGCTTTTTATACTTTGGTTTGGCTTCGAAGCAAAAGAAAAAATTCTTAAGAGGAAAAACAAAATTCATTATTTTTGTGTGGGCATCACTATACAAAACCATGTTATGGAAATATTTTACTGAAATAATTTATCTGGTTCTGGAGACTTAGCAAATAAAAATTTATCCTGATAAAAAAATAAAAAGTTCTTGACAGGCTCAGGAAATGGCGGTATTTTGCCTTGTGCTTATGGAGCGGTTCAGTTCCACGAGACAGCATTATTTGATTATAGGAAGGTGTTTTTTATGGTTACGAGATTTTCAGATGTATTAATTGCTTATAGATTTCACCTTTAGGGTCAGCAGTAAAAAACATAAAAATTCCCCTTTAAGGCAGTAAATTTTTAATAATCAAAAGTATTATGATATGCCCCGGATAGAATCCGTAATTTATAATTTTATTAATTCTGAAATTATACTTTTCAAATAAGACAATCACACCAATAGATACTATTGAAATAAGCTGTAAACTCTCAAACCTATAAAGCTTCATTCCTATGAAAGTTACTGCAATTTGTAAAGGTACTAAATAATAATACTTTCTATCAGATATATGGAATATCAGCAATAGGGCAATTCCATATATACCATATTCAAAATCAAACTCATGGGCGACAAGCCCTAAAAACAGTATTATAAAAGCTTTCAAGAATCCATTTAGTTTTAAATCATAAACTTTTAATATTATTAGACCTGTCAACAATGTAAAGCATATATTGAAATATTCATTTTTGAATAAGAGCATATAAGGATATTGTGAAACTATTGCTAATATCAATATCCTTAAAGCATATATTTTAAAGTTTCTAGTTTTTTTATATCCGTTTACAATACCCCAAGCAAAAATTGGAAGTGCCAATCTTCCCACAATAGGAAAAATAATCATGTTTGGAAAAAACACTTGCCCCACATGGTCTAAAAGCATTGTCAACATTGCAATTATTTTAATCATTTATGACCTCTTATTATTAATCCCTCAACTTATGGACTAAATGGACAGAAAATTTGAACCCAATCCAATTATGCCCAGCTAGTCCATAGGGTTAGTGCATATCCGTATCTAATTAATTAAAAATCGTCAATATTTTTTGTCTATCATTGAAAGTAAACCACCCAAACCCTAGGCTATTAACCTTGTTATCTACAATGTTATAATTTTTAATTTCATGTCTCAATCCCTCTTGTGGTATCGCAGTAATTATATTTTTATTGTCAAAATATATAATCTGTTCAGCTAATGTTGCTGTAGTAAAAATGCATTCATTATTTGAAATATCATTTATTTTTTTACTGTTTTCATCTGTAGAAATTGCGTACATATTTCCATCAAATTGAACTACATTTTCATGTATACCTTCTACCTTGATTTTTGTTGTCTGTTTTTCAACTATGTTATATGACAACAACTCGGTAGTATTATCCTCAAAACTAACTTTTTGATATTTAAGTTCATCACCAATTATTTCAATATTCGTAAAGGCAGATTCAAAACCACATTTATCAATAATGAATCTATCGGAAATTTCAATACCATTTTTAATATGGTGTATGAGGCTCTCAATATCAATAAATATAAGGCTCTCTAATTTGTCAAAATAATCTTTCCTACCAGTTTTCCAGAAATCCAATTTTTCAAACCAACCTATGTTTCCTGTTTTCATTAACAAAAAAGCAGCATTATCACTAGCCACAACCCTATCCAATCGTAAAATTGTATCCTCATTGGCGATTCTCATTGGGATGACAAAACATCTGTTTTCTTCCGAGTCCAATAAAAGTATTTGCGAGTATTGCGGAAGTCCATATTTATGATTCAATTCTGGAATTCTAACAATACAATATCTTGAATTTATCCCATGAATATCTACGTGTTTTAATATAGATAATTGCTTTTCATCTAGTTTTGTGGCATCAAATTCCAAAGAGAAAATTTCTTTTTCAGAACGCTTAAAACAATCAACTCTTTTAAATTCTAGACATATAGTATCTGGTTTATACTTACTTATAACATAATATATTGTATCTGTTGTATTTTTATAGCTAGCACTTCTTACATTTGTTTCAAATTTATAACAAATAGTTGATTTGGAAATAGTATTGTAAATTATAATCCCCGGTATCCACCCTAATGGATCTGATTCCTCATAATAATTTTCACTATCAAGATATACCAATGTATTGTCAAAACAAACATCTGTGCTAATTATTTGCTTATCTTTATGTCCTGAAATCACAAAGTAATTTACCAAGATTTCTCACTCCAATCTTTATAATATACAACATTTTATATTAATATTATTAATACCAGCAATGTATTCCTTCGATTTTTACCCCATACATAGTTGGATGATAATGATTCATAAATCCATCTCCACTTCCATGTGCCAAATGCCACATAGGTGTACCATTGCCACCCCTTCTTGCAGCTTGTTCAGCTTTTGCATCTGTTATTGCAAATACGCTTCCACCTGCTTTTACCGCAGCAAATGCAGCAGCATCATTAGGATACGGACCTGCAATATAAACATCAGTTTTATTTTTGTCCAATGCAGCCGCATAATAATTATATGTCTTATTTCTTCTTAGTTTTTCTGCTATAGTTGTAGCTGCATAGTATGTAACTCCTGCAATAGTAATAGTTGCAGCACAAGCTAATAAAAATGCTATTAACTCAGCAACACCAAACGCTAGGGGAATAACTAATGGAGCTTGTGCTTTAACTTTTGATTTTGACCTGCTAAGTTTATGCTCTTGCTTAGTCTCTTCATCAACAATTGTTGCTGATAACTCTTCGCTATTTGACTTATCCACTTTGACTTTATACTTTTTTGATTTGCCTTTCCCAAAACCAAAAATTTTATTTTTTGATTTTTCAACAGTTTCCAGCGTTACTTCGTTTGTGTTTTTGTTAAGAATGGCATATGCAGTTCCTTCGTCATACTCTCCTACTACTTTACAAATATTGTCATCATTTTGAACAATCTTCATATTGCTTGTTCCTGTTGTGCTTTCTGCGTATACATAATTGCCAACCAGTCCTGTAAACAGAAAACAAACGCATACTATCATTGCAATAGACTTTCTAAAATTCGTTTTCATTGAAAAAATTCTCCTCTCATTCTCCTATGTTTCCTATGTTTTTTAATGTAACAAATCCTTCCCCAAATACTCTGTCTTTGCCTTTCTCCCCTATATCCAAAGTTAAGCGTTTAAGAAGGTTATAAATATCATCATTCAAATTCGCTTTACTTTCAGACAATCCAAATCTTTTAGGATCTTGCATTATCAAGGCAATTAGTCCAGTAATATGAGGGGCAGCTAGTGAAGTTCCTAATAATTCCTCATATCCTCCATTACTTGCGGTTGACACTATACCAACACCGGGAGCGGAAAAATCTATTTTGCCCCTTGGAGCGGTTGAACATATTTTATTCCTTTGGTCTACCGCTGTAACGGATATTACTTCCTTATATGATGCTGGATAACCAACATCACCACCGTTTGAATTCATAGCAGAAGCAACAACAACTATTCCTGCATGTACAGCTTTCATTATTGCACTTCTTAAAAGGGGCTTATCTTCTTCAATTGCAAAGCTCATGTTGATTATTTGCATTTTGTTTTCAATACACCAGTCAACACCCTCTGCAATATCGGTTATTTCCCCTTCACCGTATTTATCAAGCACCTTGACCGGGTACAATTCAACATCAGGAGCAACACCAACAACACCAATATTATTATCTTTAGCAGCTATTACACCAGCTACTAAGCTTCCATGTCCATAATCATCTATGGGAAGCTCGCTTGGGTTTATTGTGTTGAATCCTTTTTTGATATTGTCTCCAAAATCAGGATGATTGAAATTAATACCGCTATCCATAACGGCAACTTTAACACCCTTCCCGGTAATCTCAGGCCATTGAGCAGGGGCATTAATGCTTTGCACTCCCCAAGGAACTATTTGTTCAGTTTTCAATATTTCAACATTTACTGCCTGTTCTTCGTTGTTGTAGTAGTAGAATAAAAAACATCCCACAAATAGTGCAAATATTGTACCAAGCACCAATAAAAACCGTCTTTTCATTATTGCCTAAAATCCCTTCAAACTTCTTCTACAAATGCACTTGTAAATTTGTTGTACAACTATACTAAATCTCTTTAAGCCCCTTAGCTTCCCTGCCTTGAAATCCTAAAGAAAATTTATTCCATTTCCTGCATATTTCCAGCCCTATTATAACACTCAAAACTTTCTATGTCTATCTACTAATTGTTAATTATTGTTAGGACTGATTACAATTTTATATCCCTAAAAACTAGGTTTTTTTCTCGTTGATGATTTATAAATCTTAATATTTCCTTATCAAGCATTTTGCTAATTTTTAATACTTCACTATGTAAATTTTCCTCAATTGCCTTGTGTAAACTCATTCTAAGCCTTTCAATCCTTTTTGTGCTTTCAGCACTCCAAATAACACAACCCATATTTATTTCCTTCTGAAAAAATCCCTTATATCATGCCTTTTCTCAAAACCTACAAGAACCAAGGCAACCACACCGCCGACTAACGCAACTATTAAATTCATTTTCCAATCATCAAAAAACATCATGCCTAATTCCTTTTATTTCTATGCTCAAAAATAAATGTTTCCAGACCTCCCAAAAGGCAGTTTAAGAGCATTTTACAGCTTGCTATATCAGAAGATTTATTGTTTTCAACCGCTCTTTCAAGGTCAATTATACTTTCATGGATGGTTTTTATAATCCCTTCCCCGGTTGTCCTACTGTCAGTATCCATTTTCAAAGCTTCAAATCTGCTTTCTAATTCTTCAAGTTTCTTTTTGTATTCTTCAATCATGCCAACTTTCCTTTCCAGTAAAACCCACCATGTTAATGGTAAGAAATTTTCCCCGAATTGTCAATCACTAAATCGACTAATTTTAATAATACTTTTCTTGCCCATATATTAAACCTTCAGTAGATTCCCATGTTCCATTTCCAAGACTCTTAAGTTTTCCAAAGTTATTTGTAGTATTGCCTGCTGGTAGTTCAATTACTGGCCCAGAACCTTCTCCAATAGCAGACTTTTGTATTTTCTGCATAGCAGCAGCTCTTCGGTCAATAACTGCTGGTAAGTTACTGGAGTTACCAACTCCCGTTTTAGCTACCTTAGATCCATTAGCCATAAATTCAATTTCAG
>DAOOVO010000171.1:0-5264 GCA_035370245.1 Pseudobacteroides sp.
AATGGGTCGAACAGTGGCTTCGGTCACTGATTTAATACAATATTAATTGTACAAGAAGGTGATATGCATTAACTTTTGTCAAGTTGCAGCAATAAAAAATAATACAAGGAGGAGAAACGATTATGAAACTAAACAAATTAATGGCATCAGTACTGTCTGTATCTTTATTGTTATCGACAGCAAGTTTTGATGTGGGAGCATCATCTCAAAAAGGATATCAAAAAAACAAGCATAAAATCCACTTAAGGGCTGCCACATTTGATTCAGATGATAGCAGCATAGGTGCAAAATACGACTTTAATAAATCAGGAAAAGAAGCACGTCCTTATATTATTTCTTTCACGGGTCCTATAACGGAAGAGATGAAAGAAAAAGTAATAAATGCGGGAGCCGTTTTGCTGGATTATATCCCGGATTTCTCGTTTCTGACATTTACCACACCTAACATTGCACAAAAGGTTAAAAATGTTGATTGTGTAGAAAATGTCATACCCTATGAAGATGAATTCAAGTTGGATCCAGACCTTTTGGAAAAAATCAATAACAATGCAAAAAAAGGTCTTGATGATGAGGTCAAAATAAGAATAAGTACTTTTGATACCGATTTAAGCAGCTTGGATAATGATCTTAAAAATATCGGTTCAAAAAAGTTATCGAGCAAAAAAGGAGTAATTACTGCAAAAGCCAAGTTTAAGAATATAAAAAGTCTTTTGAAAAATAATTCAATAAAATATATTGAAGAAGAAGTTGAGGCGGAAGTTAACAATGATATTGCGAGAGGAATAACCGGTTCAGAATCCATTTCCAACTTGCCTTATGAAGGTAGCGGACAAATTATCGGGATAGCCGATACGGGCTTGGATAAAGGGAATGAGGGTCTTGCCAACAATACCATTCATAGAGACTTTTTAGGCAGAATTGATAAAATCTTCGACCATACTGGAGAAAACGGAGCTGACGCTAATGGACATGGTACTCATACAGCAGGTTCAATTATTGGGGATGGTTCGATGTCCGATGGTCAAATAAAGGGAACAGCACCAAAAGCACATTTGGTTGTACAGGATGTAGCCGTAGGTTCCACGGTAAGATTTTCTTCCATAAGTGATTTGCTTCAGGAAGCATATGCATATGGTGCAAGAATTCATTCAAATTCATGGGGTTCTCCTGTTAAAGGTGCATACACTTCAAATAGCAACGAAGTTGACAATTTTATATGGAATAATCCGGATATGGTTGTTTTGTTTTCTGCCGGAAACAATGGAAGAAAAGACAGCCCTAATCTTGGCTCACCCGGATCAGCCAAAAATTGTATAACAGTTGGTGCATCTGAAAATTTCAGGCCATATATGCCCATCGATGATAATTTGTTGAATTCAGACAATCCAAGTGAAAGAGCTATTTTTTCAAGCTATGGATGTGCTGATGGCAGGATTAAACCTGATGTTGTTGCACCCGGTACAAATATAGCTTCAGCAAAGACCTCCCTTAGTGATACTGATAATCCATATCCCGGTAACCCATACTATCAGTATATGAGCGGTACATCAATGTCGACTCCGTTAACAGCAGGAAATGTTGCTGTTATCCGTGAATATATAGAGAAAAATTATGGTATAACAAGTCCTACGGCAGCTCTTGTCAAAGCATTTTTAATTAATGGAGCATTGACTGAAGGATATACTGCAGAACAGGGCTGGGGGAAAACTAGTATTTATGATTCACTTCTTGCAACTAAAATTATTGAAGACAATGCAACTTTAGCTACAGGTCAAACAGCTTCATATACCACAGAATGTAAAGTAACAAGCACAGATAAGCCGCTTAAGATAACACTTACATGGTCGGATTATCCTGGATCTGTGTCAGCTTCTAAGGCACTTGTTAACGATCTTAACCTGAAGGTTACGGCTCCTGATGGAACGGTTTATAATGGAAATGACTTTACAGCACCGTTTAATTCAGAAGTTGACAACAAAAACAATGTTGAAAACATAACAATCAGAAATCCCAAGGTGGGAACATATAAAATCGAAGTTATCGGATACAATGTGCCGAAGGGACCACAACCTTTTGCTTTGGTATACTCGGCAGATTTTTTCAGTACTCCCAAAAATTTGAGAGCTGATGCGACATACAACTCAATTAATGTAAGTTGGGATTCTGTACCGGGTGCTACAGGCTATGACCTTATGATAGACGGCACTAACATAATAAGCCTGACTAATACGACTTACACACATAACAATCTCGTATACAACACAAAACATACTTACAAGGTCAGGGCAAAAAACTCTTCCAAAACTGGCGACTGGAGTAATACATTAAGTATGTATACTGCTTTATATTCACCGGATGTTACTTCAAAGGCTTTAAATGACGAAGTTCAATTATCCTGGTATCCTATAAATAAGGCCACTTCCTATGATGTAATTTTGGATGGCGTTTTTATGGAAAATATTACTGATACAAGTTTTAGTTTAAGAACCACTGAGTCAAAGTCAGAGTATAACTTTAATATAAGGGCGAGGACAGATTTTAATTCCAGTTTATCCAACCCAGTAAGTGTTACAACACTTGATTGTGGAGTTTCATACAAAGCACAGATGAATGAAGCACGGGCATTCTTTAGTGCCGCTGCGGATCAAGATGGCAAAATCTACGTATTTGGAGGCAAAAAGGGTCCTTTCTATATAAAGATTGTTGAACAGTATGATCCGACAAGCAATTCTTGGGTAAACAAGGCCCCCATGTCATCTTCTAGAATAGAAACTACAGCTGTTCTCGGTGACAACGGTAAAATATATGTAATTGGCGGTTTTGACGGTTCGAATTGTTTAAGTACTGTTGAAGAATACGATCCTGCAACCGATACATGGACTTCAAAAGCATCAATGCCGACGGCCAGATGCAGAGCAGGTGCTGTAAATGTAAACGGAAAGATATATGTAATTGGTGGTTTTAATGGCAACTCTGCTGTTGATAAAGTTGAGATATATGATCCTTCTACAAATGAATGGTCAGAGGGAGCATCAATGCCTACAGCAAGAAGTAATTTTGGAATAAGTAAATTGAATAACAAGATTATTGTTCTTGGTGGAAAAAATGGCGAAAGTGTTTTGAAATCTTTTGAAGAATATGATCCAACACTTGACTCATGGACAATAAAGAAAAGCTTGAGCAATGCTGATTCTGATTTTACAGTATCTGAAATAAATGGAAAGTTATATTTTGCGGGAGGACAAGCATCAAATAAGGTTGTGGAATATGATGACACCATTGGGTTATACACTCAAAGAAGTGAGCTTCCATCAAAGTTAATAGGGCATACATCTGTTGTAATAAATGAAAAACTTTACATACTTGGAGGATACGGCGAAGGATCTTATTTATCAGATGTTACTATCTATAATCCTAAGGAAGGAATATGGAAAAAGAATACAGATATGAATCATTTAAGATCGTATTTCTCATCCACTGTACTGGACGGAAAAATATATGCAATTGGTGGTATAGGTGGTGTTAACCTTGGATTAGGTGGACTTGATAGTGTTGAATCCTATGATCCCGCCAATGATACTTGGACTTTAGAACCTAAAATGTCTGTTCCTAGAGTGGATGCATCTGCCGTATCATTAAATGGAAAGATATATGTAATGGGTGGTTTTGATGATTTACTGAGCAGATCTACTTTCTATGACAGTATGGAAGAATACGATCCTGCAACTAAAACGTGGTCTTTGAAAGCGAAAATGCCTGAAATGAGATGCAGTCATGAAGCGGTAGCTCTAAATGGATATATATATGTCATTGGAGGATCAAAAGTGGTATATAACTCAGCAACAGGTCAATACAAAATGGAAAGTACAGATAAGGTTTTAAGGTACGATCCATCTACTAATAAATGGAGTACTGCCGGTTCAATATCCATTCCAAGAAGAGATTTTGGAGCGGAAGTTGCAAATGGAAAAATATATATCATGGGCGGATATGATGCTTCGGATAAATTAACTACATCCATAGAAGAATATGACCCTTCAAAAGACACCTGGACAACCAAAAATCCAATGCCTGTGGCATCAGCACATTTTGGAACTGCAACTGCTAATGATAAAATTTATATTATTGGTGGTACAGGAAATAACAGATCTTTCAAAGAATATGACCCTGTCACTGAAACATGGACAGACAAAGGAGGATATCCTTTTGCCGGTGAAAGACACAAAGCAGAGATTGTTGACAACAGGATATATACTATGGGCGGACTATACTATAAAGACTTACCTTTAGCAATTGATTGCGTATATTCAACAGATGCTTTTGCAACAGAATTGAGTATCGGAAGTGGTATAATGGAACCTAAATCAGGAAAGAAAGTCATACCTGTCACAATATCTAATGTTCCTGCAGAAGGAATTTACAAAGTGAATGCTGTTGTGCAATATGATAAAAACAAGCTTTCAGTAACTAATGCAACAGCAGGAAGCATTATACCGAATGGATATGGTTTTACATATTCCGTTGACAGTTCAAAAGGTGAGGTAACATTGACATTTACAGGGGACAAGACATCGCAGAAGATTATAAATACAAATGGAGTGATGGCAAATATTGAGTTTGATGTTATTGATACTGTAAGTACAATTTCCAATACTCCTCTTACATTGGTGCAGAACAAATGCAAGCTTTATAAATCAGATTCCTATCAATATCAGTCCACAAAGCTAAATAACGGTTCAATAGACATATTCATATATGGAGATGTGGATGGGTCATCAACCGTAACAAAAGAGGACTATGATTTGGTAAAAGCAATAATTCTGAGTAACTCTAAAATTTTCCCTCATGAGTACGGTAGATTAGCGGCTGATGTAGACGGTAACGGACAAATTGATTCTATTGACATGATGTATATATTGCGATATGCAAACGGGACTATAACACAATTCCCAGTACAGATTTAAATAATACCTACTTTGGTCAAAAGTGATTATGCGGATGTTCAGAAAATGAACATCCGCATAACAAAATATTCATCAGTATAACAAAATATCAGTATAACAAAATATCTCAATATATCCCGATAGTCTTATTTTGCTTGAATCAAAGCCATACGAGCCTGTTCCCTTAAATTTGTTATATCATTGAATTCATCCGGGAAATCATTTTGTGTAAAATTCTTTAGAGCTTCATCAAAATAATGTATTGCAAGTTTGATTCCACTGCATAAACTCTTTTTTTACAATAGATGTACCTTGACAACT
>DAOOVO010000172.1:0-5129 GCA_035370245.1 Pseudobacteroides sp.
ATTATATCAGCTTTGTAATTGTTATACTATGTGATGATGTAATTGACGCTTACAAAGTTATTCTCCACTTTCTTTCAAGATCCAAATCCCTTTTAGGCATTGAAAAACCTCCTGCCTGATATTTATTATTAAATGATATCAAACATAGGAGGTTTCTACACTACGGCATTTGTTCCACCGCTTACGGAAAATTGAACACTTTGCCGTTACAACAAATCCATCTTCTGCATGGGTTGCTCAACAAATCAGGGAAGCCACTCCTTTTGGCAATACACCAAAATACTTGATTCATGACAATGACACCATATTTACTAGTCGTGAATTAAAAAACTTCCTTGAGAATGCAAATGTCAAAGCCAAAAAAACAGGGTTTAAGTGTCCTTGGCAAAATGGTATATGCGAAAGAACAGTCGGTATTCTGCGACATGAATTGCTTAATCATATAATCCCTGTAAATGAAAGGCATCTTGAACACTTACTCAAAGAGTATATCGGGAAGCATTATAACATTGTCAGGACACATCAAGGCATTGATTGTAAAACACCGATTTTGAAAGAAAAATTGCCCGAAACGGCAATTGCCGAAACGGTTCTTAAATCCAATCCTTAACGGCTTATACCACGATTATCAAAAAGTCGCCTGATTAATTTTTTATTGTATGATTTAAGGTTTTTTTACATGCCTTAAAAACGGGATTTCCCAGTTATTTACCGAGAAATTCGGTTTTTTCTTTATTATTTTTCTTCAATATGCTTTTCGCAAATGTTCAACAATGGTATCAATTCTATATATTGGTACCTGATAACCCCCGATGAGATTTTTGCAACCCACAAGGGTTTCCACCTCCTATACTACACGACCTTGCCCGGCCGCACCACAAAATTATTTACACTCCCCAAAAACCTTAAACATTATTTCTTTGTTTTCAATGACAACTGCTTCCTCGGTTTCACCATCAACTTTAACTACCGCTAATGTTTCTCGCATCGGGTTCGTAAGGTCTTCTTCCAAACCGCTCGTAATTGGAATCTCAGGGTAAAGATAAATATCAAACACCCACTCCTTACCTTTTTGTGAATAGCTAACCCCAATTCTTTTCTCCAAACCAGCAGGTATTATGTAAGCAGATAGGAATTGTTTGAATGTACTTTTGGCTATATCCTCGGCTTTTTTACTATCTATTAATTTTATTTTTCCAGATGCTACAGCTACTTTAATATCTATTTCTTCCTCACATTTTTTCTTTGCTTCTTCAATTGTACTAGCCTCGCATATAACACGTTTATAATCTGCTACAGAATAAAAGACAGGGGGGCTTTTATTATCATCAATTTTATATATCTGTATCTTGGTAGTTTTATTATCAAACTTGTATGTATAGGTTTCTATTAGAGTTTTGTTCACTATAACACCTCACTAATTCATATTGTTTTTATAATCATTGTCCTGGTAACCAATCTGACCAGTCTTTGCCAAAAATTTGAGAACGACCAACAGAGTTAAAAATTCTACTTTTCGCTTGGTTAACAAACTGACTTAATACCGCTCTATCTCCACCAGAAGCTGTCAATACTGTTTGACTTATACCAGGATGTGAGTGTGCAGACCATCGCCACCCTTGATTTGCCAACTGTTCCGCTGCTGAAGTATTTATAGGAACGCTTCTTGGGTTACCACGAATAATCATCCTTCTACCACCAGTAGTAAACATTGCAAACTCGTCACCTGTTTGAGCTGTTAACGCTGCTAAATCGCTTGTAGAATACATCTTTTTAGGAACAATTGCCCTACTTCCATATTCGGGTAACTGTTCAAGTAATTTAGCTTGCCGAGTGCTTAAGTTAGCACCATTAAATACTATATCTTCCGCTTTTCCAGAAGCGGAAATAATATTATTACCAATTCCCGCTGGTAATTCAATTACAGGTCCTGAACCTTCGCCAACAACAGCTTTTAATTGTTTCTGGATAGCAGTAGCTCTACGATCAATTAGTGTTGGTAAATTATTATCATTACCAACTCCCGCATTATTGAAGTCAGTAACTATATATTACTCCTGCTTGCTTTTAACTCCCTTAAAAAAACAAACAGTATATAAACCCTATCAATTAAGGCTTTTTTAATATTTTACCATATCATTTTTACAATTGAAATACTCTTTATTCCTGTATTTCCTTTACTTCTTGAACCTTCTCAAATGGCTTGTATTCCGTCTTTGACTTCATCATGCCATAAATAATTCTAACCGCCCTGCGAGATACGCAAACAAGGGCTTGGGGCTTCGTTTTACCTTCTTTAATTTTACCTTCAAAATATTCTCTAAACACTGGATGCCTTGGCTTGCCTGATGGCGATATTTGCACCAACTGAATAGCCAAAAAGTGAAATATAGCATTTAAAACCCTGTTTCCCTGTCTGCTCCTTTGGTCTTTGCCTTTTCCTGCCGAACTGAAATTTACTGGACACACGCCGCAAAACTGGGCTAATTTATCAGAATTCGGAAACCTTTCAATATTGCCAATCTCGGAAATAATATTTGCCGCACTAATTAAATTGATGCCGGGCATTGTTTGCAGTTTGTACCCTGTCAAATCAACAAGCCGTTTCAATTCGTTGTCAATGTCCTCATTTTCCTGCTTTTTAAACCGTATTTCCCTTACAAGGCTTTTAATAATCAAATCTCTTTCATATTGAAAGTCCTTTTCTTTTGGGCTGTTCTGCTCCGATAATGTCAATATCATTTCTGCCTGTTCCTGCTTCATTCATTGACAGCTCGTAGTTTGTCCTGTGGTGAAACATTTCTAGGCATAAAACACTCCCTTCTATTTAAACAAGTAAAAGTTTTATTATTTCACTTGTCTACCTAAAAGGGAGCATATCACTTAGGTTGAGATTCTTTTGTCATATTGTTCAAAATCCGCATAGCTATATTTGTTTTTTTGTTTGCTATATATTGGCATTTTAATTTGACTGATGTAATTTTTGCAACCGACACCCGGCAGATTAATTTTTTTGTCAATCATAGTAGCCTTTTTCGAATACTATAACTCCTTGAATAGGCTCGTTCTTCGATTTTTTTAAAGTTGGAACAAAAACTCCAACCCCAAATTTGTATGAGGTAAAACCAGTTTCATCAACCTCAATAGTATCATCTAACTTTTCAAATAGCTTTTTAACTTCTTTAAAAGGAATTCCTATTAATTTATTTCCCATAAATGTTGGTTCAGCTGGGTTTCCAAATTCAACAGCTTCACAAATTCCTGGTTTTTTATAATAAACATGAATACCCTTATCACTAAATGCGTCGGTAAGCATTTCAGAAGCAGGTGTTTTTTTAAACTGACGAAATTCACCACCGATAACACTTCTTACTTCGCTTTCAGTCATTCCAAACTCAATTGAGCCAACTCCAATATAAGGTTTTATCTCATAAGTCATAATAATGTAACACTCCTTACTTATTTTTCTTTTTGCTTAAAAGCTTTTTAGTGTATTCAATCATTTGTTGAATTCCTGTTTCATATTTTTCTCCAAAAAGCTCTCTAACATTATCAATATCCATTTGCTGTGCTTCTTCAAACTTACCTTGGTCAATCAGTTCTTTCTGTTTCGCACGATATGCTTTTGCTTCTTTAGAACTTCCCCAACTGGCTGTTTCCATATGGTCTTTAGTTTCCATTCTAACCGCTGGACCTTTTCTTGTACTATATGGGCTTACTGAATCAGCAGGCATATGATGATTTTGTCCTCCGTTTTTAGGTACATCTTTATAAGCTCCTCCAAGTGGAACTTCACCATTACCAACTCCCGCATTATTGAAGTTGGCAACTATAGTTTTCTCCGTTTGCTTTTAACTCCCTCAAAAAAACAAACAGTATATAAACCCTATCAATTAAGGCTTTTTTAATATTTTACCATATCATTTTTACAATTGAAATACTCTTTATTCCTGTATTTCCTTTACTTCTTGAACCTTCTCAAACGGCTTGTATTCCGTCTTTGACTTCATCATTCCATAAATAATTCTAACCGCCCTGCGAGATACGCAAACGAGGGCTTGGGGCTTTGTTTTACCTTCTTTAATTTTACCTTCAAAATATTCTCTAAGGCTCTCCTTCAACATATTTTTTTTTGCTATGCCTTAAAAACGAAATCTCCCGGTTGTTCACCGAGAAATTCCGTTTTTTCTTTTTTATTTTTCTTCTAAAATGCTTTTTGTAAAGGTTCAATAATGGTATTAATTCAATTTACTAGTACTTGATAATCCCCAATGGAATTTTTGCAACCGACACCCATCTTAATGCACGTAATGAATTGTGACGCTTATTACAAAAGAGGAATACACTTGTACCGGAATGCGGATCAAGCTTAAATTTAAGTGCAACTAATGAGACAAGTCCATTTTGCTGTTTGCGAAAATCTGTCTTACCTAAGGTAAGGTAAATATGGTCTGCTCCGCCAGCTATATGTCTCATCATAATGTTTTCAACACCTTCATTAATCATGCAAGGGCTGCTGGATTGAAATCACCTGGAACTATCACCCTAATATTGTCGATAAATACTTGAAATTCTGAAGAATGTGTTTGAACTTGTTTTGTTGTATTAGATTTTAAAAGTTCCTCTTTTTCTTCACAGGATGTCTTTTCAACTCTATCAGTAGTACTATTAGATTGCAGCAAAACTTCAGCAAACTGTGTTTTGGACGAAGGATTTTCTTCTGGAGTACTAAACCTTTTTATCCAGTAACGAAATTTGGTGCTTTTTAAACCGGCCTTTCTACACCAAGCATTAACGCTTAATCCACTTTTTTTGTAATCATCAAACCTAGCCTTCCATTCTTTTTCTAATTGCAAGTCTCTAACTGGCACTAGAACCCCTCCCAACTTGTATTTATTATTCTTAATAATTCTATCAAGTATGGGAGGGGGTTACACTACGGTATTTGTTCCACCGCTTACCGAGGAACTTCACTTAGACTGTCAGATGAAGAATTCAGAATTGAAATCTCCAATGCTTTTGAAAAATAGCTAGACAGTAAGAAGCCTGATATATCTTAGCAAGGTCTGTGAGTGGTCGAGTAAACCCGGGGACTTTCACCCCGAGCTTCTCACAGAACCGTACGTGAT
>DAOOVO010000173.1:0-5104 GCA_035370245.1 Pseudobacteroides sp.
TCGAAACCCACAAATTGTACGAGAAAAATGTGTCAAGTAATATTGACAATATCAATATTTGAATTTGTGCTATTCCAAATAATATCGTGTAGATTTTTTAAAATACTTAAATGATAAGAAACTTTTACTTGATTTCCGTATAGATCATTATATATATTTCAGATATAACATTTATTATGGATTTTATGAAAATGAAGGAGGTTTGAAGGTCAAAATGAATGACCTATTTTTTTTATGCCATTTTGTACTTTGAGAATAACCAAAGTATTAGCTTGAGGCTGGATTAATTTTATCAGCCTTTTGACACAAAATCGCTCCCTTTAGGGCTGGGACGTGAGTGTATTATTGTACTGCTATTGCAGTATATCGTCTGAACGGGTAGCCCTTTTTAATTTTGCCTAAATGTCAAGTGTAAGGATTAACGGGTCGACAGACCCGTGTTAATCCTTACACGATAATAAAAACGAGAGCAACAACGAAAAAAACGTAGATATTCACATAAAAACGAAAATAATAAAGAGTTTTAGGGGGTGATAGGATATGAGTAGACATAATCTTGCATATCAGATTGACAGTGCTATACAACAAGCATTTAAACCAGGAGCAGATAAACATTCAGCAAAACATACTGGTGAAAACATGGATACAGTATATAGTTTCAATGAGAAGAAAAGTTTGCAGCAGGTTGCGTTTGAGTTCAAAAGCTATATGAAAGAAAACTATTCAGAGGTTAAGCTTGTCAAAGACGTTAAGGCCGATCATTGGCAAGGATTTCTTAATAAAAAATCTCAAACATGCAGTTCTGCAACACTTAAAAACTATGTTAGCAGAATTGCTAAAATTGAAGTCCTCTGTCAAAGAAAGTTTAGATTTCAAAGCAATTGGAGGGCAGATATACTTGCTCCATCAAGTGCAAAAACACCTGAAAATGAAAAACTCCGAATTCAAGCAATGGACAAGAATGATTTTTTGCAAGTCTTGGACTATGGTTACAAGCATTGCACTTCAAAAGGAGTTGTTGGGATAGACCTCTGCTATAGATTTGCACTTCGTGATTCCGAAGTTGCTAGACTCAAAGTAAAGGATATTGATTTCTACAACAGAAAAATCCATGTTGTTGGAAAAGGAGGCAGGCATAGACTGCTTTCAATAAAAGATGATGATGAAGAATTACTACTAAAGATGTGCGAAGGTAAATCAGATGAGGATAGTTTGGTTGGAATCAAAGCAGATAAAGCAGATAGTGTAAACCAGCAGCTTAACCGAATTCTTAAGAAACTTGGACTGAAAGACAAGTATCCATTAACCAGTATCCATGCAATCCGAAAGCTCAAAGCACAAGAATTATGGACCGAAAAAAGGAAAAGCGGTTGGACGAAAAAAGAAACTATGGACTATGTTTCTAATTACCTCGGACATGGAAAAGGTCGATTTGATGTCATCAATACGTATGTCCAAAATCAACATTAACGATTTTCTGATTTTAAGAAAAGTGCGATTGAATTCTTAAAAATAGACTTGATTCTTTAAAGAATCATGTACTAACCTTGCAATATCAGATTATAAAAAGGGGGAATGCCGATATGAAAAAGACAAAAGATGTAAATAACTTCTATCCAGACATAGAAGAAGCAAGAACAAAGGGAGATGGAAAGAGGCCGCCTATCATTTGCGAAGAAGTCAGAGAGATTGCTGGGGATGAAAACGGAAAGAAAGTTGAAATTAGTGGCTGTAAAGCATACAAGATTATAATCGATGGAAAAGTTTTTGGAGAAGCAGAATTTAAAAAGCTATTTCCAAATAAGTATCCAGCCATGAATATAAAAAAGACTTTAAAGAATAAGGAAGTTAAGGGCAAAATAGAACTTGAGGAAGTAATGTATTTTTACTTTCCAATACAGATGCTGCAGGAACACAGCGTTCAGGTTACATGCAGAAGAAAAATGCTCAAAATCACCTATTCGCTCTCGGTATAAATGACTATAGTGGTTTTGAACCGTAGTTGTTTAAGAATACAAGAGGAGTAGCAGGGATAATACTGCTTCTCCTCTTTTCATAATTAAATAGCAATTTTGAATAAAGCTTTTTTTGAAATTGTGGTTTCAAATGTATACGGTTCGCCTCCACCAATATTGCTCACAGCCGAATCTTTTTTGGTTCGGCTGTGAGTGTTTTCATTTAAAAATAAAGTTATGCTTTTTAATATTATCATTTACTCTACTAGTTTACAACATTAGTTTAGCTAACATGAATCGTCACAATTTTCGTTGTAAAAAGTGTATTGAATTAACTATATATCGTTTTAATTTCTGTAACAGAATGCTATATTGTACCTGTTATTATTATGGAGGTGCATGTATGTACCGATTTGCAATGGATAATCTATATAATGAGGGTTTAGTTTCCAAATATTCAATACTCTGTAGCAAAAATATTGTTTTTAGCAATAGAAAAATAGAAAATGATATTATGTAAAAAATGCTAACTTTATGGTAAAATTATGCTTAATAATAAAGTTGCTATTTATATTTTTTGATAAAATGCATCATTTTGCCATAAAAATCTATGGCTAGGAGGTGAATAATGGGGGGTAAAGTAAGTAAAGGTGCAAAGTGTGGGAAAGGTTGTACATTATACAAAGTTGTTAAGGAGCTTTTTCCGAATAAAGGGAAAAAAGCTATTGATGAAATGGTTGAAGCAATAAAAGAAAAAGTTTCTGGATTAAGTAAAGCAGATGCGGAAAAAGCTTTGAAAGGTATTTTACCGGATATATCAGACCAAGATATATCAATTATAATAAACGATATAATTGGGGAAAAAATTAGTAAAAAGCCAAAAGTTAAGGGTTCACAAACTGGGGCTGATGAACTATACAAGAGGGCACAAGAGCTGCAAAGTTTAAGAAATGATTGGGATAAGCGAAATGGCACTACAGCAGTTATGAGAGCAATTGACAATGAAACAGGTAAAGAAGTTCTACTAATAGCAACTAATAGTCCTAAAAAATCAATAATATCAGAGTTTGAAGGGAAACTAAAGGAGAACGAAGTATATATTGGTGGAGAAGGACATGCAGAGCAAACTATTATCGAAAATATTGGAGACAGGTATACACTTATAGAAGGTGGAAGTTCAAGAAACGTGTGTAAGCCTATTTGCAAGCCATTAATTGAAAGTAAAGGCATGGAGTTAGGTGGGCCTGAGTTTAGAGGGAAAGAGGATAAGACTAAGTACAGGCTCTTTTGGAAGAAAAAGTAATGAAGGAGGAAATGTAGGCTTCTACATTATAGTAATATGAAAGACATATTAACAATAAGCGATTTAAATAATTTAAAGCTGCAATTTTGGTCAATGTTTTTTAGTAAATGCTATCCAAATGGTTATTATGAGGAGAAAGATATTGAATTATCTGAGTATATTAGAACGAAATATAATTTATCAATAGATTGGGTAGATGAATTTACTAAATACTATGATGGCGTATTTGATGATAATGATGGTTATGTTAATAATCCTAGGAAACTAAGGGTGGAGTTAAATGGAGAAAATCTATTAGAGATAGAATTTCATCCCGGAGATACAGTGTTTTATATAAACGGTGAAAATATAGGATGTACAGGTCCGCATTTTTACATACATAAAATATCTTGGAAAAATATGTTGGACTTGGTGCAAAAACTAAGGAATGTTGAAGAAGTATTTTTTTTACTATTACCTATGGTTTATGTTGAAGAAAATGAGATAAATGAGGTGTTGAATAGTATTTCTTGTAACTTGCATAAATTGCCATTTGAATTGGAAGATTGTGAAATAATTAAGAAGTGTATAATAAATAACATTAGAAAGAAATAATAAATTTGTATAAATAAATGAAAATCTTGGTCTTAATGAGTATAAGTTTCTCCATTAAGGCCTTTTTATTGATATATGCTGGAAGTGTTATATCAATAATAGCATTTTAATTACACTTAATTTTAATTCCATCTTTATCTAAAGAATGTATTCTAAAGCCTGTATTTTCACTTGTTTCTGTATCATTATAGGTTATCAAAATTGCATTTTCTACTCTTCACGACATAGAAATAATTCCTTTTGGATAATTCTTTAATGTCTCGACATTCATATACAGTAAGATTACATTGTGTTAAGGTTTGAATGAAGTGTTTGATTTAATGGATTCTATATATTTGTGAAAATAGAGGAGGATTCATAACGGTATGGCTTGCCTCCACCAATGTATTTAGTTTAATTAATATGAATCATCACAATATTCGTTGTAAAAAGTGTATTGAATTAATTATATTTCGTTGTAATTTCTGTAACAGAATGTTATATTGTACCTATTATTAAAGGAGAGTATATTTATGATTAAAAGCTTTGGTAAATTAGAAGATAAGGATATAAAAAGTTTTGAAAAAAAGATGAAGATAAAATTACCTGACGATTATAAAGAATTCCTAAAGAATAACAATGGTGGTTCAACAAATGGAGATATAATATGCTTTAAAGCAGAAGACATTGAAGAGACAATTGCTTTGGATGTTTTGTTCGGAATAAAACTTGATGATGAAGACATTTGCATTGAGGAATGGTGTAATGAATATGAAGACGAATTGTTAGAGGAAATGATAATTATTGGCCATGCAATTGAGAGCGGTATAATTTTATTGATAAACCAAGAAGATTGAAAAGGAATATATTTCTGGGATAGCACCTTAGATTATGAACAATCAACTGAAGATGATTGTATATATAAGATTTCGACACATTTACAGAGTTTTTCAACAGTTTAAAGCCGGAATAGATTATTAAGTAAATATTTTATTAATAAATACATTGATACATAAAATTCAAACGAGGCTATAATGTGACTTTTCGACTGTAGCCTTGTCCACAAGGTCAGCCGCGTGAATATGTCTGGTAATTAATACCATCAAATTTGTGAAAAAAGTGGAGGATTCATAAAATAGCATGGCTTGCCTCTATTATTGTGTTTAGTTTATTCAATCCATACATCTATGGCGGATTATAATGTTTAAACCCGAAGAAAAAGAAAGACCAGCTAATTAAAGTCAAGAGTTTATAATAAAAATTTTGAGAAATT
>DAOOVO010000174.1:0-5033 GCA_035370245.1 Pseudobacteroides sp.
CAAAGATCGATATTACCTGTTTTTAACAGGAGTTATTGCAGTGGAATCATTATTGAAACTTTTATATTTGAAATATATACTTAGTATTAAATACGATTAATCTAATACATTAAAATTATACATTAAAAAATCCTTCACTTTTTGGAGTAAATTACGAATGGATCAGGAAAATACGGTTTGTGTCAGTATTAAAATTTCAGGAGTTGTTCAGGGCGTTGGGTTCAGACCTTTTGTTGAGAGAACTGCAAATGCCCTTTCTATAAACGGATTTGTAAGCAATATGGACAGCAGTGTAGAAATTGTTGCGGAGGGCAATAAAAAAAATATCGATGAATTTTGCAGAAGGCTTAAGGAAGATGCACCAAAAAACTCATGGATAAAGGAAATGGTTATAAAAAATCATGAGCTGATTGGGTTTGATGGTTTTAAAATTAAAGAGAGCAGTATTCTTGGTGAAAGAAATACTTATATTTCTCCCGATTTGTCGGTTTGTGACGACTGTAGGGAGGAATTTTTTGACATCAAAAACAAGAGATATATGTATCCTTTTATAAATTGCACAAATTGCGGTCCTAGGTTTACCATAATCGAGGGTACTCCCTATGACAGGGATAAAACAACAATGAAAGTATTTGAAATGTGCCCATCCTGTAAGGCGGAATATAATGATTCCTTAGATAGAAGGTATCACGCACAGCCGGTATCATGTAAAAGCTGCGGGCCGTCAGTTAAGCTGTTGGACAGAATGGGAAAAAGCATCGACATTGAAGATATATTTTTGTATTGCAGTAAAATTATATCAGAGGGACAAATTTTAGCAATAAAGGGAATTGGAGGATATCATCTTTCGTGTGATGCATTAAATGAAGAAGCAGTAATGACACTTCGCCAAAAAAAGGTAAGGGATGACAAGCCCTTTGCAGTTATGGTGAAGGACGTTGAAACAGCAGAAAAATATTGTCATATAAGTTCTTTTGAAAGAAAGCTTTTAGAGTCAAACAAAGCCCCCATTGTACTTCTTAAATTAAAGGATATGGACATGCTTCCTGGTATGATAGCACCGGGCAATCCTTTTTTAGGGGTGATGCTTCCGTATACTCCCATACATTTAGGCCTCATTAATGCGGTCAAAACAGATATGCTGGTTATGACAAGCGGCAATAGAAGCAGCGAGCCCATTTTTTATAAGGACTTAGATGCTTTTAACGGTCTTAAAGATATTGCGGATTTGTTTTTGACAAATGACAGGGAAATATATATAAGGACGGATGATTCCGTGACCAGAGAGGTTTTAGGAAGAGAATACATCATAAGAAGGTCGAGAGGATATGTTCCTTTGCCTCTTTCTGTAGATACGAAAGGTAAGCCTTTGCCAAGGGTTTTAGCCTGCGGCGGTGAGCTTAAAAATACATTTTGCTTATCAAAGGGTGATGAGTTTTATATAAGCCATCATATCGGAGATCTTGAAAATATGGAGACCAATAAATCCTTCGAAGACGGAATAGAGCATTTTAAAAGAATATTAAATACCGACTTTGATATAGTTGCCTGTGACATGCATCCCGAGTATCTCTCAACCAAATATGCCGTTAGCCTTGATAAAAAAATATTCTTTGTGCAGCATCATCATGCACATATCGCTTCATGCATGGCGGAAAACAATTTGTCCGGTGATGTGATAGGTGTTGCATTTGACGGGACAGGATATGGTGAGGACGGCAATATATGGGGAGGAGAGTTCTTTACAGGAGGCTACAATGGATTTAAAAGGACAGCACATCTTGAATATGTTAAAATGCCTAGCGGAGATATGGCGGTAAAAGAGCCGTGGAGAATGGCATTAAGCTACATGATAAACAGTATAAAAGGAAATAATGTTGAAGGTGAAGACATAAAAGAGGTAAATATAAAAGGGGTAAATATAAAGGGCCGATTATTCCTAAATGATATTGATTATAAGGCTATAAAAACACTTGAGCTTATGATGGAGCGGAACATAAACTGCCCTTTGACTTCGAGCATGGGCAGGCTTTTTGATGCGGTTAGTGCAATTTTAGGCTTAAGGAGCAGGATTAACTATGAAGGGCAGGCGGCTATAGAGCTTGAGTATTCGGCTTATGGCAGTACATTGGAATATGTTGAGCCCTATAGCTTTTCAGTGGATGTTAAAAATAATGTTTATATTATAAGCACAAAAGAGCTGATTAATGATATAATCAGTTCAGTTATAAACGGTGAGAAAAATGAAAATATATCGTTGAGATTCCATGAAACTGTAGCAAGAATGGTGCATTATTGCTGCAATAAAATAAGGGAAGACTCAAATCTTGATAGAGTAGTCTTAAGCGGTGGTGTTTTTCAAAATATCACATTGCTAAAAAGATGCATCGAGCTTTTAAAAGGCGACGGTTTTGATGTTTTCTTCCATGAAAAGGTGCCTTCAAATGATGGGGGTATTTCATTGGGGCAGGCAATAATGGCCGCTATGGGAAATGTTGAATGAAATGTATGACTTGGGGGTAAAAAAGGAGGAAGTTATATGTGTCTGGCTTTGCCGGGTAAAATAATAGAAATTAAAGATAAAACGGGTATTGTTGAAATGATGGGGGTTGTAAGAGAGGTTTCACTTGAGCTTATAAAGGATTATAGTCTCGGAGACTATGTGCTTGTACATGCAGGCTGTGCTATCTCTAAAGTTGACGAGGAGGAAGCCGTAAAAACAATTGAGCTTTTCAAAGAGTTAAAGGAGATGGACAATGGATAACTATTCTTCAGCTTTTAGAGATTCCAACCTGGCAGCATTGTTGACAGAGAGGCTTTCAAAGTATAGTGGAAGCAATGTAAATATAATGGAGGTATGCGGGACCCATACAATGTCCATTTCAAGATATGGAATAAGATCTCTGTTGCCTGAAAGTATCAACCTTATTTCCGGACCGGGTTGTCCTGTATGTGTCACACCGCTATATTTTATAAATTCTGCCATTGAGTTGTCGAATGAAAAAGATGTTATAATTACCACATTTGGAGATTTAATGAAAGTGCCGGGCACAAGTTCAAGCCTTCTTATGGAAAAAGCCAGGGGAAAAGACATAAGGATAGTGTATTCGCCTTTGGATTCATTAAAAATTGCTTCAGAAAATAAAGATAAGAGGGTTGTATTTTTATCGGTGGGATTTGAAACCACCACGCCTGTAACTGCACTTACAATAAGGAAGGCCGCCGAAGAGGGCTTAAGCAATTTTTCCGTTTTATCTGCCAATAAGACAATTCCTAATGCACTAAAAATACTGGCATTGGATGAGGATGTAAAAGTTCATGGCTATCTCTATCCGGGACATGTCAGTGCCATAATAGGAACAAAGCTGTACCACGAGCTGGCTTCTCAGTACGGTATTCCTGGGGTCGTAGCCGGGTTTGAACCGATAGATATTTTGCATGGCATTTTAACATTGGTTGATATGATAAATGAAAATAAAAAAGCAGTAGTCAATGAATACAAAAGGGTTGTTGATGAGGAAGGAAATAAGGAAGCAATAAAGGTCACGGAGCAGGTATTTAGTCCTTGTGATTCCGTTTGGAGGGGTATTGGCAATATACCTCTTTCAGGTCTTGTTATTAGGGATGAGTATGAGGCCTTTGATGCCTGGAAGGTTTATAATCTAAAGCCATGTATTGCTGAAGAAACACCGGGATGCAAATGTGGTGAAATATTGAGGGGTAAATTGAAACCTACAGATTGCGGATTATATGGAAAAAAATGCACACCAGAGAATCCCGTAGGAGCTTGCATGGTTTCCTCGGAAGGAACCTGTGCTGCTTATTACAGGTATCAGGGGGTATAATTATGCAGGAAATAATTACGCTTGCTCATGGCAGTGGTGGGAAAACCACCGGAGATCTCATAAAAAATATTTTCATCAAACACTTTAATAATGATATTTTGATTAAAAATGAAGATGCGGCATCTTTTATGCTATCAGGCAGAGCAGCATTTACAACTGACTCTTTTGTCATTACACCTGTTTTTTTTAAGGGAGGAAACATAGGAAAGCTGGCTGTATGCGGTACTGTAAATGACCTTTCTGCAGTTGGGGCATCTCCTTTATATTTAAGCTGCGGATTTATTATAGAGGAGGGATTGCCTTTAAATGAGCTTGAAGCTATAGTAGAGGCAATGGCTCAAACAGCTAAAGAAGCTGGTGTTAAAATAGTTGCGGGAGATACTAAGGTTGTCCAGAAAAATGCAGCTGATAAAATATTTATAAATACATCGGGTATTGGAATTATACCCGATGGGTTATACATTTCCGGAAGTAATGCAAAGCCCGGCGATAAGGTAATAATCACCGGAACAGTGGGTGACCATGGATGCTCCATACTTTTGGAAAGGGAAAGACTTGATATATACGCAGATATAAAAAGCGATTGTGCACCCCTTAATAAGATGATTGGTGATGTTTTGTCAAAAACTAAGGACATACATGTTATGAGAGACCCTACAAGAGGGGGAGTCGCAGCTACATTAAATGAAATTGCAGCTCAAAGTAAAGTTGAAATAAAGCTCTACGAGGACAGTATACCTGTAAATGACCAGGTTAGAGGCGTTTGCGAGCTTTTAGGCATGGATCCCTTGTATATGGCTAATGAGGGTAAAATGCTTATAATAGCACCCGAGGCTTCTGTAAATAATATAATGGGTGTATTAAGAAATACTGAATATGGAGCTAATTCATGTATCATTGGAGAAGTGACGGATGAACATATAAACAGGGTTGTAATGAAGACAGTTGCAGGCGGCAACAGGATAGTCGATATGCCGGTGGGAGATCAATTGCCCCGTATATGCTAGATAATAATAAAAAATAAAAACCAATAATTGAATATTATAGCAACAATTTATTATACTAATACTTAGGAATGTTAAAGAAACAACTTTTTGTCAGGTGTAAGTTCTTTAACAATTTCTTTGAATAAATTAAGAAAGACCAGCTAATTAAAGTCAAGAGTTTATAATAAAAATTTTGAGAAAT
>DAOOVO010000175.1:0-4983 GCA_035370245.1 Pseudobacteroides sp.
GTTTTGCTATTTTATTGGTAATACAATTTATTACTTTTTAATGCACAACACTAATATTATAAGTATTAATATAATAGTCTTTATCGCAATAAATGTATTTCCTAATCTTCGTGATATTTTTCTGTTAAATGCCGATCCCAAAATATTGTTAGAAAAACCATGGACTTTATTAACGGTCTTTTTTTCTCATGAACTACTAATACATATATTATTAAACATGTTTCTAGTTCTTATCTTTGGTTCTGAGCTTTATAAAGAAACAAATGCAAAAGTAGTTTATTTTGTCTATACCCTTTGTGGAATTATTGGTAGTTTATCAGTTTTAATATATGCTCCTTTAATCGGATATAATGATGGATTAATTGCAGGGGCTTCAGCAGCAGCATTTGGAACTGTTGCAACTTATGTTATGCTTCAGCCTAATACTGTAATTTTAAAGTCTAATTCAAAATACTGGTTGATAGCATTATTTATTGTGAATGCAATTTTAACAATAAAAAATCCTCAAGTTTCTGTTGGTGGCCCGGCTCATGCCATTGGTATCCTAGTGGGATTGCTCTTTGGTTGGCTACTGAAGAAAAAGTTAGTCATAAAGAGCAATAATTAGTAATGGATAAAACAGCATTATGAACTTCACCATCAAAATATAGGTCACTTACAACCAAAAGATTATCCAGGCCAACAGAAACTTTCTTAACATCGGTCAGTCCTTTTAACAGCTTGTCTTAAACGGTAAAATGAAAATAAATTATATAGACAAATTCAAAGAAGAGAAACCGTCTGCAAACCATGACGGTAGTGGCTTTACAATAGGTACTCTGATACCGCTATTGACCATTTCACGATATACATTGCCGGAAATTTGAGCAATATTTACCATGGAATCGTTTATTAAACTGCTCTCATACATGCATACCTTTTCGCCACTCTCACACAATTCCTTTGCCGAGAATACTATATGCTTTCTGCAATTTATAGGTCTTACAGGATATATGGAACATAAATTGTTACTGTCTAAAAATGGACATGGTATTGATTGTTTAAGGTAATTCATCTTAACAATTTCATTTGACATCTGAAGCAGATTTGGTTGATACCTTAATACGCTCTTTACCTTTTTTGTCAAATTATCAATTTCATCTTCATTAAAATTTTCTGAAACATACCTTCTAATATTTTCAGCTTCAATTACTGCTGTTTCTACAATAGCACAACAGCAATGCCAACACCCCTTATCACACGGACTATATTTCTTAAATTCATCAACCGCTTCATCAAATGTCAAATATGCATCCTTTAAAAAAGCCAGCCCATTTTCCATACTTATATTCAAGGGTTTCTTCGTTTCCTTGTCCAAAAGCTGATCTAATAATTCCCTAGTTTTTTTCCTGCTTGACTCTATTTTAGTCTTGTTATATACTATCTGCCTTCCTTCATAGTTTTCTGTGCCAAGATACTCTAAATCCCCATCACAGCATTTTTTATATTTCTTCCCGCTGCCGCATGGGCATGGGTCATTTTTACCTATTAACATTCCCACAATATATTCCTCCTGTGCCTAATGTATTTTTTAAATCTCCATACACCTTTTAATTACTGTAAACGCTTCTGCCCTTGATAAGTTTGCATTGGGTTTAATTTCAGAGTCTTTGTAACCTTTAATTATGCTAAGCTCATATGCCTTATTTACATAACCTGCAGCCCAGGAAGGTATTTTTTTAGCATCTTTAAATTTTAATGTTAAATTTTCCGATTTCTCATAACCAAAAGCTTTTATTATCATTGTAGCCATTTCAGCACGTGTCACATATGCCGACGGCCTTATTGTATTATTTTTGTATCCGTTTATAATTCCCAACTCCGATGCCTTAATAATGTATCCTAAAGCCCATTTTGAGATCTTATCATTGTCAGAAAAGGACGATTTCTTCTTATTGCTTGGCTCATAGCCTGCAGCTGTTAAAAGCAGCTTTATAAATTCCTCCCTTGTAATTAATTTATTTAGCTTTATTGTACCATCTTTGTACCCTGAAATAAAACCCTTTTCTGAAAGATCAATAACGGATTGTTCTGCCCAATGACCTTTTATTTCCTCCGAATAACTTGATGTAGGAATCTTTAAGGTAGGTTCCACTCTAACAGAAGGTACAGGGGCAGGTGTTGGTGTCACTTCTTCCATAAATTCAGGGGTTGGCGTTTCAACTAAAATTGTTTCATCACTTTCAACATGAATTTTTATCGGCTGAGTATATAAATCATATGTATCTCCCTGTGCCTCTGAAAGCTTGGCACTATAGCGAAGTGTTACATATGCATCACCTGCTTTTTTTGCAGTAATAGTATTATTATTTACATCAAGTTTATCCCCGCAGGTTAACACAACAACATCCGGTACAACTTCCTTTATATCACCTTTAAATGTTATAACATCCGCTTTAAGTGAAATTGAATCACCATTTTTAACAGACATCTCATCATTTCTGGAATTTAATTCAGCTGCCCAGTCAGAAAAGAACTGGGGGAAATTAGTTGTAATGCTACTAATACCCATTTTAAAATACTTTATAATTGAAGCCTTATCATTGAAAGTCCACGGACATATCAGCATTCCTCTATGCTTGCTTATTTCCAAAAACTCCTTGCTAACATAAGAATATTTTGGCATAAAGCTTGAGTTTGATTTCTGTGCATTAAATAATGCAAATCTTAGGGATTCATAAACATTTGAAGTATTTTGAGGACCGCCATATAAAAATCCCAATGACATCCCCGGCAACATTTCATTGACCCTTCTTAACTGTTCTTTTTCAAAAGAGATGGTGACCAAATGTGAATCATATCCCGTTCTCCTGACAAGATCGGTATGTAAGTCAGCAGTAACAAGATCATTACCCTTTATTTCGACAAAAATAACTTGATCCTTTCCTGTAAATTTATTAAAATACTGGTCTAATGTAGGAATCTTAGCATTAGGGTATTTAATAGGAAACTGCTTATTCACAAAATATTTTGAAAGCTCTTCAAGCGTCTTTTCAAAGACCTTGCCTGAGCCGTTTGTTGTACGATCAATGGTCTCATCATGCATAACAACCAAATACTGTTTTCCGTCCTTATCGGCTTTTGTATGATATATATCATTCTCAATAGTATCGGCTCCTAGCTCAAAAGCAATTTCACAACCCTCTATAGTGTTTTCAGGAGCAAGCTTAGGTGCACCCCTATGTGCAACTAAAAATGGCTTTCTCACTATAGTTGTGTCATGATTGTAAAATGCTAATGCTCGTCTTGCCACTTCAGGCGAATCGGTTACGATACCGTTGGCTCCAGCTGTAATAATATTGTGAATTCCTACCAATTCCATATCCGAGGATGAATTGCCGTCTATTGCCTCTTTAACCCATACTGTAATGAGTCTTTGCTGTAGAAACTTAATGTTATACCTAGTTGCTCCATCCTTCGGGATAAGGGCTATATTTGAAAAACTGCCGTTAACAGTGTCCCTCACATACATAAGCTCTTTGGCGCCTGCATTAGAAGACAAACTGTCAAACTCAACAATTCCCCTTATAAATGTGTATATTTCTCTTGCTTTCCTTACAAGCTCAGGCTTCTTTGAAATAACAAAAGCATCTTCTATCATATTGTTTTTCAAATATTTTGCAATAGCATTTGCCGAAGCCATATCATTAACCCTGAAAGCAGGTATAACTCTGCGTTTCATAACATCATACATTGAGCTCACATTTCCAATAACGTTGTTTGAATCATATCCTAAAACATCAAGATCTTTATTCACCGTTAAAATAGCTGTAGCTGCAGCACCCTTAGATACTATCCTTTCAAAATCCTCTAAACTATAAATCTCACTTACTATTGTGGGTGCCATAGCAATTTTTGTGTCAGCCTCAACAACTCTTGCGTATTTATCCTCATTTATTATCAATACAGGCATTGGCTCTTCTAGCAAAGTGATTTTGATATTATCTATCCTCATCTTACTTCCTTTAGCCTGAAACCCTACTCTGCCCTTAAGATAACTGCCTGCCTTATCCGATTCCATTAACGGCATACCGTTTATCCATTGCCGTATTCTATTTGAATAAGCCTTTACCGTATAATGATACATTTTAGATTCATTTATAGATTCTGTAAAAAAGGTAGTTTTCTTTACATTCCAAGCACCATCTTTATTAAATTCAGCAAATTCAACTCCATTATTAGCTGTTGCATCCTTTCTAACAGTCATCTGATAATATGGAAGCTCATTATTTTGAATACGATACATGATGGAGTTCCAATTTGCTCCGTTATTTGAGGCTAGATTAGTTACATCCGCTTCAATGGAATAATTCCCAAAATTGCTTAAATACTCGGGTAATAATACACCTGCCGTATTATCCTTAGATTCTCTTGCATCTATTTCAAAAGCACCATTTTTCACTCCTACCTTTGATGCAGATGTACCTTTCTTAATTTTCCATCCGTTTGGCATTGCCCCATCAGACAATCCGTTGAAATCTTCCTCATATAATACATAATTTTCTTCAGTACTCATTCTAGCAAATAATAACACATTTGTTGAAACACCATTCCTGCTAACAGTAGCTGTTGTCTTTCCTGTTCTATAAATTTGAATTTTATCATTACTGTACTGTGCTACATCCGAGTTGTCAAATGACCATTGACAATCTCTTCCTGTTATTTCTCTTGAAGTGTTATTACCTAGTTTCTCAGTAAATTTTATATCGGACAAATCGGTATGATCTTTTGTCCAAAAGATATATCCTTTATCATGTGAAATGGAAACCGTTCTTATTTCTTTTGCAGAAGGAACTACTTTCACTTCTATATCCTTCTCCACATTATGGTAAATAATCTTTATTTTGCATTTTCCGGCTTTTAACGGATATAATTTACCGTCAGTTACTTTAATTGATTCCACTGCATAAACTCTTTTTTTACAATAGATGTACCTTGACAACT
>DAOOVO010000176.1:0-4967 GCA_035370245.1 Pseudobacteroides sp.
AAGTTGTCAAGGTACATCTATTGTAAAAAAAGAGTTTATGCAGTGGAATCATATTATTAATCTTAAATGGCAGCCTATCGAAGAAGCAGAATACTATGAGATTTTTTTTGAAGGAAGTTTGATGGCGGAAACAACAGACACAAGTTATAATTTATCGATAATTGAACCAAAATCTACATTTAATTTTTTAGTTAGAGCAAGAACAGATACTAACTCAAGTTTACCGTCAAATAATCTTACAATTACCACATTGGATTGTGGACTTAATACAAAGGCTTCAATGAATGAAGCAAGAATGAATTTTGATTCATTGGCATCAAAAAACGGTAAGGTTTATGTTTTTGGAGGTATCAATGATTCTCAAAACTACTTAAATTCAGTTGAGGAATATGATCCGAAAAATAATATTTGGTTAAGAAAAGAATCAATGTCAGTTGAAAGAACAGGAGTGGCAGCTGTTGAAGCAAGTAATGGAAAAATTTATGTTATAGGTGGTTATAACGGTTCATATCTTAATACAGTTGAAGAATATGACCCGTCAACAGGTTTGTGGACGGTAAAAGCCCCTATGATTACACCAAGAAGTGATTTAGGTGCTGTGTATGTAGACGGAAAGATATATGCTATAGGCGGTAAAAATGAAAAGTCTTTAGATACGGTAGAAGTATATGATCCTATAACTGATAAATGGACTGAGGCAGAAAAAATGCCTACAGCTCGCAGCAATTTTGGAATAACTGTAAAGGACGGATCTGTTTTAGTATTAGGTGGTGTAAATGGAACAACAAGTTTGAAAACAGTTGAAGAATATAGTCCTGCTTTAAACAAATGGACAGTTAAGAAGAATTTAAATAAATGGAATTCAGATTTTTCATTATCAGAGATCGATGGCACTCTTTTCTTAGCAGGTGGAAAAAACTCCGATAAAATTGAGGAGTATGATGTGCTAACAGGGTTAACAACGGAAAGAATAACTTTGCCGACATCTTTATATGGACATTCGTCAGTAGTGGTTGATGGAAAGCTTCTTATAATTGGTGGTAATAACGGTTCTAAATGTCAAAATAAAGTATTTTGTTATGATATTTTTGGAGGCAGATGGAATAAAGAAAATGATATGAATTATCAAAGATCTTTCTTTTCATCGGCAGTAGTAAATGGAAAAATATATGTATTTGGTGGTTTTGGAGGACAAAACTATAATCTTAAAAAACTTAATACAGTAGAAGAATACGATCCTTCAAGCGATACATGGACGCTATGTCCGAATATGCCGGCAGCAAGAATATGTTCATCAGCTGCTGCAGTAAATGATAAAATATATGTTTCGGGAGGCAGTGATAATCAATCTGTGGATGGAGTTAGTGAGGTCTATGATACCATGTATGAATATGATACTGTAAATAAGACATGGACAAATAAAAGTAAAATGCCCGAGAAAAGATTTAGACATGAAGCTGTTGAATTAAACGGATATATATATATAATTGGAGGACAAAAATTAGTTAATAATAAAATATCACTGGCAGAAGATATTTTAAGATATGATCCTAAAAACGATAAGTGGGATATTTTGGGTAAAATGAATATACCCAGGTATAATCACTCTGTTGGTGTGGCAAACGGTAAGATATATGCTTTTGGTGGTCAGGTAGATATAGTGACAACAATAGATTCCATAGAGGAGTATGATCCTGCAACAAATAAATGGAGTGTTAAAAATCCAATGCCGTATAAGGATAGTCAGTTTGGTATATTCAGCTTAAATAACAAGATATATGTTATAGGAAGCTCAAGGGAAAATTTCTTAGAATATGATCCTATAACAGAAACATGGGTGAGAAAAGGAAGTTATGCTTATAATGATGCTCACAGACATAAAATTGTGTATTTAAACAATAAGATTTATGCATTAGGAGGAATGAGTTACTATACTATTCCAATTGTATTAAATACTGTATATACAAGTGATGATTTTGTAACTGCATTCACCATAGGAAGTGATGTTATGGAACCAAGGTCGGGTAAAAGATCTGTACCTTTAACAATAAACAATGTTCCTACAGATGGTATTTATAGAGCTGAGGCAGAGATATCATATGACCCGAATAAGATCACAGTAAGTAATGTAACACCGGGACAAACAGTTCCCTATGGATGTAATTTTACTTATAATGTTGATAACAGTGTTGGAAAAGTTAAAATAACATTTACCGGAAATATGCAATCACAGTCATTGATTAAAACAAACGGAGTATTTGCTGATGTTGAGTTTGATGTGTCAGATAACGTAAATGAAATTGGAAGCATACCTCTTACTTTTGAAAAAGACAATTGTAAAATTTATAAGTCACCTGATTTCCAATATGATGGGATTAAGCTCAATAACGGTTCTATTGATATATTTGTATATGGTGATGTTGATGGGAATTCAATTGTTTCAATGGATGACGTTCAAATAATTAAAGATCATATATTAGGCTTAACATCCGATTTGTCATATGACCAGTATGGACAATTAGCTGCTGATGTAGATGGTAATGGATTGGTAAACACAATAGATGTGGCATATGTTATTAAATTTGTTCAGGGCAAAATAGATAAATTCCCTATACAGCAGTAGTATATTGAAAAATTATAATAAGTGAACCGTTAAAAAGCTGGCAGCAACTACTTCTCTGCCAGCTTTATTTTATCCTTAATTTCATTATATATTTTGTCTGTATCTTTATAGTATTTTAATGATTCGTTATAGTAATTTATTGCTAATTTTCTATTGTTTTCTGTATTTTCTAGATCAGATAATAACAAATATACATTACCAAGTTTATAATTAATTTCAGCATATTTATTTGGAAAATTTTCAAAAGAATAATATTTTAAGCATTCAGTATATTCTTTTATACTTTTAAGGAGGTTATCCTTCTTGTTTTCAAAATTTGAAAGTATTTTATATGCTTCGCCCAAATCTTTTTTTAAGTTGGTATAAAATTCAGGATATATTTCCTGGGTAAAGACTTTTATTGCAGTAGAGCAAATATCTATAGCTTTATTAGCATTTTCTACGGGTTTTTCACCGAGGCTTGCCAAATAGACCAGATATGTCGATAAAAATGATAGATTATATGCATGATGTAAGGGTTCGCTTTCTAATGAAAATACTTTTAGGGATTCTTCACAGCAATTTATTGCTTTGTTGAGGGTTTCAATATCTTCGAGCTGTGTAGCTTTTATATAATAAGCATATGACATTTCTGTTAATGCTCTTGCATAATCCATTGGATATTTCTCTAATGTATAAACCTTTAATGAATTTTCAAAAGAATTTAAAGATTTTTCAATATACTCATTGGAATATTGAGAAACTGCCATTCTAGTATATATGGTTGCATAAAGTAATTGTGCATTAGCATGATATATAGGATATTGGTCAATGGTGTAAATCTTTACCGCTTCATCAAGAGCATTGAGGGATTTTTTTATGTTTTCGTCACGATTTGAATAGGATGAAAATTTTAAGTAAATTTGTGATAAATTGTTTTGAATATAGGCAAAGCTTTCAGGCGATTTATCTATGCTGAAATATTCAAGAGATTCATTCAATAAATTGATTGCACTTTCAAATGTTTCGGTATTTGGTTGAATTGACGCAATATCTCCATAAACCGAACCAATATAAAATTTGATTTGGGCATGTTCAAAGGGATCATTGATTTTAGTTGCATACTTTAAAGCATCATAAAAATTAATCAATGATTTAATAAGATATTCAGCATTACCTGTAGTATAATATGCTGAATTAAAAATAAGACCTCGTATTTTTTTAATTTCTATATAATGTGTTGATGTTTTTTCACCGTTATATGTGCTAAAAGAAGAATTATTTGCTTCAAGTGCTTTTATTAAAAATTCATTGTTTTCTTTAAAAACAGAAAGAGTATAATATGAAAATGACCGTAGAAGCTGGACATAGGAATAATCAAGGGCATTAGTTTCCTTATCATACAGGCTTAATGCCTCATTTAAGGCATCTAATGATTTATTTATATTCTCTTCGGTATTACGGATCCTGAACAAATTAATATATGCATTTCCAAGGTGTTTGTAAGCATTTGCTCTTGCAATTGAATTGCTTTTACCCTGTGTTTTATCCAAAACTTCCTCAAATATGGATATTGCTTTAAGTGTATTTTCTTCTTTATTTGCAAATAGTGCAAGATTGATATAACAGTAACCCATATTTGTCATTGTAATAGCATATTCATTAATATTATTTTTACTGGATATTTTTTGTAGTATTTTTTCATAACTGCGAATAGCACCTAGATAATTATTCTCTGTAAAAAGCTTGTTAGCGGATTCTATTTCTTTATTTATACTACTTGATTTATCATCCTTATAAAGCAATGTTGCAATTATATTTGGTCCTGCAGTGAGAACATTATTATACCCGGATACTGAAATGAAGGAACCGTTTTTGCTTTTGAAACAAACGGTTTTTTCTTTTTCCAAAATATCTATTTTGAGGTCAAGACTTTCGCTAATAATGCTTGCAGGAGCATATATACTGCTTTTTATTATTGAAACCGGGACAGGAAGATTAACATTTTTTCCATTAATCTGTGCAACATTATCATTTATTTTAAATGTAACTTTATTGGTGCTTTTAACACATGTAACCGATTTTGATGTGAAATCCCAATTAACATTATAACCAAAAATTTCATACATTTCTCTTATTGGCAGCAGTATATCTTCTTTTTCCTTTATAGGTGCTGTTGTAAATTGAACTGAAACATCATTTATTTTTACATTGTATTCTTGTGGAGCAGCATGTACAGAGGTTATCTTAAAAATACAAAAAAGAATGATAAGTACAAGGGATTTTCTTTCAAAACATTTCAACAGTTACTCACTTCCTTGTACAATTAATATTGTATTAAATCAGTGACCGAAGCCACTGTTCG
>DAOOVO010000177.1:0-4966 GCA_035370245.1 Pseudobacteroides sp.
AACCCACAAATTGTACGAGAAAAATGTGTCAAGTAATATTGACAATATCAGAATGTTAAAATGCCCAGTAGTTACAAGATGGGGAGCGAGAAAGATTATTATCCTGAATTCTATTCATATCTATGTGAATTTACTCACTGTTCTTTCGGAAGAATTGAGTGCTATTTTGATGGAGCAAACTTCTATTACGATAAAAATAATTTTAGGTTAGAGGCAATGCTATTTACCTTATTTGTTTTTACAAAAATATTCGAAGGTGTAGTCACTGTTGAAGGAGAGAATTTTGATACTAAAAAAGAAGAAAATAAGTGCTATAACTTAGTATATGATTCTTTAGAATTGCAGAATGAAGTTTTTGATTTCTTGATAAAAAAATATGAAACAATTAGTTTTAATAAAGATACAGCGATTATTTCTCTGTATCTTAATGAAAAAAGCACTTCGAATAGGAATTTAACAATAAAAAGTATGCTTTTAAAGATGAAGAATTCATTAGATGATAATGAGATAGGTAGTGTAATAAAAGAAAAGAATGAAAGTGGAAAGTATATAAGACAGTATCCTGGTAACTGGTAGTTGAACTAATAATGTAGATAGGTGGATATTTTGAAAAATTACATAATAATGATAAATTAAACTTTGGATTGAAAAAATAACAGGTAGCAACAAATAAAACTACATAGTGCTATGTAATGATAATCACGATTTTCTGAGTTGTCTTATGTTTAGTTAACACATTATGTGATAAATGAAATACATAGTATAATTATCTACTTAAATGTTCATTCGAAAATTGAATTATTGGACAATATTAACTGCCTTTAAAAAAATATTTATGTTTACCTAGTTTATAAAAAATCACTCAAAGGTTGATTTATGGGGTAATGCTTATATAATACCTCTAAATCAAAAACTGAATGGAGTGATTTTTTATGAGAGATGTAACGATTTTCGGCAATTTCACTGTATTAGAAACTTTTATGCTTAATGGTGTGCAAGTTGATAAAGGCTTTGATGAGCGGCTGGATATATTTTATAGAATAAACCTTTGCACAGGAAATAGTGCCGATGATGTTAATGCTTTATTTATAGATTGCTATTATAGAAGTATTGCTGATTTAAAGAGAGATTTGAAGGATTATATTTGGGTAAATCAATCTTAGACGTTAGGACGAATGAAACATATGCTACTCTTTACACGTCAAATAAAAATATAACTGTAAAATAGCACGAATATAAGCATTTTATATTATAATTAAAGAATAGATTGATTTTAATAAGAATAAAGTGGAAAGAGTCTAACTTAAAATGGGAAAGCAGTTTGAGTGTTTAAAGTGTAAAGAGCAAATGAAGTATCTGAAAGAATACCGCTTTGATTCTCAGGATAATAATAGGGGAATATTAGGAGCCTTATTTGATATTGAAGAGCATTTGACTTTTGACATATATGGCTGACCTAAATGCAGGCAAACAGAGTTTTTCTTTACGGGAGCAAGGGAAGGGTTTGACGAATGGAATGACTGGTGAAGTCATTCTTTAATGTTATGTAATGTTTATTTAATGTGTTTATGGTGCAATGAATATAAAAAGAATAAAGAAAGAGTGAGAATAAACAGGAAGGGTGATGAAAACAATGAACTGCACAGAATTGGCTTTGAAAGAATTTCTGGTCAGAGCAAAGATAAATACATATGCTGGAGATGGGATTCTTTCTGCATCTTCAAGACCGAACTCAAAGGATTTACATTATGGTGAAGGGGATTTACTATACATAGACTCTTACTTCGGGAGCGCTGATTTTATTGGTGAAGAAGTGGTATTTGAAAATCAAAAGCCCATATGGGGAATGAATTACTATGGGAAGATGCTCGTTGACGAAGTTCTGCCAGGATTCAGCAAATGCCTGAAAAGTTCATTGAAGGCAGTTCCTGTTGAGAACCCATTTAGAGGACCTGCTTTATTTGAACAGGATGGGTTTGTTTATAAATGTTCATGGCAGGGAGATATATCTGAGTTTAACGGGAATGAGGCAATATACTTTGATGGTATTGAAATATATAGATTGTCTTTTCATGGCGGATATATAAAATAGTAACCAATATTCTTACACACACCGTAAACACAAACTTTTTATGGAGGCATTATCCAAAACCGATGCTTGAGATAATAAGTTGCAGTAGAAGAACGGATATTCCCGCATTTTATTATGATTGGCTTCAGGAAAGTTTGAAAAATAAATATGTAATGGTAAAAAATCCTTACAATAAGTCAACATACATGGTGAACCTGGCTCCTGAAAGGGTGCATTCCATATGCCTGTGGTCAAAGTCGTTTACAAATGTACTTAAGAATCCTGGATATTTGTCGCTGTATAATCTGTACTTTCAGTTTACAATCACAGGCTACTCCAAATTTCTGGAGCCAAATGTTATTGATACAAATGAGGCACTAAGGCAAATGGAGCAACTGGCTCGAAGGTACTCACCGCAGCAAATAAACTGGAGATTTGACCCTATTATTCTTAGTATCAGGGGAGAGAACGAACCGACACCAGATAACTTTGCAAGAGCAAGGCTAAAGGTGTTTAAGGCTTTATGCAGGGATATTTCTTCCTTTGGGGTCAATCGCTGTACTATAAGTTTCCTTTGCCTATATAAAAAAGTAGAACAAAGAATGATAGCATCGAAGTTTACTTATTTAATTCCTTCACAGCAACAGCAGATGGAATTTGTAAGCCAATTAGTAGAGATTGCAGACAAATATGGGGTAACAATTTATACATGTACCAGCCCCATTATTGAAGGAGTATATGGAGTGAAGAAGGGGCATTGTATAGACGGGGCTTACCTTGAAGCATTATTCGGGAAAAGAACCTCCCATGCAAAAGACGCAGGTCAAAGAAAAGAATGCGGATGTACCAGGTCAAGAGATATTGGAGCATATAGTGGGCAGAGTTGCGGGCATGGGTGCCTTTATTGCTATGCGAGATAATTGAATATGTCATTAACACTGAAATAAATGAGATTATGAGAGGCGTTTTTGTATGTTGCACAGTAGTAGGATATTGTGTAATAAAAGAGCATTCTAAAATGAGGTGGAAATAATGAAAATTATAGAGGATGAAAATTCGGGTGAAGTTATAATTGATAATATTCGTATTGGAGGTTTTATATATGATGAAAAGTGTAAAAAATGTAATAATTTTTTAGTATACTATGAAAAGTATGATGCATTTTTCTGTGCCTATTGCAATGAGTGGGTAGAATCCAAATGCAGGGATAAAGAATGTGAATTTTGCAAAAGCAGATCTGAAAAGCCTTTATAAATTATTGCTTTAATACTATATTCTAAAAGTATACAAAGAATTTTACGATGAAATTGAAAGCATCTATGAAATGTTAGAGCAGGGCGAAATAAAAGTATACTGGGATTATATTAAGAATTACAAAAAGAAAGGCTGCATTCTCCATTAAGCAATAGGAAAAGGCATTAACAGGAATTAAATTCTGCCAATGCTTTTTCTTATTATTAGACTTAGTCCGAATGATGACAGGAAATTTTACAACTCAAAAGATAACCCCAAGGACTTGTAAAAATATTTTTTACAAATTGTATTTTTTTAAGGGCTTTTGGTGTATAATATAGTAGGAGGTGTAAAAAATGAGTATGGAATTATTATTTGGAAATAGAAAACTAATAGGCGAAAATATATTAAATATCGTTAAAGACAACGGATATACAAAGTCTTCCTTCTCAAGGCTTACTAATATTTCAAGACCGACTTTAGATAAATTAATCAAAGGAGAAGTCGACAGCCTTGCGACATTTAAAACTCATGTTCGAAAAATCTTGGAAACACAGGGCATGGTTGAAGAACAACTACTAAATTATGTTCCAAAGTACAATGCGAAAAAGGAACTTGTTTTTGCGCTGTCTGACAATGCTCCAGAGAATCATGCCCTGAACCCTAAGGCTCAAGAGATGTTTGGTATTTTAGAGGATATAGTTCATATGTGCGAACTGTATTACAATTAAGAAGGTGCAGATTATGTCGGAATTAATAACGAGTAAGAACCTTGAGCAGGTTATTGAAAAAAATAAACTGATTAAAGATGATATATTAAGATTAACAAATGATTTTACAGTCAGATTTAATAAGTCGGGAGTAACGGGGCAGGATAAACTGTCTTTTTCGGTATTAAAAGAGAATCATTTAATTCAGATTCCCATTGATGATGAGTATTGGGGTGGGGCTATTATTACAAAGGGAAATATTAAAATACCAGTTATCAATACAGCCCAGCCCCGTGTCTATCAATATTTTGTGGCATGGCATGAAATATACCATTTGTTCTATGACCTCAGTTTAAAGGATGAGACCCATAATATTGCCGTTGATATGGATTTAAATGAAAGAAGAGCAGATTATTTTGCTGCAAAAATGATTTTTGGCAATGTGTACGACTACTACTATTCATTAGATGATGAGGATTTTATCGATAGAGTTATAAAATGCATGGATGTATATAAGGCACCATATAAGGCAGTACTGATAGAACTGTTTGAAGAAGCCGTTACAAAATATAATGATTTGGATTTAAAAGAAAAAATTCTTGAGCATTTTGATAATAAGCCTGAGAACTTAGTGCAAAAATTTATAGATTTGGAATTGGATGCAGAGTTAGTAAAACCCTCATTTGTTGTAAGTTTGGGGGGATTAGAGAAAAAGATACAAAATGCTATGAAAGAAAACCTAGATGTTTCCCATCATAAAGATAATTATCAGTTTCTGCTCACGCTAAAGAATAAAATTAAAAAAGGAGTGGAGGGACTTGCCAAATGAAAGGAGAAGGCATAAAAGAATTAAAAAAATACCTTTCCACGGGCAAGTCTCTCAAAGTTTGCATCTTAGATGCGTATTCCGGAACATCCGGACGGCTATTCCGGAGGCATCCGGACACTAAAC
>DAOOVO010000178.1:0-4891 GCA_035370245.1 Pseudobacteroides sp.
AAAGATCGATATTACCTGTTTTTAACAGGAGTTATTGCAGTGGAATCAATTTTAAAAATATAATAAACAATAAATAGAGTTAAAAAATTAACAAGCATTTTGCAAATTAATATTTACAATTGTCAAGACTTAAGTTATTCTATTAATGTTATATTTTAAGAATGGAAGGAGATTATGCAATGAAACAATATCTAGAAATTGAAAGCGTATTTGCTAGAGAAATACTTGATTCAAGAGGCAATCCTACTGTTGAAGTTGAAGTAATAGCTGAAGGAGGCTTCTTAGGAAGAGCTGCAGTTCCATCAGGAGCTTCAACAGGTGCTTTTGAAGCAATAGAATTAAGAGATGGTGACAAGAGCAGATACTTAGGAAAAGGTGTTCAAAAGGCAGTCGATAATGTTAACAACATTATTGCACCGGAAATTGAAGGTATGAATGTATTTGATCAGGTGGCAATAGATACAGCTATGATTGCTCTGGACGGAACTCCTAATAAAGAAAAATTAGGAGCAAATGCTATTCTTGGTGTATCTATGGCTGTTGCAAAAGCTGCTGCTGAAGCACTCGGATTAAGCCTCTACCAGTATATCGGCGGTGTAAATGCGAAAGTTCTTCCTGTTCCTATGATGAACATCATCAATGGTGGAAAGCATGCCGATAACAGCGTTAATATTCAGGAATTCATGATTATGCCTGTTGGTGCTCAAAGCTTTAAACAAGCACTTCAAATGTGTGCAGAAGTTTTCCATAATTTGAAGAAGGTATTGAGCAGCAAAGGATATAGCACTGCAGTTGGTGATGAAGGTGGATTTGCACCTAACCTTAAGACTGACGAAGAAGCTATTCAGGTTATATTGGAAGCTGTTGAAAAAGCAGGGTACAAGCCTGGTGCTGACTTCAGAATAGCTATAGATGCAGCTGCAACAGAAATGTATGAAGCAGCTAAAGAAAAAGGACAGGAAGGAAAATACTATTTCTGGAAAGCTGATATAATGAAGACTAAGGAAGAAATGGTTGCTTTCTGGTCTGATTTGGCTAACAAATATCCTATTATATCATTGGAAGACGGTGTTTCTGAAGAAGACTGGGATGGTTGGAAGATGCTTACAGAAGCAATCGGTTCCAAGATTCAGTTGGTAGGGGATGACCTTTTTGTTACAAATACTGAAAGATTAAAGAAGGGAATTGACCTTGGAGTGGCTAATTCCATACTTATAAAAGTTAATCAGATCGGAACTCTTACTGAAACTCTTGATGCTATACAAATGGCTAACAGAGCAGGATATACAGCTGTTGTATCTCACAGATCAGGTGAAACTGAAGATGCTACAATATCCGACATAGCTGTTGCTTTAAATGCAGGCCAGATTAAGACAGGTGCTCCTTCAAGAACTGACCGTGTTGCAAAATACAACCAGCTCTTAAGGATCGAAGAAGAGCTCGGTTCAGTTAGCCAGTATCCAGGTCTTGATGCATGGTTTAATCTTAAGAATAAATAATTTTTATCTGATAATTATAAATTCCAAAGAACAGGCGTGTCCAAAAAGCATGCCTGTTTTTGCATGTTACGCGGGAAAAATTCTATAATAAGTGAATAATAATATGGAAAACATTAAAAATAGTATCATATAATGCTTGTTTTTTATTTTTATATGTGTTACAATTTTATTTGTTAATTTGCCATGGAGGTGCTTTATAATGAGTGTAGTAGATATAATTGTAAATGTATTTCATATATTATTAGCTTTAGTTCTAATAGTAGTGGTTTTGTTACAATCAGGTAAGCAGGCAGGTTTGTCCGGTTCAATCGCAGGAGGTGCGGAAACCTTTTTCGGAAAGAATAAAGGTAGAACCATTGATGCATTGCTGAGCAAGTGGACAGCTGTAGCCGCTATATTGTTTCTTGTTACTTCAATAGCTTTGGAGTTGCTTTTAAGCAATTAATAGAAAAATTACACTGGTTATACAAGACAACTATCAAGATTGGTAGTTGTTTTTATTTTATGTTTAGTTATTCAATATTTTAGGTATCTTAATATAGGTACTTAAAAAGAAATTTTATAAAAATCATATATATTTTGCAGTATAGTGCAAATAACCCTGGGAACAATAAAAAATAAACGGAAGGAATAGTTTTTTATGAGTGAATTGAGGAATGAAAGAAAAAAAAGAATAGTATTGTTTATGAAGGAAGCTGCATACAAACCTCTTCTCTTTAAAGAACTTGTGACTGTTCTGGATGTTCCCGCTTCTGATATAAATGAATTTGAGGAGGTTTTAAAGGAGCTGGAGGAAGAAGGAAAAATATATAAGACCAGGAAGGACAGATATGGCATCCCCGAAAGAATGAGTCTAATAACGGGAAGATTGCAAGGAAGCGACAGAGGATTCGGGTTTGTAATACCCGATGATGAAGAAGCCGGTGATGTGTTTATTTCCGGTGATGCATTAAACGGTGCCATGCATAATGACCGGGTGATTGCACGTATAAACAAGTCGAACACAGGAGGCAAAAGGGCTGAAGGCGAAGTAATTAAAATATTGAAAAGAGCCAATAACTTCATTGTCGGAACATTTGAAAGCAGCAAGTATTTTGGATTTGTAGTGCCGGATGATAGAAGAATAGCCTCTGATATTTTTATTCCAAAGGATGAGATTAATGGTGCAAAAACAGGTGAGAAGGTTGTAGTTGAGCTTATAAAATGGCCTGAGAAGAGAAGAAATGCAGAAGGCAGAATCACAGAAATAATAGGACACAAGGATGATCCGGGCAATGATATTTTATCTATAATAAAGGCTCATAACCTTGCTCAGGAGTTTGATGAAGCTGCATTAAAACAGGCTGAAAAAATAAGCGATACGGTTAGTGAAGATATGATTAAAGGCAGACGTGACCTAAGGGAATTGAGAATGGTTACAATAGACGGTGAGGATGCAAAGGATTTGGATGATGCTGTTTCGGTGGAAAGGCTCCCGGACGGTAATTTCAGGCTGGGGGTACATATTGCCGATGTGAGCTATTATGTTACTGAAAATTCCCCATTGGATATTGAGGCATTAAAAAGAGGAACCAGTGTGTATCTTGTGGACAGGGTTATACCCATGCTGCCTAAAAAACTGTCAAATGGAATTTGCAGTCTTAATCCTAAGGTTGATAGACTGGCATTTTCCGTAATTATGGATATTGATAAGCGAGGCAGGATTATAAATCATGAAATTTTTGAAAGCGTTATAAATATTAATGAAAGAATGACATATACAAACGTCTACAAAATTCTTGAGCAAAAGGATCCGGAGCTTTGTCAAAGGTATGATTATCTTATCGATGACTTTGAATTGATGAAGGAACTTGCTTTGATATTAAGAAAGAAGAGATTTTCCAGAGGTGCTATTGACTTTGATTTTGATGAGGCCAAGATAATACTTAATGAAAAGGGAGAGCCCATTGAAATAAAGAAATATGAATATACAATTGCAAACAAGATAATCGAAGAGTTTATGCTTATTTGTAACGAAACTGTTGCAGAACATTTTTATTGGGCAAATGCTCCATTTGTGTACAGGATACATGAAGAGCCCGATATTGAAAAAATTCGTTCATTCAGTGAATTTATAAACAAGTTAGGATATCATTTAAAAGGCTCAGGACAAGTGCATCCAAAAGCATTCCAGGATTTATTGAGCAGAATTAAAGGAACCAAAGAGGAAAGAATTATAAGTACGGTTATGTTAAGGTCCTTGCAGAAAGCCAGGTATAGCCATGAAATAGAGGGGCACTTCGGGCTTGCAGCAAAATTCTATTGTCATTTTACTTCGCCTATAAGGAGATACCCTGATCTTATAATTCACAGAATAATGAAAGAATATCTCAAAGGTAAATTAAATGAGAACAGGGAAAACGAGCTTAATGAACGGCTGCCCGATATTGCAAGACATTGTTCCGAAAGGGAGAGAGCAGCAGAAGAAGCAGAAAGAGAAACAGAAGACTTGAAGAAAGTTGAATATATGAAAAAGCATGAGGGTGAGGTCTTTGAAGGCATAATATCAAGTGTGACATCCTTCGGTATGTTTGTAGAACTTGAAAATACAATAGAAGGTCTTGTCAGAATGAGCAGCATGGAAGACGATTATTATGTTTTTGACGAAGAGCAATATCTGTTGTTTGGAGAGAGAAACAGAAAAATTTACCGTATAGGAGATGTTGTGCATGTACAGCTTGCAAAAGCGGATATTGTAAAGAGACAGCTTGAGTTTGTATTGGTAAATGAAAACGATATGGAAGGTGCAGACAATAATGCGTACAACGATGTAGATGATATTGATGATTTAGAAGATATAGAGGATATAGAAGATATAGAAGATATAGATGATAACGCCGATGATGATGCTTCCGAGAAAAAGGAGAAGAGGCCGAGAAAGTGGGATAAAGTCAGTCGCAAGGTAAAAATGAATATAAAAGGAAGAAAAGTGAGAAGGTAATCAAATGATAATTGTTAGTGCATGTTTGGCGGGGATCAACTGTAAATATGATGGTGGAAACAATGCCGATGACAGAATAATTGAGCTTGTTTCAAAAGGACAAGCCATACCTGTATGTCCCGAGCAGCTAGGAGGGTGTCCGACTCCAAGGCTTAAGACGGAAATAGTAAACGGTTCGGGTGCTGATGTTTTAGATTCTAAAGGCCGTGTGATAAGAGAGGATGGCAGGGATATGACTGCGGAGCTTTTAAAAGGGGCACAGGAAACTTTAAAAATCGCTTTGCTCCTTAATGCTAAGAAAGCCATATTAAAGTCAAAAAGCCCTTCCTGCGGCTGTGGAAAAGTTTATGACGGCACATTTTCCAAAAAACTGACGGATGGCAATGGAGTGACTTCAGAGCTGTTATTGAGA
>DAOOVO010000179.1:0-4709 GCA_035370245.1 Pseudobacteroides sp.
ATGGGTCGAACAGTGGCTTTGGTCACTGATTTAATACAAAATAATTGTACAAGGATGTGAAAACATGAAAAAGGTACTAAAGGATGTCCTCTCTAGTATGTTTGCAGGTTTGAGCTCAAATGTGGCTTCAAAATGCTGGCCTTTTAGTTTCTATCAACCTAAAGCACCAAAGTCTTTAAGAAACCGTTGAGAGCTATATTAAATACGTTATTAATCTCAATCTTACATTTAGCAAATTTAAATGTAAAAGATTAGCGTATTTAATATAAGAAAAAGACAAACACTTTATTCTTTTCTATTTAGTATGGTAGATAACCAATTATACAGTATTTATCATACGGATATTAAGAATAAAGTGTTTTTATGCTACACAATTTCTAGTTTTTGAGTAAACAACATATCGTTTACTGATGTTTCTAACGAACAATTCTTGTTTCTATCAATAATCTTTTTAACCTCCCAAAGTCCGAATCCACTATGTCCCGACTTTGTAGTATATCCATTTTCAAAAATTTTGTCTTTATTCAATTCTCCCGAATAAGAATTTATTATTTCTATCACAATAGCATTCTTTGAATCTTTGCTGATAGATAACTCTACATATTTTTTAGAAGATTCATAAGCCGCTTCAAGTGCATTATCCAGTAATATGCCAAGAATTTTGCATAAATCGTATATCTTTATTTTTTCTATATTGTATTCATCTATAATATTTATTACAAACTGAATATCCTTAAGCTCTGCAAACGATAATTTTGAAAGCAGCAATCCATATAATGCCGGATTATTTTTTACGTATCTACTTAGAGGAATGGTATTATTTATCTTCCTGGTATCACTTTGCAATTGCTGATAATATTTTTTCAATCCGTTTATATCGTTTAATGCAATATATCCGCCTATTACCTGAATATTATTGTTAAAATCATGCTTAAACCCTCTTAAGCCATCAATAATATCATTAAGAGTTTTTATATAATCCTTCTGAAACTCCACTTCTCTGCTTTTAACCTCAAGCTCGGAGGATTTTATGGAATTATAGAAACTTAGAATTAAAAGCACGAGCACTGCAAATGCATTAAAATACACCATATTTATATCAATATGTTTAGAATTGTTCATATAATAAGCAATATTGGGTATTATCAGAATTGCAGTTATAATTGAGTTGGCAAGTATGCTAAATGATTTTTTACGATTTATATCTTCTGGTATGTTTACTTTTAGTTTCATATAATATAAGGAAATAGCCATTGCAAGATATAAAACCATTCCTATGGTTCTTAACCAAATCATATTAGGATAAATATTTGCCCATGTAGTGGTGTCAAAATCATTGCCGATTATTATTGTCAATATGGCAGAGCCTAAATAATCAAACAATACACTAATAATAAGCAATATGGATGTTGCGGCAATAGAATATACAACCTTTAGTTTCAATATAAACTTTAAAGTTAACGTAATTATTAATATATAAAGAAAAATGTTTATTGGATTATTATTTCCTATTATAGCTACTAAGAAATCTTGTGCAACAGCATTAGCAATTGAAAAAACAATCAATCTTTTGACAATAACAGTCTTATCAAAAATATTTAATACCAAAAACCCCTGCAACATGAAAAAAACAAACTGTACAGCATTTTGTACAATAAATTTCAAAATATACCCCCTCCAAATCAAGAAAAAATATTTAGTGTCTAAAACACTTTTGAATTATATTAATTTATTCCTGCCAGGAGCATTTCAACAGCTACTCTGTCATTAATCCTACCGGTTTTTACTGCCACATCCAATTCAAGGCTCTCCTCTACAACTCTTTTAAGTACGTTTAAATCGAATTGTCTTGATTGTCTCATTATCTTTCCTGCTATATATGGAGTAACACCTATTTTTGCTGCAGCATCATTTATATCTATACCTGAATGACTTAACAGCTTCATAGATAATAATTGACTGAATTGTCTTGCAATCATATATAAAATTTTGGGCATCGGTTCCTTTAATACAACCATTTCTTCAAGAATAGCAAAGGCTTTTGTTCTATCCTTTGCTGCAATTGCATCAGTTAAATCAAAAATACGGCTTTTTATTGACTTGATGCATACCTTTTCAATATCCTCAGCAGAAACAGTTTCCTTTTTGTCCAGATAAAGGATTAGCTTTTCTACTTCATTATAAATTTCCACCATTCCTTGGTCACAGTTATTTACAATTATAGAAGCCAGTTCCTGACTGATATTTTTATTTTTTGATCTGAATAATTTTATAACCCACTTTACCAATTCAGGTGGCTTTAGATATTGGAACTCAACAACCAGCCCATTCTTTTTAATTACATCAATTACTTTAAGTCTTTTATCAACTTCCTCTTCTACAAATATAAGACAGGTATATGCCGGTATATTTTGCATTAGCATTATAAGACTGTCCTTATTGCCATCTTTTTTTTCACTGTCACCCTTTTTTGACGCTTTAAATATTCCGGAATTTTTTACAATAACAAGCTTTTTCTCTGAAAATAACGGAGCTGTTTCACAATTGTCCGAAAGCTTTCCGATATCAACTTTTCCCTCCATAACAATTTTGTTGATGCCCTTCATATTGCTGCCTATTATTTTGTTTTCAATGGATTCAAGATATAGTTTCTTTAAATATTCCTCCTTGCCATAAAAAAGATATATATTTTTAAATCTATTAGACTTTATTTGTTCTTTTAATATATCCAAGCTCATTGTTTCACCCGTTTTATTTATTTTAAGAAGAAATCCTATCAACATTATAATATAGATACCAAACCATGTAAAATGACTTTTATAAATAGAGCAAAATAACAAAGTTTATTGAAAGTAAAATTTTCATATTAAATTATTCTCCATGGTTATTGTATCATTAAAATAATATTAACAAAAGAAAGATTTATGAAACGATTATGTTTTAATTTTCTAATGTTTTCCACACTTTGATGTCAGAACCGTTTGTCTTCATTAATATTGTTCCGTGAATATCTGTTCTTAGAATTTTAACACTCTTGTTTTGCAGCCTTTCTATTACAGATTCTGCAGGGTGTCCAAAGTTATTGTTTTTCCCAACACTTATAACTGCTATTTTGGGGTCGGTTGCATTTAGAAATTCCTCAGTCGTTGATGTTTTAGAACCATGATGTGACACTTTCAATATATCAGCTTTTAGATCTGCATTATTATCCAGCAAAATCTTTTCCGCTTCTTTTTCAATATCCCCTGTAAAAAGAATGTTAACATCCTTATAATTAAGTTTAAAAACAATGGCACCGTTATTCTCAGGCGATTTATTGTATTTGATGCCTTCTATAGGATTTAACACCTTAATATTTGTATCATTGTCAAGTTTAATGATATCTCCGGCTTTACAAGCCCTTGTAGCGGTATTTTGCTTTCCCGCAAGTTCCAAAAGACTTCTATATGGCTCCAGATCCATATTGTAAGGTATTATGAGATTATCCACCTTTATCTCCTTAAAAACAGTCAACAGACCCTGCAAATGGTCATCATCTCCGTGAGTTGAAACAACCAAATCCAGCTTTGTAATCCCATAATCGTACAAAAACGGAACAACTGTATAATCGCCCATATTGCGAGTCAAATCCGTCATTGATGCAAATCCTCCTCCATCTATTAGCATAGCTTTACCGGAGCTGGTTACAACAAGTTGGGAATCCCCCTGCCCCACATCTATAAACACCAGCCTCATGTCTTTAGGCAAAAAATACATTGATGAAAATATAATTAATATCAAAGATAGTGCTAATGCATAATATTTAGGCTTAAGCTTTATTTCAAATGTCGGTCTAATCCAAAAGAAATACAGAATTGCAATATAGTAGATCATAAGGAAGGGTATCGAAGGAGTCGCTATCTTAACTACAGCAAAGGGTATTTGGGATGATATTTTTGCAACATAAAGTATGAATGAAAGAAACGTATTGCAAACAAGTCCCAAAAACTCAGCAGGAATTATGGCTATTTGCCCTACTAAAACCATCACTATACCGAGAATGGTTAGAACCTCAACTAAAGGAACCACCAAAAGGTTTGATATCAGTGATATAATTGATATCTTATTAAAATACATGGCACTTATAAGCACAACACCCAACTGTGCAGAAATAGTAGCGGCCAAGACATCAGAGACTAGAGAAGGCAGAAATTTAAAATCCAGCTTACTCTTTATATATTTATAAAACAGCACCAATGAAAGTGTTGCCGCAAAAGAAAGTTGAAAGCCTATATCAAATAATGTATAGGGATTATATATAAGCAATAGGATTAATGCAAATGAGATGCTTGTGAATATTTCCGTCTCTCTTTTCAATAGCTGACCCACAAGGATTATAACAGCCATTATAACCGCTCTTGCTACAGAAGGCGAAAATCCCGTTATAAAAAGAAACAATATAAGTATTCCAATTGTAATAATATTTGATATTTTTTGTGATAGATGCATCTTTTTAAAAAGAAAAACTAATGGAAATACAATAAATGCTATATTCATTCCTGACACTGCAGTCAAATGGGAAAGTCCGGCATCACTGAATGCATTTGCCACCTCGTCACTCATATCCTCGGTATATCCAATCAGCATACCGCTTAATAAAGCTGCCTGCTCTTTGGGAAGGCACATTTTTACCGTATTGGTTATACGTTTTCTTAAGCTGATTCCCACCA
>DAOOVO010000180.1:0-4704 GCA_035370245.1 Pseudobacteroides sp.
TTTAGTGTCCGGATGCCTCCGGAATAGCCGTCCGGATGTTCCGGAATACGCATTTAAGGCATTTAGAGATATTTACAATATGGTTGATGATGATATAGATATACCGGTACTTAACAACGGTTCTGATGTACACGATTTTGCAGAGATAAATGATCGAATAAAGAAACTGAGTGGTATGTTAACACTTGAAGATAAAATCACTCAGATTTCTACATCTTTAGGATGTGAAGAACTAATAAAAATTAGCACTGTGGATTCTTTTTTTAAGCGTGTTATTTTTATTTTAGATGGAGATGCAAGATACAAAGAAATTTTACATAAGCCAAAGATAAGTGAATATTTGAAGGAGAAATATGAGCCGAAAAATTACAATGATAGAAAGCACCCTGAAAATTTATGCTTTTTCCCTGATTATTTTGCACCTGAATCATTTTTGTATTCAATAATTTATAAAATAACTGATGATGCAGCAGGTAATGCTAGGTTTTGGAGAACTTTGGATTCGAATGAAGATACTGCTTTATATACAGCTGATAAAATTAAAAACATATTTGCTTTCTTACCTGAAAATTTTAATAATGATAATCTGAAAGATATATTTAAAGATGTAGGAAAGACTGAGATTTGGCAATTTGTACAAAAATCTAATATAATAACATATTATTATTCTGATTATCGCAATGTGTTAGAGTTAGTCAAATTTATAGAGGAAGTGAAGAAAGCATATACAATGGCACTATCGTTAACCATATCAAATAGATATTGATTAAAATGCCTCTTTATGAAATGAAACATTATTATAACTTTCTTCATGTGACAAATGATGTCAGTGGAAATGGAGTGTATTATAATAAGGAGATTTAAAAAGAAACGGAATCTTGAGGTCTCATCTTATCCTACAACTGTATACAATTAAATCTTAGCGTTTTTTTGGACTTGTGTTGAAAATAATGTCCTTGCTATGCTGATACCATACCTTGATGTTTCATCGGCAGTTGATATAATATATTTTACGCAAAATACAAACGACACTTTGTCATGTATAACTACCTAAAACTACTATGATTACATTTGTAAGCCTTTGTGAATATTGCTAATAGTCAATTTGCATTAAATAATCTTAAAATCTCTCAGAATTAAACTGAAAGTATTTTTTATGCGAATTTAAATATAGCATAAATAATACTTTTTTAATGAATAATTTATAATAAAATGCTATCACAACTAAATTTGTAAAACAACCAATAACAATTACAGAGCCTATAGCAGTTGAAAAGTTTTTTTGTATTTAATACTGCATTATTTTAGCCAAGGTGCTATAATATTTAGATGCTGTAATATTTTTCAACTGGAAAATGGGTGAAAGTAGTGGAAACTAAAAGCAATTCTAAAGTTCATAAGATATTATCCAGCTTGAATGAAAATAAGTGGCGTGTTGCACTTAAGGGCATTTTAAGCGGGTTAATTGCAGGGCTGCTGGTTGTACTATATCGAATGGGTATTGAATATGGAACCGATACGGCATTAAATATATATGCTTTTTTGAAATCCCATCCAATTATGATATTGCCGTGGATGCTGCTTATTGCTGCTGCAGGACTTTTTATTGCATGGCTTATTAAATTTGAACCGATGGCTACCGGAAGTGGAATACCTCAGGTTGAAGGGCAGCTTATATATGGTTTGAGAATAAAATGGTTTCCGGTTCTTATTGTCAGGTTTTTAGCGGGTATATTGTCATCAATATTCGGACTTTCTCTTGGCCGGGAAGGCCCGTCAATACAAATAGGTGCCTCAGGGGGCCAGGCATTGGCTAAGAAAATTAGTAAAAACAAACTTGAAGAAAACTACCTCATTACTGGAGGTGCAGCTGCAGGTCTGTCTGCGGCATTCAATGCTCCCCTTTCAGGCATCGTTTTTGCTCTTGAGGAAGTACATAGAAGCTTTTCGGGGCTTATTCTTATAACTGCAACTACAGCAGCTTTAACAGCCGATGTGGTTTCGAAATACTTTTTTGGACTTAAACCGGTCCTAAGTTTTACAGCAACACCCCAGTTACCGGGGCACCTTTATATTTGGCTTTTGCCACTAGGCATTATTTCAGGCTTCATTGGCGTTCTAATGAATAGGGCTTTATTGGGGTTTCAGACAGCTTATAATAAGCTACCGTGGTTTATTCGTCCCGGTATTGCATTGCTAATTGCACTACCATGTGGGCTTTTTCTGCCTCAGGTTTTAGGCGGCGGTTCAAATTTGATTAAACTGGCGGAAACGGCGAAAAGTGGTATTAGCGTGTTGCTTGTTTATCTTGGAGTAAAGATATTGTTTACATGTATAAGCTTTGGCAGTGGTACTCCTGGAGGGATATTTTTGCCGATGCTGTCTGTGGGAGCACTTTCAGGAAGCTTATTGGGGTTAGTCGCTATGAATTTTGGACTTGATGCAAGCTATATTGCGGACTTTGCTGTATGCGGTATGGCAGGAGCTTTAACCAGCTCAGTAAAAGCTCCAGTAACAAGTATCCTTTTGACTGCAGAGATGACAGGTTCTCTTGTCCACTTATTGCCTGTAGCTGCATGTTCATTTATCGCTTTGTTTGTATCTGATATTTTAAAAGTGACTCCAATCTATGAGGAGCTGCTAAAACGCATTATAGAAAAGAATGGAGAGGCTATAAAAAATGATAAGCTCGGAGGGCTTATAGAGATTCCTGTTGAATTTGGAAGCTCGGTCTCAGGAAAATGTATCAGTGAAGTGGAATGGCCTGAAGGGGTTTTAATTGTGGGAATACACCGGGGGGATAGTGATATTGTGCCTAATGGAAGCACACAAATAAATCCCGGCGATTATCTTATAGTTATGTCTTCTGAATGTACTTATAATGACATAAGCACCACTATGAGAAATTTATGTCATAATAATAGTTAAGGTATAAGCTTGTTAACAATCTTGTCTGAAAGAACTTTTATTTTATTCTCAATGTTGCGGATGACCGTGATAAACTCTTCATCGCTTTTTTCTGTCGGGTCGTCCAATCCCCAATCTTCTCTGTGTCTGCAGGGCAGGTATGGACATTCAACGTTGCAACCCGTTGTTATAACTATATCGACGGAAGGGATTTCAGAAACAAGTTTTGAGTACTGTGTTTTTTCCATATCAATACCGTAAAGCTTTTTCATCAACCGAACAGCATCTTGATTCTTAACAACAATCTCTACTACCGGAGCAATCACAGCTTGGCTTGCTTCCTGTAAACCACCCGTTGATAATGGCAGCGGCACATCCAACGTTAGCCTCAACCGAGATAGCGTTTACAGGACAATTCATTTTGCAAGCACCACATTCCATGCAGCTGTTTATATCATTTATCTGAGCTTTTTTATCGGATATACTAAAAACATTGTGAGGACAGACTTCTGTGCATTTCCCGCAACCTATACACTTTTCAGCCATAAGATTAAGCGTTGCGACATTTTTTAAATATTTATGTTTCATAATAACCTCCTATCAACCAATAAAGCTTTTTATAAGTACCAATACCACCCCTATAACTGAAGAGGAAATAATAAAAGGCAAAGAGATTTTCATTTCTTTCATCACTCCGGAGAAGGAAGTATAGGTTGATGAGCCTGTGAAATTCATTGCCAAAAACGATGAGAGGGACGGCAATACAAAAAGATACCCTATACCTAGCAGTAGAGTGTCTGAAGCAAGCAAACCGTTAGACAAAACATAAACTGATGTCCATATAAGACCCATAAGCCAGCCTTTCCAAGCAAATGCCCTGCCTGGTATGTAGGGGAGAAGAAAGGGAGTGATAATTGTCCCTGTAATTACTGCACCTACGTAAGCGATAAAATCAAGAAGACCGAATGTTCTTACCGCAAATAGGTTAATAAGAAATAAAATACCAAATACGAATAATGAGGTTTTTGCAGCTTGCACCAGTTCCATAGGCGTTAAAACCAACCTATCCCATGCCGTAAATTTTACGGTACGCATTTCTTTTGTGGCTTCAAATCCGGAAGTAATAAATGATTTGATATCCTTTGCTCTGACGGGACCATATAGCACTGAAAAACCGGTTTGTCTAGTAACTTCATGGGCTCTAATACCTACAGCACCCAATTGCGGTAATATTAGCCTTCTATGTGATACAATTTGAGACAATCCTGTCTTCCTTATACGGTTTATAAGTTCATCGGTTCCGAATGTGCCTTTGCCGGCAGCACACCATACATTGACCCCTTTTGTATCAAGTATTAAAATCCAGCAGTCAAGCCCGGATAATTCTTTTCTCAAAGAGTCAAATGTAAGCTTATAATTTGCACTGACAAGTACGGGAGAGGAGTTGTCAGGTGAGCCTAAGGCATAAAGGCCCGGGTTAATCATATAACTCATTCTGTTAATACCCCAGCGTACTTTCCATGTGCCAAGCATATCTTTGAAATGAATATCCGTAGAAATAACAGGTACACTACCTTTTAATGTATGAATTTTACCCACTATCCATGTATCCTTTTCATCATATGGTGTAATGATTTTTTCATTATCACAGCATCCGGAGGAACAACAACAGAATCCTTCTTCACTCACTTTCATCACATCCTTTGCATCGGTCAGCATTGTTTTTATAGCAACAGTTTTTCTTGTAGGAGTCCAGTGGTAAAAAGTCAAGAGGTGATTGGAAAAAATTTTTGAAAA
>DAOOVO010000181.1:0-4436 GCA_035370245.1 Pseudobacteroides sp.
CGCTGGTTACTGACTAAGTGGCTGCCCTACCTTTACCACTACAGGACTTTCACCTACTAGCATTTGCCAGCTTAGCTGGACGCACACATCAATACTACCGTCTCAACATGCAACGAGCGGGGTGGATTGATGTCTTTTACATTGTCGGTAGTCGGAAACACGTCATCGCCACTTTTTGCACTATCGGTAGGCGGGAACATATCGACATATATAATAACTACCCTTTCAAAACTCTAAACATTTCTTCTTTATGCTTTCTTGCTTTTTCTTCCGTCCATTTTTCATCATCGAAGTTCACCAACTCTTTCATAATCTTGAGTTTCAAACTTTGTTCTATAATACTTGGATATGAGGTGATTTTTCCCTCTGGTGGTAAATTAGAAAACTTCGAGTTTCCTGACACTGTAATTAATGCGAGGTTGCCAAAGCCATCAAGGTCATCTGCTTCCCAGCTTTCACCTTCAACGGGATTTTGGGGTTGAAAGTGTTCAATGGAACTTCTAAATTGGAACTGCCACTCATCATATAATGGAGGAATAATTTCCTTGCCCAAGTAAGAATAACCATTCTTATATAAAAGATAATCAAGGTAAGTAAATACGATTCTTTCAAAACCAAATCCACTAGAATTCTCAAACTTTGATTCGAAAACTTTTGTTTTGCAGTAATCTTCAAGTATTTCAATAATGTCACATGATTCATTTTCTAATAAGCTTGTTAATATTAATGAAATCCAATGCATAGTTTTAGGTGATGTGTAGGTTATACGCAAGCAGGATTGCAGAGTTCTTAGTTGTTTATTATTCTGACTATTGTCCTCACCAAATGTTCCTACATATTTGGGTTTATCACCTTTCCCATCATTATACCTTTCTAAACGTTGTAACGACCATTTCCCAGTTTCTTTATAATCTCTAGCATATTCACGTTTCAATATATATTTATCAAACAGTACACGGCATTTTAACATATGAAATAAAAAGTTCTTTGCTTTATCAGCGTCCCCCCAGGCCCATGATAAATTATTTAAGAAATGTTTATCATCAAGGGTTGAATCTTCCTCTTCTAAATTATTAAGTACAGCATTTATCTGAAGTAAAAAATTTGGGAACGAAATAATCGATTCAAAACGTTCATTCTCAACTTCATCCTTACTTATTTCATTATTAAAGAGTTTCTTGTTTTTTAGAATCTCAATCAAAGGAACTAAATTATTGTCTTCATCTTCACTATGAATAAATTCCTTAATTGTATCAAAATCGTTAATATTATCCCTGATACTAGACCAATCATTTGTAAAAAGATACTTTCTAACACTGGGATCAAAATTCATTTGTATATACGAGTCCATGTTAGAGCATTTTTCCCAAATCAATGCTGCCGTTTTTTTATCTTGTTCTGTATCCAATACTTCTAAAAATTTTGCTTTTGCTATTTCATGAAGTTCAAGTTGCTCGCCACGAGTATTCATGATTTCAAAATAATGATTTAAATCTATACCTTGTGGAACTTGTACACGAACAATAAAAACACTTTCCAGTTTTTTAGTTAAATCATTTTTATCTATATTATTAGATTTAAAATAGCTATCAATTATTTGATATCCCTTTAAGATTTCAACAGATGCTAATTCCTCTATTAGCTCATTCTTGTTTCCTTTGCTTAGTATGTTAAGGGTACGGTTTGATTTTTCCCGTGCTTCAAATCTCAACCCATCTTTAGCAAAATTCATACCAAGATAACTTTCTAATAGAAATAGTGTTGTCAACCTCTGTTGCCCGTCTATTACTTCATAAACATTATCATCCCTTTGATTAACAATTAGGTTTCCAAGAAAGTAATTTTTATTAGAGTCGCCAATAGAGCTATCAATATCTTCTATCAATTGTTCTATCTCCGATACTCCCCAAGCATAGTTGCGTTGATATATAGGAACTATATAATGAACATTAGTAAAAATTTTTGATACCGGTATGATTCTTATATTTTTATCCATCATCTACCACCTATTCCATTCACAAAGTAAATCATACACATCCCTGTACTTCTCTTTGTTTTTATTCTCAATTTTAGGTTGCTCTAAAGAAATGAGTTTTAATTCTTCTCCGTTTTTCATTTCACTGATTTCTGAAAACATACCTAATCCATAGTTTACGCGTTCATGTTCTCCTCGCACATATTTATTAATTGTCTGTAGATAGACAGCTTCCATAACCAGCCGCAAAGAATAACTCCAAGTATATAATTGCTGCATCACAGCTTTAGATAGGTTTTCAATTCCAAAGCGATCAGCAAAAAATAATAGCGCACATTCATATAATTGTTTAATGTAAAGATCTCCAGTGCGTCTACTCGGAACTTGTTCCTCTGTATGAACTTTACTCACTAATCTTTGTACTTGCTCAAGTAGATTTCTATAATGTAGAGTGTAATAAAAAAATCGCTTTCCTGCCATAAGAGGCTGTGTTAATTGAAATTGATTTAATGCTCTAGATGCAAGTAATTCATTGCTTCCATTTGCATTAAACTGTTCTACAAAAAGATTACTTGCTTTATGATAAATCGCATAATTAAATACATTTGTGGTTTTAATCCCTTTGAACACATCTATTTTACTAGATGAATAGCCCAAACCACTCTTTCCTTTATACCATTGGGTCAATGGGTAAAGATAGATTTTAAATAGGTCATTCAAATCATCTTGGTTTACATTTTCCCATTGGTTGATAATCCTTATTTTTTGGTTTTCCTCTTCATCATTCATCTCGCGTAAATGATATGACTTTAATAAATCATGTGGGGCTAACTCCTTACCGCGCGAATTTTGTGAATCGAAGAATTGAAAAGCCTCTTGCTCACTGTCTGTAACAATTTGAACTACACTACAACGTTCGAATAAATAATTTTTGTACTTGTTTTGCTCATCTTTCGGTAGCTCACTTATTCTCTTAGATAAAATTTCATAATTAGTTACAATCACATCGTTAGACAGTTGATTGTATTTTTCTTGTAATAACCCCAGATCCTTCTCACCTAAACAGTATAGAAGAATCGAAATAGTTGTCAGTCGTTGTTGGCCATCGACAATGTTATACTTTCCGTTTTCTTTATGTAAAATTACTGAACCAACTCTATATTCTTGTAAACCTTCATAGTATGCATTATAAGTATCTTGAAAAAGCGTATTTGCAGACTTCACACTCCAACTATACGGGCGCTGATATGGTGGTAAAGCCAATTTCATATGAAGTAATTCATGAATCTTTCTTATTTTTAATTCATCTTGAAGCAAAGCCACCTGCAAGTCCCCCCCTGACTACTCAAATCTCGATTATGTAATATTTACGACCGTCGCTTAAATCCTGCCAGATAAAATCATATCTGCTTGTCAATGCAATGCTATCTTTATTTTTTCCTACACCTGTTGGCTTAAAAATACAACCGTAAACAGAATATTCTTCTCTAAAAAACTTATATATTCCTTCATTGTTGCGTCCTTCATAAAAAGGTCTATCTGAAACAAGGACAACAGCAGCTGTTTTAGTAAATCCTCGGTTCTTAAGCTCCTCCATAAATTTAATATCCTTCACGAACGAATACATCTGTTCTGGATACTGGCCATTTAATGGGCACTTAAGTTCAATTGCATATTTCTCTGATTTATCTTCATTAAAAATAGTAATATCTACTTCTTTTTTTATAGTTTTATTGTCTGGTGTAAAGTATGATACATTTCTTTCAAATTGTATACGATAGTCCGGAAGCTTTTCACGTAGGAATATCCCCAGCTCATGCTGGAGGCTAAACTCATTATAAATTTCAATACTCTTAGACTGAACAAACAAGAAAAAGTCATCTACTAATTGCATTAAATTAAGCAAAGCCTCCACCCCATACACCCTAATATAATTTATAGTTTTTTATTGCCCTTCATAATAGTTTTGCTATATCCTCAAACCTTCTGATACCTCTGTTGGTTAGATGAGGTCTTTTCAATTTCCTTTATATTACCTTCTATTTTATTTACGTAGTTTAAAAATAAAGTCCCAAGCAGAAGTCGATCCTTTCTGGGTATTCTATTCCATACATAACCCTTGAACAGGTCCTTAACAAGAAAGACTTCACCTTCATTCAAGTTTTCAGTTTCCTTAATAGCTTCTTCTAGTAGCTCATTAACATCACTCATGTTGTCATCTCCTTATCAATAACAATATCAACAAGATTGTTAATAAGATTATATACCTTTTACCAATTCCAGTCAATAAGAAGAAAACCACCAAGCAAGAGAATATATCCCCTGAATGGTGGTCATTCATGAAGGTTATGTTTATACATCTACTTCTACACCAGATTTAAATTCAATAGTTAGTTTGTCATCATAAACCGTTATTTTCTCTATAAGTCTCCTTACTAGTTGCTCATCATACTCCTCAAGG
>DAOOVO010000182.1:0-4393 GCA_035370245.1 Pseudobacteroides sp.
AATTTAATTATACAACATTTGCGGGTCCTTGAGGACCCGCATTTTGCTATTTATGCATAAAAAAGGGACTGACACAAAACTAATTTAGTTTTGCAACAGCCCCTTTATAGAGCCTATTTCCTATCAATCCATATACATACATTACTGTATTTCATTATTTACAATGACATCTACAGAAAATACCAAAAATAATATTTTTATACAGTAAGATTTAATCCCTCATTCATACTTCCAGTTCTATATCCTTTTAAATCCAAAGCAGTATACTTAAATCCGATTTCTTTGAATCTTATGTAAACTTTTTCTCTTATCTCTTTTCTAATTATTTTTTCAATTTCTTCTTCATAAACCTCTATTCGTGCAATATCTCCATGATATCTCACCCTGACCTGTGAGAAACCCAGATCTATCAAAAACTGCTCAGCCAAATCCACCATTCTAAGCCCTTCCGGTGTAATTCTTACACCATAGGGAAATCTTGAGGAGAGACATGCAAAAGAAGGCTTATTCCATGTATTCAATCCCATTTCCTTTGACAATAATCTTATTTCTTCCTTTGTAAGCATGGCTTCACGAAGAGGACTTATAACTCCATGTTCTGAGACTGCCACAGCACCTGGTCTATAGTCTCCGAGATCATCATAGTTCGATCCCTCAGCGACATACTTAATATTGTTGTCACTGGCAATTGCCTTAATTTTAGACATCAACTCATATTTACAGAGATAGCATCTGTTAGTGGGATTATCTGCAAAACCTTCAACTTCAAGCTCTTCCGACACTATAACCATATGTCTTATTCCCATTGAATTGACAAATTCCATCGCCTCATTAAACTCCCTTTCGGGATATGTACTTGAACGTGCCGTAACAGCAAGCACATTGCTTCCTAACACATCAAAAGCCACTTTCAGCAAAAAAGTAGAATCTACGCCTCCGGAAAAGGCAATTGCCACACTTTCCAATTCTTTAAGTCGATTCTTTAATTCATCGAGTTTTTCGTATGTATTCATTTCGATACTCCATTCATCACATTCTTATCTCATTTTCTTATCTCATTATATTCAAAACAATTCCTATTCGTTTCATAATATATCAACAATTTTTTAATGTCAATAATCCGCTTTTAACATAAAAAAAGAAACTTGTTAATAAGTTTCCTTTTTATGAAATGTTCAAGATTAATTTAGAGTATTATGCAAATTAATCCTCCGCTTCCCTCGTTGATGATTTTTGTCAATGTCTCCTGGAGTTTTAATTGGGCATCTTCCGGCATCTTACCCAGCTTATTGTTGAGACCTTCAGTTACCAGCTCATGGAGGGATTTCCCAAATATGTTTGATTCCCAAAGCTTCTCCGGATCGCTTTCAAACTCTTTCAGCAAGTAATTTACCAGCTCTTCCGATTGTTTTTCAGTTCCTACAAGGGGAGCAATTTCAGTCTCAATGTCAGCACGTATCATATGAACCGAAGGAGCACTTGCTCTAAGCTTTACACCGAAACGATTGCCCTGCTTTATAATTTCCGGCACTTCAAGGGAGAGCTCATCAAGCTTCGGTGCTACAACACCATATCCCTTTTCTTTAACTTCATGCAAAGCATATTCAAGCCTGTCGTATTCCTTCTTAACTCTAACCAGCTCTTTCATAATTCCGATGAGCTTGTGTTCGCCTTCTATTTTCATTCCAGAGGCTTCACTTAATGTGTTGTAGAACAACCCGTCAACAGCCGAAATATCCACAAACACGCTGCCATCGCCCAGATTGATCTTGTCTATTGAGCCCTTCTTTATAAATTCATAATTTTCAAAAAGAGCAATATTATTCTTTAGCTCCCTCATTTTTCTTACTTCGGAAAAAGTCTCTTTTACGGCATTAATCATGTCTGTCTTAATCCTGTTCCCATCCTCCAATGTCTCAATCCAGGCCGGTATATTAATGCCTATTTCCGTTACCGGAAATTCATACAATATCCTTTCCAAAACAAGATTTATATCCTCTATGCGAAGTTGTGCACAGTTTACATTGACAACAGGCACATTATATTTTTCCTCCAATTCTTCCTTTAACCTTAATGTTTCTGCATCCTGCGGTCTAACTGAGTTTAAGACAATTACAAATGGCTTGTTAATCTCCTTGAGCTCATTTATAACTCTTTTCTCAGTTTCAACATATTCCTCTCTTTCCAAATCGGTTATAGTGCCATCTGTGGTAACTACAATTCCTATAGTAGAATGCTCAGTTATTACTTTTCTTGTACCTATTTCAGCTGCCTCCCCGAAAGGAATTTGATAATCATACCAGGGAGTTGTAACCATACGGGGAGCATTGTTTTCAAGGTATCCTAATGCACCTTTAACCAAATATCCGACACAATCAATCAACCTTACTTTAAGCTGGATATTTTCATCAACTACAATTTCAACTGCTTCGTTTGGCACAAACTTGGGCTCAGTGGTCATGATGGTACGACCTGCTGCACTTTGCGGCAATTCATCTCGCGCCCTTTCCTTCTGGTACGAATTCTCTATATTGGGTATAACCAGCAAATCCATAAACTTCTTAATAAATGTAGATTTACCTGTTCTTACCGGCCCCACTACTCCCAGATATATGTCTCCCTGTGTTCGTTCAGCTATATTCTGATAAATGTTGTATTTCTCCAAACCCAATCCCCCCTACATAATTTACATATAAGCCATAGCTTATTTTGTACTTTGTCTATATAAATATATGCCTGTTATTGGGTTATATTACAAAAATAATATTAAAATTATTTCTTTAATTTTTCATCTATTTGATTTGATAGCTTGTACCATCTTTGTACACCATTTTCAAGCCTGAAATAATGAACGATATAAGGAACCAGTAGTATCATTAATAATAAATCAAGAAGGAGAAATGCAATATGAGGATTAAGCCATGTAATACCTATGGAAATCATTAAAAACAAGCCGAAAAAAAGAGTTACCAACAAATGTACCAATCGTTCATGCTGCATGAATTTTATCTGCTTTTCATGATATTGTTTTATATAGCCCCAGTCACAGTCTTTACTGTTATCCTGCAGCAAATCACGTATGTATTCCTCATGGGAAATCAGATATTTATACATAATAACCTCCTCACATTAATATTAAATGCAATTTAGGATTTAATCACTTTATAAAATACAAATAAAAACAACAAAATGGAATTCAACAAAAACACTGAGCTTTCAGCATAGCTTCCAAGCAAAATATAGGCAAGTGAAACGCCTATAATTCTGCCTGCATTGTTTATTATATCTCCAATACTCATCACTCTTGCCATATAACTCTTTTTTATAACTGACTGGAGTCTGGTACCTATTAAAATACTGCAAAATGCAAGAATTGTTCCTTCAAAAAACTGAAGCATCAATATTATATTCAGCTTTTCAGTAATGCTATAAAAAAACCATATCCATGAAATAGCGATTGCCGAAATAATTATGTATATATTCATCCTTTTGTTGATTTTTTTGTTCAACACAAATGCAAGAAGCATAGCCAAAAAGTTTGTACCGTTGAAGATAGATATCATAAGGCCCCATTGTTTTTCCGTTATTCTTAATGTATCGAAAGCAAAGGGGAAAAAAGCAATGTTTATCGATGCCCCTGTTGAACAAATAACTGTGCTTAGAATAAGCAAGTTCTTTATTTCCGGCACACTTTTAAAATATTTAAATCCACCTTTAATATCGGCTATAACTCCATCAAATTTATTTATTTTTATATTCTTGCTTGCATTGCTGTCGTGAATGTTTTTACTCTTAATAAAAAGCAGCAGTACGGTTGATAAAATATGCAAAAAACAATTCGCAAAAAAAGCTATATCCGTGCTGAATTTCATCACAGCCCATCCTGCGATAACAGGGCCTATAAGAAATGCCAAACCCGAAACACCCGTAATTAAGGAATTTGTAAAAAGCAATTCTTTTTCCCTTACAATACAGATAATGAGCTTTCTTTTTGCAGGACTATAAACTATATCCACAATAGATAGAACAAACAACAAGAAATACAGCTTTTCAGAGCTGTTGTTTCCAATGAACAAAAGAACAACAAAACTCTTTAATAAGTCCATAATTACACACAAGTTTTTTGCTCTAAACCTATCTCCTAAGTATCCTGCAAACGGAGACAACAAAAAGCTTGGCAATTGTGACAATATTATCCCAATTATAGCAGATAGACCAGACCCTGTCACCTTAACCAACATAGTAGTTGATGCAATAAATTGAAAAGCATCACCTATGTTGGAAAATCCCTGACCCAATAATATCATTACAAAAGATTTGTTTTTTATAAGACTTTTAAAATTTGATTCCACTGCATAAACTCTTTTTTTACAATAGATGTACCTTGACAACT
>DAOOVO010000183.1:0-4237 GCA_035370245.1 Pseudobacteroides sp.
TATTATCTCATGGCCTTGTAAAGTAGTCTATACACCGAGTTATTAGTCGGTTACTGTGAGCCATACCCAAACTGGATTACGGGGACTTTATGCAAATATTTCCACTTTCTGAATTGGGTTTTTTTGCTCAATGCTCAAAACTGTAATTTCGGGTAAAAGGAAAAAGGGCTTCCGCTTGTAACGGTTGCCCTGTTGATTAATCTTGTTTAGATTACTTGATTATTTGTTGTTTTTAGTTTTATTTTAACTATACTAATTTAAGTTTTTTAAGAAATTGATACCATTCTTCTTGGTCAGCATCAGGTATTATCTCAGCGTATTTTTTACCAAATACAAATTCCATCAAAAAATACTCAAAACTGCCAAAAGATTTTGGCTGTACTTCATCTTCATGCCCTTGATAGTATAGATATACATTTCCGTCTGTTTTGTTAATAACCAGAGGTTCATAAAGAATTTGTCCTATACATATCCATACATCATTTCCACCAGGAATATCTGTAACTCGATATTGAATATCAGGGATTTCATCAAATGAGACAAAATCAATAGAGCCACAGCGTGCACCATCACATTCTTTTAGAAATTCAATATATTCTTTTAGGTTTATATTACTTGCATCATTTATTTTCAAATTACCATCCGACATTTTACCAATAATAGGTGCATCAGGTTCATTTTTAAGTTCCTTTTGTATATTCTGGATTATGACTCTCAGATTATTATTCATTGTTTTGAATTCACCTTTCTTCTATTTTAATTTTAATCTTTGTAAAATCATCCAAATTCTTTATTTGTTGTCGTATTTGTTGAGTTCCTATATCCCAGTTTGTAAACGAATCTAAAAACTTTAAATTTGAAGCGGTATCAGGTCCACCTAGTTGCAATTCCCAAACATGATCTGGTTGCATTTTCTTAGTGACTCTATCAATTAGTTTGTTTGCAAATTCAGGATTATTCTTTCCGTATTGTTTCCAGATTCTTTTAATCATGTCTTGTCTATATGCTCTAGTTACAGAAGGGTCTCTTACAACGGGATTTGGAGCTTTATATAATAATCCTTTATCGCCTAATTCTTTTAATGCATTAGCTTTTTGATTAAATTCATTAATTGGCATTCCTTCTTTATGCCTCAATGTAATTTCAACAGCATCGTCAGCTCCACCAACTCCCGCATTACCATTTCCCTTACCATTAACTCCAGCTTTAACTTGGTGTACATTACTGTTTTGTTCTACCACATCATCAATCCAAGTCGGTTTGAATGGTTTATTTGTCCCTGCCGTTGCAAGGCTTGGGGCGTTTCCACTTGGGCGTATGGAACCTACCTTATTAAGCACATTTTTTAAGGCTATGCCACCTTCAACTATAGAAATTACTGCAAGGCCTATATTGGTTATGTTTGATGATGCATAATACATCTCATCAATTCTATCAGAATCTTTGGCAATTGCCAAATCATTGGTTATAATTTCCAATTCTTTGGCATTTTCCATATATCTGTTGTACTGACTATCTGCATAATCTTTTCCTACAAACCAAGCATCGCCAACATACTTAATAGCTGCACTTGGCTCAATTAACATAGTCTTTATTATTGCATTACTTGCACCAACTGCTACTGCTTGCTTTTCTCCAAGCGTTTTTGCCTGTTTTATTGTTTTTATACCATTAACTACGTTATTAACAGCTGCAATACCGCTATCAAGAACTCCGCCAACCTTATTAATAATATTTCCAACTTTTGCACCTAATTTATCATTTTTAGTGCTGTCTGGAGGTAGTTCAATATCCCATATTATATCTTGTCTTTCCTCAGGCGATTTCTTATAGAATTTTGGATGCAATCGTCTTTTTCAGCATCAGGCCTATTACCAAAAAGCAATACAAGTGAATTGGCTAATTCGGATGATTCACTTATTAAAATATTAAAGATAGATATATAGATTTATAATAGTTCATTGATGCCCAAGAATTTAATATTCTCTTATCATTAATATTTATTAATTCCAAAATTGCCCTCCATTTCCTTCATGTAACCCATTATTTTTTAGATAATCAATATCTCTATCAACATATTTTTTTAAGTCTATCAATTACAGATTTAAAATTATCCAAATATTTGCTGCTCATTATTTTGCCTCCTCGTGATCTCTTTCATATTAGCACTCAACGATAATATTCGGTAATACCAATTTTTGTTATAATACTTCTATTAGTTTTAATAGCCCTTACATGTTTTTCTTAAATTAAACAAATTCAATTTCAGGGTAGATAATGTTTTGTTTTTCTAAAAATGCTCCTGGTACAATTGCATCATTATTATTTATTTCTATACCCTTTCTTTTTGCCAGCTTAGCAAATCCCACTATTAACATTAACATTTACGCTCTGATGAATATTAGATAAATGCACCTTCTTAAGAAATAAACCGGGATTGCTCCCGGCAGATTGAAAATCCGTTTTACTTTATGATTTTTATTTCTTATAATGATTCAATTCTTCTTGCCAAAAGCATTTATCGTTTAATGCTTTAGAATCGATTATTTTAAACTTATCAATCAACTCAAAGTAAAGTTTATCTGGTGCATTTCCTTCCAGATACGCTTCATCTCCATTTACTTGTTTTATAGCCTTTATAAACTCTGAATATAAAAGCAAATACTCCGCTAGTTGATTTAATGAAGAATTTATAAAATACTCTCTATAATTCTCATGGTCTAAATATATTATTTCCCCTTTATCTTCCACTAAACAAACAAGGTCACCTGTACCAGTGCTCCCCAAAAAAATATATTTAGAAAACTTTTTATCTCTCAAATTAAATATCTTGTCTAGCTTCATACCACCTCCCTTAGTAGAAGATTTAAAACTTAAATATGGGGCAGCCGACTTTGGTAATCCAGCTTGAACCAAAAATGTTTTAGATTCTTCCGGCAAATTTAGTATCCTAATATCATTTTCATCGTATTCTACTAATCCATAAAAGCTTGTGTCCCATCTTCTTTTAAACTCTTCAGGTGAAATCATACAATCCCTCCATATTTATTTGTTTATTTTTTTAAATAGTTCTATAAGTGTTTTACCTATGTCACTCAGAGGATCGTTTCCTCTTATCTTAAGTTTCTTCTCTATGTTGTGGATACCACCAAACCCAGGATGAACAGTTTCAGGAACCGCTGCTGCTTGCCCACCACCACCAATATGATGATGTATAAGCGTATCTCCAATATAATTTTGATATTGTGGGAAATACTCAACAAACAATTCATCGACTTCTGGGGCAAGTCCATCTTTTATAAGTTGCTTATTTCTTTCACTCCAGTATTCAGGTTTTTTCTTTAACAACTCTGAGAAGTGCTTTTTAGCATTTCTTTCCCAACCTGCTGCATTTGCTCCACTACCTTTACCTTTAAAATCCATCTCTGTAATTAGCCTAGGATCTACTATATATTCTATTGGAATACTTTCTATATCTATACCTCTATAAGCACGAATACTACTATAGTCAACCCCACTACCAGTTCCCGCTGTATATATATTATCCCTAAATGTTCCTGCTTCAGGAACTAAATCAGGATAATTATTGACAAAATCACCTATCGTTGGTAAATTGTCAGAAATTATGCTATCTGCCAATGTTCTTGTATCAGGAATCAAATCGTCATAATTATTGTTTATAACTAATGGTATTTCATCAGCTACAACGCTATCCTTTATTGTCCTTTCTTCCTTAGTAAGAACTCTATGTACACTACTGTTTGTTACAGCTTGAGACTTTTTGCTAACAGTTGCTGTCTCTGTATTCGCTTGTGATTTTTTATAATTCTCTATACCTCTTTCTGCAGCTGTAGGCATTGCAGGCACAGTCACAGGTTTTGCAGCTTCGTATTTTTCTTTAATATGATCAGGCATTGTAGGTTTAGCTGCTGCTTTACTTCTTGCTGCTGCAGCTGCTTCACTTTTTGCTGTTTGAGTACTCATGTACTCTTGCCAATAAGGATCTGATTCAAGATTAGCAGTCTCGCATGGTGTAAGTACAATTTCTGTAAATACGCCAACAGCACTTGCTTTTTTGGCTAATTTTAATACTTTTGCACCTGCTTTAGCAAGACCACCAAGTATATCCAAACCTTCTTTAACAACAGTCGCTGTATGCCCTGTTGGATCCCAATACATCAACGGTTCATTATGACAATATGTATACAGATTCAAACTCAGCGGATCACTTGGGTCG
>DAOOVO010000184.1:0-4122 GCA_035370245.1 Pseudobacteroides sp.
CCAAATTAGGGGTCGCTGCATAAAGTTTTACATTTTACTGCACAAGTCAAATTATAATAGTTAAAACAGCAGAGTTATTAGAAAAATATTTCTTAAAATTCATTTATTCCTCCAATTTATTTTTTAATATACTATAATGTATTGCTACACTATAACATACAAATAAATAAAAAGCAATCGATTATGACTTTACCGCTCCACCCTTTTTTAGTCGACTTAAATTCAATTTTGATCATATTTTCCTCCAGGCTTTTAGACGCACCCGAAGGTATATACAATTTGTATATTCAGCTGATAAAAATTCAGGTTGATAGTGATGAGACAATGCAGGGACGGGGGGATAATATTTATGGACAGTGCAAAGTACCTCAAGGGCTAAAGAATGTAGAACATATTTCAACAGGAGATTCTCACTCTGTTGCTGTGTATAGTGTAGGAAATATTGTAGCATGGGGATGGGGAAACGAAGTAGAGTGTACCATCCCCAAAGATTTGACAGGTATTACTTCTGTTACTGCAGGTGGTCGCAGTACTATGTTTTTAAAATATGACTGTACGTTAATTGGTGTTGGATATTTAAGGAATATTGTTCCGGGACAATGATTTTTGAAATACACCTATTTTGGAGCTGTTTCATTAACGTACCGAGTCGCTTTTTACTATCTTGAAAAATATTGAACAATTGTATCAGCAATTGACTTTGCCAATATAGATTGATAATAATCGTTTATTAGCCATTCAAATTCCGTAGGGTTAGGCATAAATCCGCTTTCTACAAGGATAGAAGGAGTCCATGTTCCTCTTGTAACATAAAAATTGTTTTTATGCAATCCTTTATCAGCACGGCCTAATTTATTTGTTATTCCGTTCAATACGGTTTTACCAAGAGTCTTGGCAAAATCTTCCCTATAGAATACAGAGAAGCCTTCGATTTGCGATATATCGACATTATCTGCCATACTGTTGGCATGTACCGATATAAACATATCGGGTTTAGCATTTCTTGATGCAGTCAGTCTGTCATCAAGAGAAAGTGTTTTGTCTGTTGTCCTGGTTATAAGTACATTTGCACCTCGTTTTTCCAGTTCGAGCTTTAATTTAAGTGATGTAAACAGATTAAGGTCTTTTTCAGGGTAATTCAGTCCGAGAGGGCCTATTGCACCTGTTTCACTGCCGCCATGACCCGGATCGATCATTATTGTAATACCGGATAATGGTGTTTTGCCGTCAACCGCTTTAACAGGCTTTTTAACATGAATAATTATTGAGTTTTCCTTTTTTTCTACATAATATCCTTCTATGGACTTATTATCATTAAGCTTTAAAGTATATTCAGTACCCAAACCCTTTGAGGAAGCTGTAATAGATGAGAACAAAGAGTCTTGGGGAAGTACGGGCATGGACGCAGTAGATGGTGCAGGTATATTTATTTTTAAAGATGAACCTTCGAAACTCGCATATGTTGCTGCATGAGATTGTGTTAACATCTCTATAGAATCCCACTTTTTATCTTGCTTATATATCAATTTAGTGACAGCAGGAAGTGTGGAAGTAGCAGATGTATATGTGGTTACATTATTGCTTTTAATCCATTGGCCGGAAGACAGCCTTACAAAATCGTCTTTAATTGCCGTTACACGGTCTACCATTCCCTTATACAATTCATGAGCCGCACCGTCCGATGTATTGGTTGTCAAATAGGTATTTGCAACATCGGTTGTTACCTTTGCAAAGAAAGGTGAGTCTTTCATTATTATACCGATTTTTGCCGGTGCAGTTTGGGTTTTGGTTACATTTTTGTATGTCATTGTATAAACAGGAGCTCCTAAGTCAATGTTTCTAGGGGTTCCGGTGTAACTTGGGGCGGTAAATTCGTATGTATATGTTGTAGCATAGATACCGCTGCCGCTTGTACTGACTGACTTAGGCTTCAGGGTATATTTTTTACCGTCAAGCTTTACAGTAACCGTAGAACCTACAGGAGCCTGACATGAAAGTGTTATCTTTTCACCCACAGAGTAAAATGCTCTTGACTGCGGAAAAACAGAAGAAGCCGGTATGGCAGGAGAACTCATCGATGTTGGAGTTTGAACATTTTTATCCCTGTATATTATTCTTGTTATATATGAACCTTCCTGAGAAAGAGTCAATATGTTTGGACCTTCCGAAAGCGGTACTAAAGTCCCGAAATAGCCTTTATCTGAACGGCCTTCTATGGGAGTTCCGTTTAAGTAAAGGGGTTTGCTTGGGTCTGATGTACCGTAAATATAATACTTGTCTAAAGAAGTATTGATATTTGAAGTAGGTTTTGCCAAAGTTATCGGTGCTTTGGTAGTAAGATTGTCTCTATTCTCATGTATTGATTTAATTAAAGCCGATAATGAAGGTGCTTTAGCCATGGTGTTGTAGTTAAAGAAAATGCTTCCTTTAACTTCGGGAGTTTTTTCATTGAGTTTAAGCTGCCTTTCTATTTCGGAAATACCGTACCAAGGGCTGGATGGATCAGTGTTATTTGATAAATAAGCAGCCTGACCTATATACAAATCCACTCCTGTACCCTTAACCGTATTCGCCCACCATGTAAGGAGTTTGGAGTAATCGGCGAGGTTATGACCAATGTACCAATAGAGCTGAGGTGCAATGTAATCTATCATGCTTTCCTTAACCCATTTGCGGGTATCGGCATAATGGCTGTAGTATGATTCACCGCCATTTGTATCGCTGCCAAGAGGATTTTTCTTTTTATTGGCCCAAATTCCAAATGGGCTGATACCGAAGCGTATATCCTTGTTTTTAGCTTTAATTGCATTCGATAGATCATATATGAGCTTGTTTACGTTGGACCTTCTCCAATCGTCAACATTTTTAAAACCTGAACCGTATTTTTTATAGGTTGCATTGTCGTTAAAATCAGTGCCTGGATAGAAATAATCATCAAAATGAATTCCGTCAACCTGATAGTTATCAATTATTTCCAATGCTCCATCTATGATTAGCTTGCGGACTTCAGGTATTCCGGGATCGTAATAGTAGTTTCCGTCCTTATATTTTATAACCCATTCAGGATGTAAACGTGCGGGATTTGAGGGTGCTAAAGAATTTAGCGTGTCTTTTGCATCGGTAGTGGATTTTTTTGTAATTCTGTAAGGATTTATCCATGCATGCAAAGTCAGACCGCGTTTGTGTGCTTCATCCACCCAAAATTTTAACGGATCAAATGAATTTGATGGGCTTAACCCTTGTTTACCGGTCAAATATTTTGACCATGGAAAGTATTTGGATTGATATAATGCATCCGAAGTAGGACGTACCTGCAGGAATATGGCATTAAGCCTTAAGTCTTTGGCATAATCCAATACCTTTAATGCTTCTTGCTTGAGAGTTTCTGAGTCTGTTGTAGGTTTTTGAGGATAGTCAATATTAACTACAGTTGCGACCCATAAACCTCTTAAGTCGTTTGAAACAGGGGCATCAGCTGCATCATCAGCTACAACATCGGGTGCATCGGTAACAGGGGATGAAGTTGAATTAGCCATTGCAGTGATAGGAGACAATGATGCAGACGATGGTATCGATGTAGATAAAATGGTTATTATTAATAAAAGTTTGATAATGTTTTTCATATGTATCTCCTAATCTTTAAGATTTTATAAGGATATTTCAACAAAATCATTATAATGAAAGTTATATTTTCAATATTAATAAGATTTTGAAATACCCCCACTGGCCAGTTAGTATAAATAACTTTTCTACAAATAATTTAAAAAAACCTTTGGTAAAGATATACTTAATATGTTTGTAACAATTCCGTAAGGAACAAGAAACATTGCTATCTTTAAGCAATGATTGTTCTCATGATAAATTGCTATATTAAACATGTAATAATTTTTTAATAATTCAAAAATAAAAATAAATCAGAATTTTGTGTTAAGTTTTTAAAAATGGTGTCGATAATTATTGTGAGTATAAAAATTTACTCCCCTAATCGCCCTTTATGGGCTTTTTTTTTGCCTTTTAACTCTACAATATCAAAAATAAATCGAAAATTCAAAGAAAATTTTATGAAATACATTATTGATTCCACTGCATAAACTCTTTTTTTACAATAGATGTACCTTGACA
>DAOOVO010000185.1:0-4106 GCA_035370245.1 Pseudobacteroides sp.
CGTCAAAATAATGTTTGAATGATTTATCATTTATGGAATATAAATCGGTATAATCTATTACTACATCAGGTCCTAAATCTGTTATTTTAGCATTTTTCAAATAATGGTTCTGATACCAGCAAGCATACTTGTAACCGAGTACATCATATGAAAGATCTGCAACTATTGATATGATGTTCCTAATACGGGATTCTTTAGAGGTTTTTGAAAATTCAGGGCCGATTCCATCGTGCCATCTTACTTCCGAAGGCACATAAAGGCTTGATGGAACAAAAGTTTCTGATGCGAATTCCAAATGGAGCATATTAGCCTCAAACTTGTTGGCTAAAAGGTTTTCGCCTTGATCTTTTATTACATCGTCAAGTGTAGCTAATTGCCCGTCACTTTTCCTGTAAAAAAGATCACCGAAGTATGGGTCTATAAGCTTCCATTCGCCATTGACAAATACCTCAAGGGTTGTATGGTTTTGTACATCTCTAAGCCGGCTGTTTATATTGCATTTATTTAGAAGAGTTGCAAGTGTAAATGCCTGTTGGTCGCACCAGCATATTCCCAGCACCAGATTGTTGTAAGCCGTACTATCAAATGATTTATAGGCAGGATCTATATTTAGATTATTTTTAACATAGTTAAACAATGAAAGAAGTGATGTTAAGTCATCATTGGAATTTTGCGTATTTACGCTGGCTATATGTTTATAAGTCAATTCTTTATAATAAAAATCGGATATTTTGTTTGGAGTTAAAAGAATAAGTAAGGGTACAGCTATAAAGATTAATAATATTGAAACCAATAATATTATGCTGAATTTCCTTGATATTCTTTTCATTTATCTGCCCCCATTTATGTAATATAAAATCAATTAATAGACAAACCATTTTAATTCTACAATAGATTCTACATTAATGTCACGGTAAAATTGTGGCGAAATTGTGGCAAATCGATGAGGAATGAAAATATAAATGGGGACTTTACAAAAGTCCCCATTAAGTGTGCTTATATGTACATATAATTATTTTTTTACTAAAGTCTCACTGCCATCTGAGTTTCTTGTATAATTGTGATCCAGACTGCCCTCTGCGATATAGCCGTATGCCCAGTGTGTTTTACTTACATCTGTGAATCCGGCATCAGCGTTATTTAATGGGCCACGATTTAAGAGCCTGCATATAATTGTTACACATTCCGAACGTTTAATCTGTGCGTCAGGTTTAAATGTGCCGTCGCTATAGCCGGCTATCAGTTTTAAGCGGTATATTTCTTCAATATAGTTCTTTGCCCAGTGATTGGATATATCATTAAAGTGAACTTCAGCCGGATCAATATTTTTGAGCTTTAAATATTTTGCAAGTGCAGTTGAAAGCTCTGCTCTTGTAATGGCTTTATTCGGCGAGAATGTTCCGTCGCCGTATCCGCTGAATATTCCATTTTCTACAGCTATATTTATGTAATCATATGCCCAATGTTTGCTATCAACATCTTTGAACTTATTTTCAGTACCTTCAGTTTTTTCGAGTGACAATGCAGTAACCAGTATTTTGGCAACTTCTGCTCTTGTTATCATGTTATCAGGCCTGAACTGCTTATTCTCATAACCGTTTATAAATTTGGTATGAAGCTCGCCGGCGATATTTTTTGAGAATCCTATAAAATTAAAGATTGATTCATCATCATCAGTATTTGTCATCTGGTTAGCAGAAGATATTGTCACTTTACTTGACAGTGCTACTTCAGATGTGCTTAATTTACCAATCTTAAGCTTAAAGATGATTTGGCCTGTTGCTTTTCCGTCAAGGGTTCCTATATTCCATGAAATTGTGTAGCCCGATACTGTTCCGTTTGCTGCATCAACTACTATTATATCCTTGGGTATTTCGGCTTTTATGACCACATTCTCAGCAGGAGTGGTAAGTTTGTTGTTGTAATACACAGAGAAAGTAACTGTGCTGTTTTCTTCGTATGCAGTTTTGTCTGATGTGAGGAATACTCCCAAATCAGCTGGAATCGGTATTGGTGTTGGAGACGGAAGTTCTAATGGTGGTGTCGTTACAGGCTCACTAGTGGTTGATGGAGAAGGTGATTCTACCTGTACCGGTGGAACGTAAATAATACTTCCGCCACTACTGCTGCCACCGCCGCTATTGCTTGGTGCTGAGGTTGGGGCTGGTTTTGATGATTTAATTGTAACTTCTTCTGATTCTATAATTTCAGATTTGTTACCAGCTTGGTCAATAGTTCTTGCCCAAATTTTAAATGTTCCAACTTTGTCTTTTGGTAGTATTTCTCCACCTTTATAATCATCATATAGAATCCATTTTACTCCCTTATCATAGCTGTATTCAGAACCTTGTATAGGTCCTTCAATTTCTTTACCGGAATCAAAATCGATTACTTTATCTATACCATGTTTTATGGTAAATTTTATTTGTGCATCTGTTACTGTTGTATTTCCTATTATTTCAATGGTTGGTGCTTCTGGTGGCTCATTATCAATATTTTTTATTGTTAGAATGGAATAATCACTTTTTAATCCAACTTGATCATAACATGCGGCAACAACTGTTTGATTCTTAGTTACGATAATAGGATTGTCTTTATTGTATAATTTATTTATATTTTCTTCACTTAAATAGTAATATGTAGTTATTTTTTCTGAAGGATCCGAAGAAGGTGCTTCTATTGTAACCTTAACTGACTTTGCATATGTTGGTTTATCAGGTTCAATCCTAATAATTGGATTCTCTGGGGATGTTTTGTCGTTGTAAAAACTTATGATGGCCATGGGTGTTTCCGGTTTTTTGTATACTTCATCCTCAGCCCAAATGAATAGTTTATGCTGTCCTTCCGGTAAAGTATGGATAGGTACATAGCATATAAATGATACTTTACCGCCATTTGAAGTTATTGTAAAAGGTTCGCTTTGACTTGATTCTGTAGATGCTTGAAAATTCATTGGTGTTGGAGTAGGTATTGGTGTTGCAGAGACAGTAGGAGTAGCCGTTGATGGTGAACTGGTTGCAGGTATTGGTGAAGTTGTAGCAATCGGAGAACCAGTTGGAACAGCTGTTGCTTGAGTATTTTCATTAGAATACTTGTCTATTAAGTAAAAAAGCTTAATCTTTTCTCCAGCATTTTGATCGGTTACTGTACCTTTGATTTCAATATATCCGGATCCTTTAGGTTGAGTCAGTTTTAATCCACAGTAACGGAGATTTTGTGATGTTGACGGACTTTCGATTTCTAATTTGGGTGCAATGTTTTTAGTATAAGTGATTTTAAGAGGATATACATAGCTCTTATCACCTATTTTTTTAACATTATTTCCCTGTACATCAATAGTAACAGAATTTCCATTACTATAGTAATCAATAACCGTTTCATTATTGGTGTCCAATTTATTTATAACGGATGTTATTCTAAATAAATCAGGAATTGTAAAGGTTTTAGTTTCAAAGTTGCCTGGACATGATGTGGGGATATCTATTTCGTATACCAATTCCTCCCCATAAACCAAAGAGACATTTTGAACAATTACCGACATTGCAAGGATAATACTTAATACTACTGCTAAAGACTTTCTGAAAGTTTTTCTCTTCATATGTTTAACCTCTCCCCTTTTCTTTATATTATTAAGAATGTGTAACATTTATTTGAAACTTTTATTTGTCTATTTTTAAGTTTCAAAATGCTCTATTCAGTATATACAAAAATTGAGAAAAATTCAAGATATACAGGTATAATATTTCTTAATCATAATGATGCATTGACACAATATTTGCTTATTGCTATTCTATAGTAAATGTTAAAATTTTGCATATTTAATAAGTGGGAAATTTTGAAATTAAAGAAACTTTAAAATATGGAAAAAACTAATGATTTTCATTTATTGAAATAATATTTAAAAAGCTACCTTGAAAGTAAATTTTGTTTTATAATAAATATAAAGTAACTTATTGGAATAAAAGTGCGATAATTGACAGTTCAAAGAAATAAAAGCATTTAAAAAAATAATATATTTTGATTGATTTGAAGCATGGGGGTGAACATATGTACTGGAAAAGTACAGATATATCTAAAACCGATCTGGAACGATTGAGAGCGGGTAA
>DAOOVO010000186.1:0-4100 GCA_035370245.1 Pseudobacteroides sp.
AGTTTTCAAAGATCGATATTACCTGTTTTTAACAGGAGTTATTGCAGTGGAATCTGAAGTTGAATGTACTTACTGCACATTTAATGAACTTGGGAAAAAGTATATACAAATTGATACATATGGTACGGAACAAAGACAGGTTAAAAATCAGCCAAGTCAAAAAATACAGTTCGATAAAGATACTGCAATAAGGTTAATCGAAATTTTGAAGAAGGAATTTAATATATAAAGATTTTGATGAAATTATGTTAATAAGGATGCGACGTCCTGTCGCATGCTGGTCTCTGGGGGCCTCATCCGATAACAATGCATGGAAGTAAAGGTGCGGGTTAGAAGATCATGAAGTAAATTCTCTAGAGAAGGAGCATGAAGAATGCCGCACCACATTCCATCGTCGGGCAGACAAGCTGCCGCTTACGGGTCTTTCTAACGGGTCCGACTCTGGAACGTCTTCCATGCGAGACGTTATCGGAAAGATGAGGAAAGGTACCGCACATCCGTGTGCAGATTTTGAGAATGGCTCTGTAGTTAGTCTATATTGTTGGGGGAGATGTTACAATGAAAGTATTGATTTACAAAACTCTTAGAATATTTTGTTTAGGCTATATTATTATAGGACTGATAATTTGGTTAGTATCATTTGTTAATACAAGCTACAATGATATTAATATAAATCAAGAATTAATTGGTGTTGATGGACACACTTCATATATGTGGGAGCAGCATGATAAAATATGGTCTGTTTACGAGAAATACTCAATTCCATTCTTGATTTTAACTTTGCCTTTTTATATGATTCTTGGTTCAGCGGTTAGTGACGGAAAGATAAGTTTTAGAATTTATGATGCCATTTGCTTGTACTATTTATTTATGCCGGTTTTAATATTGTGGTTAGGCATAAAAATTAAAAACAAAAATAAAAAGGTTGTATGATTTTTAATTACAGATGGAAACAGATATATATAACATGAACATTGAATATTTATTCTTTATATTTGATGGAGTGCAAGAATGTGTTGCTTATATATTTTAGGATGCGACATCCGTGTCGCATGCTGGTCTCTGGAGCCCTCATCCATCCGATAACAACAGGTATGCACAAGGGTGCGGGCGGGAAAAAACATGAAGAAATGCTGACGTGGGTCATCCCAAGTAGAAAGCCGCACCACAGCTCTTCGTCGAGCTAAAGCTGCCAAGGGGTATTCCTTACGGGTCCGACTCAGAGCCGTCGCATACCTAGACGTTGTACGAAATTTGATGCAAGACCCGCCTTCCTTGGCGGGATTTATAAAGAAGGGCTCTGGAGAATTGCTTTTGCTACAACTTTATACTTATAACGGTTATGGAAGCTTTAAAATTGTATTTTATTGACATACTCTTATTGATTTGAGACAATTTGAGTTGACCATAATATAATATTAAACATTTTGGGGAGGTTATATTATGTCGAGGAACTTTTATTTAGCTAACGATATAGAACTATTAAATAATAGTTATACTCCAGATGATAATGTCAAAATATTTAGGTATATGGATTTTAGCAAATATGTTGATTTGCTAGAAAGAAAAAAACTGTGTTTTTGTAACGCAAAAAAATTTGAAGATAAATTTGAAGGCGAAATGCCTGAAGCTTTTTACCATAATTGGTCTGAAGAACACAAAAATGGTCATAAGAGTATAAGTGAGGAACTTGAAAAGTATTTCTCATGCTTTATTAGCTGTTGGAATATGGGCGAAGGTGAAAATTATGCATTGTGGAAGATATATACAAAGCCAGAAACAGGCGTATGTATAAAAACTTCAGTTGGTAGACTAAGGAAAGCACTAAATAATGAGGATATTAAAATCTACGTAGTTAAATATATACCTTCGTTTAATGATTCATCATTTGATATAGAATTTCCGCACTATATGAGGATGCAAGATGGATTCTCAATTATACATAGTGTTAAGGAGGTATGCAAGTTAGATGCATACAAATATGAGAATGAGGTTCGTGCGGTATTTGTAGAAAAGTCAAGAGAAAAATCTATTATTCAGTTTTCAGTTAATCTAGAAGAATTAATAGATGAAGTATATTTGAGTCCTTACGCATCAACGTGGTTTAAAGAATTGGTGAAAAGGGTTACATTGCGAAAGCGTGAGCTTAAGAAAAGTGTGAATTTTATAGAATCACGTATTAGGTTATAAATGTATTTAACATTAAAGTGATAGATGAAAATTTATAAATTTTATTTTCATACAGTTAATATGAATAAGAAGTAACTTCGGGTTTTCCTGAAGGCCGCACCATCCTTGGTGCTCTTGCTTCGCGGGGCATCAAACTTCGCACAACAAGTCCATTTGAGTAAAGGGCATCCTTACGGGTCATCCTGCCCACATCGATTCATCGGGCTAAAGCCGCTTACGGGTATTCCTTACGGGTCCGATTCATCGACGTCTCAAATGGCGAACGTTAGCCAAAATACACCGAAAGGCCGCCCGTCCATGGGCGGATTGAGCAAGATGGCCTTTGTAGACTATACTAAATAACAGAGTATACATATGGTGTATAGAAGAAGGGAGAGATTAGATGCTTTTTATACTTTCAGTTCTTGTATTATGGATTTTATATACTTTTATTATGAGAAAACTCCAAGGGAGTGGCTTCAAACTATCGAATTCAATATTAACAATAGTACTATTATCTATTATTATTATGATTTGTCTTGGATTAAATTTTGTTGCTTCAACTACATTAATTGATGGTAGTTACGCAATTAATAATGTAATAGCATATTGGATTATAGGAGAAGATGGCTGGAGTTATGATGTCTTTAAAAATTATTTTAATATATCGCTTATAGCGAGTGTAGCGTTTACTATAGTATATTCTACATTGAAAATTTATAATAGATAATACATTCCAATTAATATATCATAATATGATATAATGTTAAATATATGAGGGCCCGCCGTCCATGGCGGGCGCTGAACAAGGGGCCGGTGTACTTCGGCTAACAACGCATCTAGCGTAAAGGGCAAAGCAAGAAGCAGGGCTACGCAGTTCGAGCATGAAGTATGCGTGCCCACATCCCTTCACTGGGTGTACCACCGCCTACGAAGAAGGCCTTTGTGGGTCCAGTTCAGGGACGTCGCAGATGCCAACCGTTATGTGAAAAATGGTGCGTTAGTTTGGGAAAGGCTTACGCGGGTCATGTTGGAGGCTTTTTTAGGATTGATATTTTGATAAAGTGGGGAAAAATCAAATGAATAATATGGGTGAATTTGGTACTTCACGGGTATATAGACATCAGACTAGCAATGAGTGGGTGATTGAGGGAAGAGCGTATAATGATATTTATGTGGGAGATATATTTTCTACACAAGTTAATAAGCTGGACAAAAAGTCAGAAACAATATATTTGAAGCTAATCTCCATAATTACATATAGAAAAGATATTGACTTTCTTGGCAGTGGTATGACAGGAGCTTTATATACTACATGTATTCATGATCTAAAAGATATGATGGTTGAGACATTAAATATGTATGAGCCATGTTTTGAAACTAGAAAGCGAATATGTATAGAGATTTTAGACGGATGTATAGATGATGTGCCGAAAGAAATAAAAATGAGGATAAGGGAAATTAATAATTTGGGATTTTTTTCGGAATTTATGCAGTTTAGCTACAAGTACAAATCTGTAAAAAATATTGAAGAATTAATTCGAAAGTGGAAAGGTTAAATTTATCAGCATCACATTATGATACCGTTTATTCAAGTGGTTGAAGTTACCTTATAAGCTAAATGTCTATCAGTAATCTGCCTGTTTATAGCAGAGTAGTAATAGGTAAAGAAAGTGACAGTTTGAGGTTTGAGCGGGTAGGCTCCGGGGGGCACCATTCTTCACATAACAATCCATTTGCATAAAGGGCAAAGCATGGAGAATGTTCGCTGGAGTAGGAGCATGAGGTCATCCTGCCCTCATCGATTCATCGGGTGCGTAGCACCGCCTACGGAGAAGGGCTCTGTAAGTCCGATTCATCGACGACGCAAATGGGCGACGATATATGGAATTCCCTGCTTTGCCGCCCCATCCGGGGGCGGGTTTTTAGGG
>DAOOVO010000187.1:0-4071 GCA_035370245.1 Pseudobacteroides sp.
AATATTATCATCTGATTCAACATTATTCTCAATATCAGATTCAATATTCGTGCTTTCAATTTCATTATTTTCTTCTGAAATAGGTTGCTCAACCACCAAATCATCTTCAAGTTCTCTTAATGTATTTTTTGCAATATTCGGTAGATTCAAAGAAATGTGCTCGAAGGTAATATCTTCCACACTTGGAGTTGGAGGCAAATCAGATGTTTTTGCAAATAATGGATTTACTGTAATCAAAGGTTTTCTACGTGCGTCAAAATCATGTACTTCATCCGTTGCAACAGCGATTTCTTTTGATGTGCCATCACGAAGTAACGCATCATAATAATCAATGTGTTCAAACTTTTGTGCTTTCATGTCAATGTCTTCTTTCAATCGTTCCATGTAGTTCTCAAAGTCAAGCAGAACATTTTGGAATTCTTTTGATTGAAGTTCGAAAGCGGCAAAAACTTCGGCTGAATTTTCAGTTGCTGTAACTACTGTTGAATCTAAAGACCCTCCAGATTGTGCCATACTATCCTCAGTTTTCTTAAGTGAAGTTAAAGTATTGTATGCCGCAACATAATCTCTTAAACTTGCTCTCATTAAATTTATCAGGTCGGCACTTTCAGCTCGGTTTCTTCCATAAAAGTCCTCAGTATCTTGATGCCACTTATTAAGGTAGCTAATTTTTTGGTCTTTGATATGATTATAAATTTTCAGTCGTTCAATTCTTGTTTCATTCATCAGGTTTTGTACCATAGGAGCAACAATTTCTTCATGAATTTGATGAACTCCAAATGGGAAATTGGTTGTGCTGCCATCTTCGGCAGTCCACATTCCCGAAACCAAATTGAAACGGACTTTTGAACTGTCCTTTAATTGGAATGGAACATAATCAGAAACCGCTTCACTATAATTAAAACTCTCATTTCTTATTCGTTCAATTTCCGATGCCTCTAAAACCGGAGAGTAGTGGTTATATGGTGATTTAAGTATTTTATAAAGCACCTTGTTTGATTCAAAAACAATTTTATCTGTTGAAGCAACTTTCAATGCGGATATTGCTTGAACGGAATTTGCCATTGTAATCATTAGTCCTTTCAATACATCTTCAAACTGTGCAGTATGTCTTGATAAAGAATCTTTTAGTTTATTTAATTCCTGAAATTTTGAAATCTGCTCATTGTATTTTTGTGTGTCAAATGCTTTAAAAATTGGTGCATTTTCAGGAATTTCATTGGTCGCAAACTCCTTTAAAAAGTTAAGATATGAACTTTCATTCGCAACTAGTGGTAATTGAACCGAGGTTACATCTAAATCATCCATACAATATGAAATTGTTCTCAACGAACGTTCAAGTTTCCCAAAATAATCATGTTGATTTAGTTGTTGCATTGATTTGGAATACTGTTCTGTCTCAATTTCTTCAATTTCGTTTGAACTTTCAACAATAGGTGCTTCACCCAAAAGTTTTTCTAACTCTGAAATTGTTTGAATAAGTAAGTCGTTTTGTTTTGACAATTGCAATTTAACTTCTGATTCCTCAACCATTCCCGTATGATCAACAATAAAGCTTTTATTTTCATACTTAATTTGGTCGGCAATTGGAACATAAGCAACGCCCAATTTACTTACTTTGTAATCCCTGAAAATTTCTTTGTGCATTTTCTGAAATTCAGCGATTCTTGTGTTTAGGGTTTCAACCTGTAATCTCGTTTTCTTTAGTTTGCCTTGAAACCATAATTTAATTCTGTTCCAAAAAGAAGAAAGAATATCTTCTATCATCTTTTTTTCTTCTTCGAGTTTCGCAATTTCTTTTTCAATGCGTTCCTCTTCTTGTACTATTTTTTCAGCCATTGACTGGTAATAGTTGAATAATATCTTCGCCTGATCTTGGTAGATATTACTCGATTCCGGAAAAATTTTACCTTTCATACGATTTGATTTACTGGATTTATATTAATTTGAGAAAATTTGTTTGCGTTCTTTGTATGTCCTTTCGCAATTTTTAATGTTGCTGATGACAATTTCAATGTTTAATGGATTATCTGAAAAGCAATTATTTAACATTCTAATTTCTTCAACAAATTTGCTTTCAAGAACCAATGCATCACTATTATTGCTGGGCGATAGATATCGTAAATTTTCCTGTAGTTCATTAATACGATTAATGATTTCTATTGGAATATTATTCATGGCATCTAATTTTAATTGAAGTTCTTTTGTAACCTTCTTCATTTCATCAATCCTATCTCTGTTTTGTTTTTCTTCAAAATAAACTTCACTTACCTTGTCGGATGATGAAAAAGCCATAAATAGACCAAGCAATAGCAGAAAGAATAGAATACCATGAATAATAATTTGATTCGTATAATGAATGGGTTTTACAGTATTGAAAAATATCATAACCCCTATAGCGAGTATCAAATAGAAAAATGTAAAAAACCATCTTAAACCAATAGAACCAATTTGCTTCTGTGATTTATCTTTTAGGTTAACCCATGGAAAAATTACATCTACAAATACAAGACAATAAATTATTGTTGATACAATAATATTAAGTGTTAATATTTCTGTCTGGACATTTTTGCCAAAATGTAAAAAACAGAAAATAATCAGTGCTTCTCCAAAGAGTGCAAGCAATAACGAAAATATTTTTTTAGCATTCATAACTTTAATTTTTTAGTTAGCGTTTTTGACCACATTTAGGACAGAACTTTATTGTTGGATTTAATGCAGTTCCACATCTTGTACATTTATTTTCTGCTTGCTGTTGACCACAATTTCCACAAAATGAACTACCGGGAGCAAGAGGTGTGTTACAATTAGTACATAATGACATTTCAGTTTGAAGTGGAGTGCCACAACTTACACATCGTTTTGCATTTTTATCGTTATCCGTTCCACATTTAGGACAAGCATCATAAGGGTCTCCACAATGAGGGCAAAAACGATGTGTACTAGGAAATTTCTTTGAACAATTTGAACAGAAAACCTCTTTTACTTGATTAACTGGTTGAACATTATTGCCCTGTTGATTCTGATTCGTACCGCCAAATGTTGGTTGATTGTATTGTGGCTGCATAACACCGCCTGCACCTCCTAAACCTCCCATCATATTTGTTGCAATAACAGCTCCTAATATTCCTGAATTACTGTTTGAAAAACCGTCTATTGCATTGTTAGCTACACCAAACGCTTGTTCTTGTTGCCAAGTGTAACCACCAATAGATTGTGCACTTTGGCGAGAAATTGCATCTAACACACGTTTTCCAACTTCGGTTGAACTATCAACTTCTATACTTGTAACATAGAACTTCGTAAGTTCCAAACCAAGATTTTCCCAAAAAGGCAGCATTACCGTTTTTAAATGTTCAGATATGCTGTCTAAATGGGCGGAAATTTGTTTTAATCCAATTCTATTATTAATCATGAATTGCAAAACAGTAGACTTTGTTTTTGTTGAAAATTCACCAAAAAACTGGTCAGTCAGATCATTTTGGTCAAATGAATTTTTTGTCCCAACAATTTTTATCAAAAATCTTTCTGCGTCCGTAATTTTTAAACCATATCTACCATTAGCAACAAGCGGAATACCTGTATTGTAATCAGCATCATGAATATCCATTCGGTCAATTGACCAATCAATATTATAAGGTTGTAGTTTGTTTACAAACCAAACTTCTGCTGTAAATGGATTTTTACCACCAAAAGGGAGTCCGTATAAACTTCTTAATATTGGCAGGTTTTCCGTATTAAGTGTATGTTTACCGGGTCCAAATTTACCTACAATTTGACCTTTTGAAAATAAAATTGCCTCTTGTGATTCTTGCACAATCAACTGTGTGTATGTGCTAAGATTTGTCTCAGGAAACCTATAGGCATATATGGTTTGATTTCCTTGAGGTGCCCAACGGACTAGATCAATTATTGCCATAACTATTTAATTTTAAAGTTTGTATTTGTAAATTTACTCTTTTCGTGCGAAGGAAAAAATGGCTCTTTGACTTTTGCGAAGCGTTTGCTTGTGTGTCGGGCTGCTTTTTGCCCATACATTGTCATTGTTATGACAATCAAAATTGAAATTAA
>DAOOVO010000188.1:0-4012 GCA_035370245.1 Pseudobacteroides sp.
CCCTATCAAACCCGGGCCATGGATGGCCCGGCAAGCGTGTGGTTACGTATATCGTCTCGCATTTCTGACGGCTTTTCTCGGTCTTCTTTGGGATGACCCACGTTAGCACGCGACGCGTCCGAGAAAAGCTGTGGCTCGCACGCTACATGGGATGACCTCAGAGAACATTCTTCGTGTTCTTTCCCTACGAGCCTTTACAGAAATGCATTGTTATTCGCCGTTTTTGCCCCCAAAGGCCTACCCGAAAATTTAATATAACAAATTTAAACTTTTACTCATTGTGGTTTTCATCTATTCTCACTATTTCAATTTCCGAATATTTCTCCTTTATTTTTTTGCATAACGACTCTACTCCAGGTAATTCTGTATATGTATGACTACCAACTATTAGATTTATTCCAGTAAATTCAGCATATTGGATTGTGTATAATATCTTTTCGCCTGTAATAAATACATCGCAACCATTTTCAACAAATTCTTTCATATCACTTGTTGAAAAACCAGCTCCCGATAAAAATCCTACTCTTTTAATTTTTCTATTGTTATTTTTCCAGTGTTTAACTTTTTCGCCAAGTATATCTTCAACTTTCAAAACTAATTCCTCAAAATCAATTTCTTTTGAAAACTCACCAATCCGCCCACAATAGAAATATTTTTCTTGCAAATTCAACTTTTGAATTATTTCAGTTCCCAACTTGTTAAGAAACGAAACATTAGTTCCAAATTCACAATCATCTAAAGGCAAATGAACAAAAAAGTGAGAAATATCATTTTCCCTTAATTTCTCAACACAATATTCCTTCATGCCATAAACAAATTCCCATGCATCATGATGCGTTATAATTAAATCAATTTTATGTTCAATAGCCTTTTCTATAACATTTGGTGTTAAATTTGTTGCATAACCTATCCTTTTTATGTCATTTCCCCCATTTATTAAAAATCCACTTTCTCCATTAACTTCTATCTTTTCTTTCTCAAATAAGTCTATCACATATTTTTTTATTTCATTAATATTCATAGCAATCCTCCCCTTCGAATCTACAACGGCTTACCCAACGCAAAAATGGCGTATAACGTTTAGCATGGCTGACGCCGTTTGAACCGGACCCATTAGAAAGACCCGTGAGTGGCAGCTTGTCTGCCCGGTGAAACGGTGTGGTGCGGCTTGCTACATGCTCCTTCTCCAGAGGCTTACTTCATGCTATTCTAATCCGCACCTTTACAGCCATGCATTGATCTCCGACGTATCCTGACCCGTGATTCAGAAATTCCCACGGACGGGAATTCCTTACTATAACCTTAAGCAGCTTCTTTTTTATATATGGAATATAAATCACTTATATTTTCTGTCCCAACTCTCACGCCATGTTTGGAAATCTAAGCCTGTGAATTCTTCTAATGTTCTTCCGTCTATAGAATAAATATTAGCTCCATACCTGATCTCTTTAAAATTAATACTGGAGTATCCTCCAATTATTTTATCATCAGTTTTCATTATTGTTACTTTTATGCTTTCATCTTCGTGTTCAAGGTGCTTATCTAAAGGATGATTTTTTACATTTACACAATAATACTCTACATTTTTGCCGATAATCTTTTCAGGGTCAAAACTTTGAACACTCCATATCAATCCATTAATAAATGAACCTTTAAGGTCATCTTTTGAAATCGTTTTCGAATTAATTTTTTTAATATCTGCCAACACTATATATCCTTTAGACTCAAGATACTTAGTAGGGTCATTTTCCTCAGTTATACCAATAATATCATCTTTTTCAGCTTGTTGTGAGCAAGCAGTAAAATTTAGTAAAAGAATAATACTACTGATTAGTATAAACAGCATCCATGTAATTCTTTTCATTAGGCCACCTCCATTTTAGTAACAGCTTTTTTATTATGACTTTCAATCACTCCAAAGCCTTACCCTAAAAAACTTTCGCCATGGATGGCGAAAAAAACAGGATATGTCGGAGATCGTGAGCATGGCTGACGCCGTTCGAGCCGGACCCCAGAGAACTACCAGTAAGCGGCACTTCGTGCCCGGCGAGACGGTGTGGTGCGGCTTGCTACATGCTCCTTCTCCAGAGAATCTCTTCATGGTCTTCTATCCCGCACCTTTACTGCCATGCATTGATATGTGGAGTCGGGTGACCCGCGTAGCCAGCTGCGGTCAGGATGACCGCACCTTAAATATCACTACAGATACATCTCCATTTCTGATAGTTTTGACTTGAAACCTATCTTATCATATATAATCCTACCATCTTCTGTTGCATGTAACCATACACGCTTAACACCCATCTCTTTTAAAAATAATATCATTTTTTTTAATATACCTATAGCAATTCCTTTATGACGATATGTAGGAACAATATAAATATTCATTATATAGCCTTCTAAACCTGTTAAATTACCATTTTCAGGTGGTCTCTCCATAAATACTAATCCACTAATACCAATAACCTTCAAATTATCTTCTGCAACCCAAAACAAAAAACCGTTATCAATCTTTTTTTCAAAGTAATCTATTGATGATTTCTTTAATTCTTCTATATTTGTATCATCTTTTATATTACCAACTTCCTTTAATAAATTCAGTCTAAGCTCAACCAAGCTATTAATATCTTCTATATTACCACGTCGAATCTTTACCATAAAAACCCCCCCCAAAAAAACGCTTCAAAGACTTACCCTAAAACAATCGCACAAGGATGTGCGAAAGAACACCCGATTCCATATATCGTGTACATGCCCGACGCCGTTTGAGCCGGACCTCAAAGAAATACCCGTGAGTGCCGCTATGCGGCCGGCGAAACGGTGTAGTGCGGATCTTCTGCATGGGATGACCCACAAAGCAAATTCTTCATGACCTTCTATCCGCACTTTTACGGGCATGTGTTGATATGTGGAGTTCCCTGCCCCGCGAAGCCAGACGAGGACACGGATGTCCGAGCCTCAAAGAAAGTCAGAATTCGTGCATTAGTAATGTTTTCGTTTAAATCTTCTTTTGTTATCAGTCTATTTTTTATGTATATCCCTATTATGCTTTCCCTTTATAAGCCTTGCTTTAGGTGAACCCTGGACTATATAGACTTGGCCATCTTTTACTATAAACCCTGATTCTATTTCTTCATGCTTTGCAAACATAATTTCCGCTTTTCTGTAATCAAACCCTGAACTTCTTAGATTTTGTAAGTTTATCATTTTAGAAGTATTTAAATCATTCAATATGCTTCTTGCATCAATAAATGCAGTTTTAAAATCTACGCCGTACCTCAAGTATAGTTTCATTATAGGTATACTATCACTGTTTAGAATGATGTTATATGGCTTATTAAACATAACTGATATTTGAAACTCTTTTGTATCAAAATCACGTGTAATATTAATTGAAATATTATCAATTGAATCTTTTCTTTCAATGTCATACGTTAATCCCTTAGCAGAATTTTCCTTTTTCGGAATTAATGCAAGGTTTTCATAGACACAATCATAGCCATTGTTATCCAAATGATCAATTACATAATCATCATCATACGCCTCTTTTAATACATCCTCCCCATAAAAATAAGCAATTACAAGTTGATGTAAAAGTCCATATTTACTAGACTTGATATACTCTTTACCAGTTTTAGATCTTGATACAGACCATGTCACAGAAGAAATCATTTCAAATAATTCTTTTGTATATGAAGCGAAAGCAAGAGATTTAAAACAGGGTCTACTTATTGTTATAGTTTCGTTGTCATGCGTTACTTTTTGGTCTTTTGCAGGCATAAGTAATCTCCTCATTTCTTCTTGTAAATTAAATTCTACAAAGCCTTGCCCTAAAAACCCGCCCCTGGATGGGGCGGAACGCAGGGAATTCCATATATCATTGCATTTCCGACATGTGTCTTTTATACATAATATTTTTTTGCATATACGACATATGTCGTATATGCGAGCTATAGAATAATTCTATCTAAAGGACTTTGTATCCTTGAAAAATCTTTTTCACTTACATGTG
>DAOOVO010000189.1:0-3965 GCA_035370245.1 Pseudobacteroides sp.
GGTAGGGTATCTATTTTTTCAAAGATCATTTTTCTTACTTACAGGAATGCTCCTTGTATAATAGTATTTGCACTGTCCCGTACGCTGACATGCATTAAATGTGATTTTTTCTCAATATTATCATACAAAGAAAAATTTGTCAATAAAATGAAAATAAGGAATAAGGAAATAAGGAACAAGCCATATCAATGAATATGGTGAATTGAAAAAAGTGATGTGTTATGCGGTTTTATTGAAGATAATGATTTCTAGCTATTGTTATAATACCCCATAAATAAAGAGGCTATTGCACACTACCTTTAAAGTAGTTTTGCAATAGCCTCTTATATAACCTTTGATCCTTATACCTGAGTGTTGAATTTCGACGCAATCAATATAACATCTGCCATGTTAATTGCACCGTCACTATTTAAGTCACAGCTGGCGTCATAATTCGGGTCATTTTTAGTAGTATTAAATTTTTTGGCGATAGCTATAACATCTGCCATGTTAATTACTCCGTCACCGGTAATATCCAGATTGGATTTTTTAGCAGTTGGAGTAGGAGCATCTGAAGGTGGCTGAGATGAAGTTGGTGTCGGTGTTGCAGGTTTGGTTCCATCCGGTTCGATACCTCCAACAAGAACTCCATCATCATAAACACAGATATTGTCTGTTCTTTCTGGAACACCTGTCCAATTGTCTTCTTCAACTTTTAATCCTTGATGGCTCCAGTCATCGTCAGGATTCCAGTAGTTTTGCCAAGCATATGTTCCTAATGCAAACTGATACTTTTTGTTGGAATTTGCTATAACAAAACCCGGCCATGATATTTCTATATAGTAAATTTTGTCTTTATAATGATGAGGCCCTGTAAGCTCAGCTGCATAATCTGTTTCTGCTGCTGTCTGGTCATATAACTGCCTCATTTCTATGTTGTTTGGATCAAGGGATGACATTCCTGTAGCATCAAAGTAATATCTTACTGAAATATTTTTTGAAGTCTTTCTGACGTCGGAACATACATATAAAGTTACTTCAGTAGCCTTTGGCCCGTCTGACTGTACTATATCAACGCAAAATGCTTCTACCCAGTATGAATTGCCGCCACCGTTGCCTCCATCATCAATAATTACTTTTGGAGGAAAATCCGGAGTAACTTTCATTGAAGGATCGCCGAAATATCTGTAGAGACCTGCACATGCTCCAACAAATGCAGCATTGTAATCTATTGTAACTTCATTGTAGATATAATCGGATGTAACATCTATATGTTCATCGTTGGCACCTGGTCCGCCGACTAAAGCACCATAAAGAACATACTTGTGAGGACCGGGATCTTCACATTTGGACAATCCGGATGCAGCTCTGTGATGTGGATATTTTACAGAAATATCACTGTATCCGACTATGTAGCAAGTGTTAATAGGATTGTCTCCCATTAAATAATCCATTTGGGATTTTGCCCATTCTCCGTATTTTGAAGGCTTGTCTCCATGGTGTTTGTCGTATACAAGAGCTACGAACTGAGTGGCTGTGTTATATCTTGCAGAACCCCATTGGTTGAGGAATGAGTATCCGCCGGGTGTTATTTTTGGAACTTTGCCGGTCATCCAATTATCTATCAGCTTTGCTATTTCACTCCAGAAATCTATTGTTTCATAAGGACTCTTATTGGCAGCTTTTCTGTATTTGTCTTCAAATACCTGACTGTCTTTATCATATTTGTCGTCTATTTCTCCCAGAAGACATGCTGTACCTGCCCATACGTCATTCCAGCAATGTGTCCAGCAGGAAGGTGCATAATAATCATAAAATTTCCATATTTCATCCAAATAATGTTCATCTTCTGTAGCTAAAAATAACCATGCAGCAGCCCAGCAGTAATCATCCTGCCATTTAGAAGAAGCATAGTATCCCTTAGGTCCGTCATCATTGCACTTTCTCTTTGAAGGATCGATTCTCTCAGCAAACTCAAACAAAGCCTTTGCATATTTAAGGTTTTCTGCTGCATACTCAGGGTCTTCATCTTTAAAGTTCAAGTAGTTAACTGCCAGGGAAGCTGCAGCTGCAGATACGCAGTCGGTTGAAGGCAGCTCATCGGTAGCAAACCAACCTCTTCTGAACATTTCATCCACTTCAGGTGCGTTCCAATAAGCGTGGTCAATATCACCATCACCAACCTGATAACAAAACGCTACAACTTTACCTGAATCATCAAGAAAAGTACATCTCATAAAATAATCATTAAAATATCTCAATATTGTTTTAGTGTGGGTGTCCTGGCCTGTAGCTTCGTACTGTTCTCTAAATTCATAAAATCCCCATCCCACTGTAGAAGCGGAATATGCTTCAGGCATACCGAACTTCACATGGTCACCTGCATCGTGGAAGCCGCCTGAAACGTCTACTTTACCGTCTCCATCCGGATCAAGATATTTTTTGTTTTTGCTTATGAAGCTATCCGACATATTGGTGTTTGTTGAATCAAGAGGAAGCTCCGCATCATAAACGTGACAATCACTTCTCCAATTGTACAGGTTGTTTTCATCAACACCGGTACCACACATGTTTGCATCGTAGAAGAACTGAGAATACTGCAATGCTTTTGCATAATTGAATTCTAATTCGGCTGCTTTGAGGTTGACAGGAGCAATTGATGCAATAGTGATAACAGCACTTAAGATTAGAACTCCGGTTTTTTTAGAAAAATTTCTAACTCTTTTCATCTTATCCCTTCCTTTCGTAAAAATCAAATAAATGTATAAATAGTTAAAATATGCTCCGAACACCCCCATTATATAAAAAGTTTACATTTTCCTAAGATAATATTACTATATTTTCATTTGGCATACAATTAATAAAATTGTCATAATAGCTATGTTTTTAGGGCATTTTACTCATGAAGAGTTCTCAATGAGATTATGTAAATTTCTAAAAGTATTAATTTTGTTTACTTTGATTTGTTTTCTATAATTCTATATAATATTTATTAAAAATTAATTCAGAAAGTAAGGGAGTTAAGTAATGAAAAAGGTTAAAGTTTTTTTTATTCCAATTTGTATTATCTTATTATTGTCAGCAAAACTGATTTGTGCCGAGGGGCAGGTTTCTTCAATGCCAATGGCAAAACCTGCATCAAGTGTGAGCCCTGAGTCGAGCGGTACGCCAACATCAAGCAGTACGCCAACATCAAGCGATACTCCGAGACCAAGCGGTACACCGGTATCAAACGGTAAGGCAACACTAAGCGACACACCAACACCGCTTGCTACCCCAACAAATGTACAGCCAACCATAGATATCTACACCATATCAATACCGGGTATAACCGATAACCCTTTATATAAAGAGCTGTTGGATAAAAAGGCTTCTAAAGACAAATTGACAGAAGAAGAAAATAAATTATGTAAAGAAATTAGGGAGCAGGAAGAAAAAAATAAAAAATTGGCTTTAAATATCATCAATAAGTCAAAGTCTTATAACGAGCCGTATAGGAAGATTATAGATGAGATCAAGGCGTTGCTCAATCCTGTAAAACGGCAGAAAATCCTTGATCTTACGAAGGCAGCTCAGAGCAGTAGTACCGGAGAGTCAATCGATATGGCAGATTTGAATAAGAGGGTGGAGTTGTACAGCAATCAAATTGCCGGGTTGAATAATGCAATAAAGGGAATGCGTGATTCAATGAAATATATCAGCATGGAAAGTGTTGCCTACAATCAAAAGTTAAAGGCTGTACAGAAAAGTATTGATACCTTAAACGACGAAATAGCCAAATTGAATAAAGCGATTATTGAAGATAAAATGACTAAGGAAATTGAGTGGACAAACTTTTGCATTTATATGAACAATAATGATGTGGCCTCGGCATTAAAAACATATGGAAATGTTATTGTGCTAAAAGAGCGGATTGTAAATAACTATAAAGAAATATTGATTCCACTGCATAAACTCTTTTTTTACAATAGATGTACCTTGACAAC
>DAOOVO010000190.1:0-3810 GCA_035370245.1 Pseudobacteroides sp.
TGCCAAGAAGGAGATCACTTAATCTTTCAATACACAAAATTTATTACATTCTCTCGGTGAAAAATAAACAGCCGATAAAATCAGGTAAATCCTAACTTTATCGGCTGCTTTCATTATATGCCAACCTTCTGAATTTTGGCTCTTAAGCTGTCTCCAATCTCCCATAAACGTCATCAAACCTTACAATATCGTCTTCGCCGACATAATCGCCGTTTTGAACTTCAATAATAATAAGGGGATCGGTACTTTTGTTCATTAATCTATGTTTGGTTCCCTTTGGAACATAAATACTCTCATTTTTATGTATAACTCTCTCATCATCACAACCAATAATTACAGAAGCTTCACCGGAAGTAACAATCCAGTGCTCGCTGCGATGATTGTGGAGCTGCAGGCTCAATGCCTGACCGGGATTAACGGTTATAAGCTTAACCTTGAACTTTTCGCCCTGGCTCAGAACGGTATATGTACCCCATGGTCTGTGGGCTGTAGTGTGCTCATGAGCTTCAGTTCTGTCCTTAAGTGACTCATAGACCTCCTTAACCCTTTGAGATTCACCTTTTTTTGCTACCATAATAACATCATCGGTTTCTACCACAATAGTATCCTCAAGCCCTACAGCTGCAACCAGCCTATGGTTGGACATTATCAATGAATTTTTACAATCGATTGTTTTGCAATCACCTAGTTGTACGTTTCCGTCAGTATCCTTTTCTATATAATCATAAAAAGAGTCCCAAGAACCTACATCGTTCCAATAGATGTCAAGAGGTAACATGACGATTTTGGAGGATTTTTCTGCTACTGCATAGTCGATTGATATGCTTTTAAGCTTGTCAAAATCCTTTATAAAAAGCTCATAACTCTTGGTTGAAAGAAAATCGTAAAGCTGAACATGATATTTCTTAAGCTCTTCAAAAAATGTGCTCAGTGTAAACGAATACATACCTGCATTCCAAAAGTACTCGCCATTTTCAATATACTCAATTGCTCTGTTAAGATCGGGTTTTTCAACAAAAGATTCAACTGTAAAACCGTTTTTGTACTTTTCGGATGCTTTGATATATCCATATCCTGTTTCCGGCTTGGTTGGTTTAACTCCAATGGTAACAATTTTGCCGTCACGGGTGTACTCTATACATTCCAAAACTTTCTGTGCAAACTCATCTTCAGGCTCAATCAAGTGATCGGCCGGAGCTACAAAAAACTGCTCCTTACCGGTTGAAGAAAACTTATCCATACAATACTTTACTGCAAGTGCAATAGCAGGTGCAGTGTTTCTGGAACATGGCTCTGAAATGATGTGACAGTCCTGAGCATTGCATTTAGCAAGCTCTTCCTTGATATAATACAAATACTTTTGGTTTGAGACGATGAGTATATCCTTTGGATCGGCAATTAATCTGTATCTGTTTATGGTTTTGGCCAATAGGGATACATCTGAATCGATGCTTAAAAACTGCTTCGGATAATTTGATCTGGATAACGGGTATAAACGAGTACCCCCGCCTCCTGCGAGAATAATTATTTTCATATAACCCTCCCCTTAAAACCAAAATAAAAATCCTAATATAACCATTTGTTTACATAAAAAGCACGCAAAGTTTACTTGTACTGGTTATTTCTATAATTTCTATAATTTTGATAATATGGATGATTATCAATAACAATTATATACTTTATAAAACTTAAAATCAAGAATTTTACAGAAAACTAAACAAATTTTTAAATTTTTCTTCTTTCCAAAAGATACATCAATAATGCTCCTATGAGAGCACCTGATGAGTCTATTATTATGTCGGAAATCTGTCCTGTTCTGTTAGGTACAAACAATTGATGGAATTCATCGGATACAGAATATATAACAGCAGGTAATACTGAAAATACAAACCTTTTTCGAATGCCTAACGGGAGGTTTTTAAGCATGCAGTAAATAAGCATGGCCAGTATCATGTACTCTGTAAAGTGAAGAAATTTTCTAAAAAGATAGTTTATAGTATCTAACATATCATAGGTTAATTCTTTACCTGTTATGTCAAATAACTTTCCTATAATTCGCCTGATTATACCTTGAGATATCTCGTTTGATGTATGGCCTGTCTGATGGGAGAGTAAATATATCATTAAAAGATATGCCGGAATAATAAGTAAATATAATAAAATCTTCTTATTAATCTTGTGCATAATATGTTCAGTTCCTTTCATTTATTTATATAACTTTATATAAACACATTTATTATGTATACAAGCTTTTACCATTATACTGAATACCTGGTGTAAATTCAAATTTGTTTTTACTTAATTAAAAATTCAAAACGGAATTAAATAAAAAGGTGGTAAATTTTATGGTAATGTTTTATATAAATATTGATTTTTTATAAGTCTTATAATATAATGTTGAAAATACTAGATATATACAATTTAGTAATTTAATCTTTCAATTTGCAGGTTTTATGTTTTAATTTATAATTATCTTAAGAAATAGGGAGGGAAATTTTAATGAGAAGGTTTTTTGTCACATTGTTTCTAGCAGTATTTCTAGTAAGTTCAGTTTTTAACGTTTCAGGTGCTGTGGCTCCTGCTTCATCTGAACAGCAGTCAGAAAGAAGTATCAATATCAAGCAGGTGAGTTTTAATCCTCTAGAACTTAAGATTGAAGTAACTCCGCATAGTGATGATTTGTTGTATCAGGTGTGGGGGAAGGATGCAACCGGATGGGTTCTTATAAGTCCTTACAGCGAGAACTCTGTTGTTACTTGGCAGCCGACTGTAAGAAAGGACGACATATATTATGTGCAGGTAAGGTTTAAGGATAAAGCCACAGATGAGTATATTGATCAAATGTCGGATATGATTGTAGCTCATGATCCTACAATGCTGAGAATTGAAAAGGTAATAACAGATTGCGAAATTGACGGGCATGGAACTGTAGGCCAGAATATTAATGTGGAAGTTATTGCTAGTGGTGGTGGTCCGAATAGAGATATACGTTACAGTTTTACTGTAAAGGAGACAGGCGATAGCACAAGGTGGATTGTAAGACAAAACTACACCAGATCCAACTTGTTTGTTTGGAAACCTGCTGAGCCTGGAACATTTTATTTACAAGTAGATATATTGGACATAAATGATACTACAGGAGAACAATGCGACACTGTTGATAAACCTTTTGAAATTAAGTCTAAAAATTATATATATCCGGAATTGAAAAAGTTGGATGTGACACCTATAGGCAAGTCAAGCAACCGCAGGATTGAGGTTGAAAGTGTTGACAGAGGTGAGTACAAGGATAAGTTTATGTTTACCATTGGTGAGCAGTATAGAACACCTCAAATAGTAAATGACTATAAAAACAATAACAAGTATACATGGACATCACCTAAGTCAGGTATATATGAAATTTCAGCATACGTAAAAGACAGCACATCAATAAAATTTGACGATGCATTCCGTACAAGTACATACAGGGTGACAACAGATGATGTAAAGGATGTAAGACTTGATTCAGTAGAGTTGAGTCATCCTGACAAGGTTCAGAACATCAACACTGAAATGACCTTTACAGCTAATGGAGAAGGTGGAAATAGTCTTTTATATGCTTTCTACAGACATGAAGCTAAAGGGGTTGTGGTTTTACAGGATTATTCAAATAGTAATACTCTAAAATGGAAACCTGATAGTGCTGGAGAATATACTATTCTGGTAAGGGTGAAAGATATAGAGTCAGGTTCTTATGAGGATGAAAAGAGATTTACATATACAATATTGATTCCACTGCATAAACTCTTTTTTTACAATAGATGTACCTTG
>DAOOVO010000191.1:0-3631 GCA_035370245.1 Pseudobacteroides sp.
ATTTTCAAAAATTTTTTCCAATCACCTCTTGACTTTTTACCACTGGACTCCTATAGCACCTACAGGGCATAATTGAGAGCAGAGTGTGCAGCCATAGCATAAAGACCTTTCAATCACTACCTTGTCGCCAATAATACTAAGAGCAGGACATCCTATCTCTCTAATACACTTTTTACATAAGATGCATTTTTCGTTTACATATTGCATATTAGACTGTTTTTGTAAAGCAATGCATGGAGCTTCAAAAATAACTACAGAAGGTCCGTTATAAGAAACAGCATCCTTAACTGCATCAATAGCTTCTTTTTGATTAAGGGGATTGGCTTTTATAATTTTCTTAACTCCGCAAGCCTTGACCATACCGTAAATATCAACTTTTTCCGAAACACTATTCATCATTGTTTTGCCTGTTCCGGGATGAGGCTGGTTACCTGTCATGGCTGTAGTACTGTTGTCTAAAATTACTACCGTTATATCGGTATTGTTATATACGGCATTTACTATTCCCGGTATTCCTGTATGAAAAAACGTTGAATCTCCTATAAAAGCTATATTCTTTGCATCAGGTTCTGCTCGTTGCAACCCCTGTGCAATTGTTATGCCTGCACCCATACAGAGGCATGTATCAACCATATCAAGAGGCTTGGCATTCCCAAGGGTGTAACAGCCTATGTCGCCCGAAAAAACGGCTTTCTGATTCTTTAAGGCTGTCTTAACGGCATAAAACGAAGCCCTATGCGGACATCCCGCACACAAAACAGGCGGTCTTACGGGAAGTTCGGGCGGGGGAAGAGGCTTTACTTCTTCACAATCAAATCCCATAAACTTTACAATAGCCGATTTTACCAACTCGTAGCTGTATTCACCGGCATAGGGAAGATGTCCCGTCTTTTTACCTAGTATTGATGTTTTATACCCGTTTGAAGCTTTAATCTCTAAAAGGCTTTCTTCAATTACCGGATCTAACTCCTCAAACACCAATATTTCATCAAGCATGTCCATAAACTCCATACCGAGCTTTTGAGGAAAAGGATATGGAGTGCCGATTTTCATTAGCTTTATATCCTTTTTTAACAGTTTTATGTCCTTATCTAAAGAAGAAAGAACGTCTCTGACATATGCATATGCAATACCTGAAGCGACAATGCCTTTGCTTCCGCTTCCGGTTATACTGTTATACTTAATGTTTGAAAATACATCACTTATCTTTTTCTGAGTTTCTTCAAGCTGGATGTGTTTTCGATATGAAAGGCTTGGGAAAATGACCCAACGCGGATCTTTTACAAAACCACAAATCTCGTGCTTCTCTTTTGTATCAGGTATCACAAGCGTACTGCAGGAATGACATATTCTTGTGGTAGGTCTGAAAAATACAGGCAATCCAACCTGCTCTGAATGTTCAAAAGCCTCCTGAATCATCTCGAAAGCCTCTTCAGGAGAGGAAGGATCGAAAACCGGAAGATTTGAAAAGCGGGCAAAGTGTCGTGTGTCCTGCTCTGTCTGGGATGAAAAAGGACCCGGATCATCCGCCACAAGAACAACCATTCCGCCTTTTATTCCTATATAAGAAAGGCTCATCAACGGGTCTGACGCTACATTAAGCCCAACCTGCTTCATTGTTACAAGGGACCTTGCTCCCGCATAAGCTGCTCCTGCTGCCACCTCCAACGCAACCTTTTCGTTTACCGACCATTCTACATAAATATCTCCCGGATTGTTTTCTGCAATACTCTCAAGCACTTCGGTGGAAGGAGTTCCCGGATACCCTGAAACAAGATTCACGCCGGCTTTTATTGCACCTAGGGCAATGGCTTCATTACCCATTATTACTTTTTTATTCATGTTGATGACCTCCAAATAATCTGCTACTACATATAAAAATTATAAGTCAAATTTTTTGGCATGTAAAGATTTGGTCATTTTTTAGTTTTTTAAAGTCTTTAATGTCTTATTATATAATGTTTTATAAAAACAAAATATTATTTTTTAAATAATATCGCAAAACAATGAAATATTTTACTTCTTTTTGCTTTTTTCATTTTATTATATGGACAATGCTATATCATTAATATAGAATAATAACTAATGGCATAATGTAACAATACGTCACATATTGTAGTCATTTTTTGTAATTATATATTGAATTCATTTCTGTAATTTTTTTGGGTAAATGCATTATCTTGTAAGGACTGAAAACAAAAAATGCAAGCATTTATTACCGAATATATCGATATTGTAAAATCACTTATGGATAAATTGGACAAACGCTTGATCGAAAAGGCAATTGATTTGATATTTGAAGCGTATAAGAGTGATAAGCAACTTTTCATTATGGGAAACGGCGGTAGTGCATCAACCGCAATGCATTTTGCATGTGATATCGGAAAAGGCACTATCATCGAAGGTAAAAAGAGGTTTAGAGTAATAAGTCTTAATGATAATATTGCATTGATAACTGCTATTTCAAATGATTATGGTTATGAGCATGTGTTTTCGGAACAGTTAAAAAATCTTGTCAATGAAAAGGATATAATTGTTGCTATCTCCGCATCAGGCAATTCTCCTAACTTATTAAATGCAGTGGATTATGCAAAGCAAAAAGGTGCATTTACAATTAGCTTTGTTGGTTTCGATGGAGGCAATTTGAAACAGAAATCGGACCTTTGCATTCATATAGAAAATTATAATTATGGAAAAATTGAAGATATCCATCTTTTTCTGTGCCATATTATTAGCCATGCAATAAAAGGAAAAATTGAAGATAATGTTTTTTAGTATAAATAATTGGGGGAATGTTTTTTGATTTCGGAAATAGCAGCTTCTATAAATGGAGTAGTATTTGACATGGACGGAGTTATAATAGATACCTGCAGCCTTCATGAAGAGAGCTGGTATAAGGTTTCTGAAATTTATAACTTTAAATGGCCTGAAAAGCTTAATTTCAAAAAAAACGTTTTCGGTGCTTCCAGTATTGACTCAGCAAAAATATTATTTGGAAAAGACATTGAGAATGCTGATATCGATACTATTGTTGAGAAGAAAAACAAAATATATAAAGAGTTTCTTGAAAATAGAATTGAAGATATAGTGATAGATGGCTTTAAAGAGTTTTTGAGCTCTTTAGTTTCAGCAGGCTTTAAAATAGCTCTTTGTACTTCCTCAACAAGCGAGGAAGCGGAAACAGTGCTTAAAAAACTCAAAATATATTCTCATTTCAATATAATTTTAGATATTTCAAAAGTTCATAATCCCAAACCACATCCGGAAATTTATCTTAAAGCCTGTTCAAAATTGAATTTGACCAATTGTGAATGTATTGGTTTTGAAGATAGTGTCCATGGAATAACAGCTCTTCAAAGTGCTGGAATACCATGTGTGGTGATAGGAACATCCGTAAGTCAAAAGGAATTAAAGGACAGTGGGTTATCATATTGCTATTATTCCAAAAATTTTAGAAATATTAATCCGGTTTTATTATCACAGTGTCTTAATGGATGCAGTAACGAATATGAATTAGGAGTTCAAGGTTGGGGTTTAATATGAGTAACATGATCAACAGAGTTGAATATATAATACATGATTCCACTGCATAAACTCTTTTTTTACAATAGATGTACCTTGACAACTTCAC
>DAOOVO010000192.1:0-3589 GCA_035370245.1 Pseudobacteroides sp.
AAGTTGTCAAGGTACATCTATTGTAAAAAAAGAGTTTATGCAGTGGAATCAATATATAAAATATAAATAAAAAATTTACTAATATGCTTGTTAATGGGTAGTTATATACTTCTAATATACCATTTTCTCATATAATTTTACATACTTTTATATTCTTCGTTTAATCTTTTCTTTTCTTTGCTTTGCTTCATCATCAAATAAATGTTTATAACTGTTTAAAGAAATTGGATAAACATTTTTTTAAGATAATTTTTTGAAAGATTTGTTTTAGAAAAAAATTAGATTTGTGAGACTTTTAATTTAGCGGATTGACCGCAGCTTAAAGTAAGTATAATATATTATTATGACTATTAAAAGATTATGTGCTTATATTTGTTAAGAGCATCAACAAAATTTCTTGTCAAAATACTAATATAATTAGGAGATCTAAACATGTTAGCCATTTTGTATTTAATTTTTAGTTCTTTCATCGGTTACAACTTGATGAAAACATTTATTCCAAGACTATTTAATGTCTCAAAAGAAATAAGCCTTATGGGGAAAAAAATAAATTTAAGTAACTGGATGGTTACTCTACCTGCCGCATTTCTTACAGGTACACTATTCTCAACATGGTTTACTTATCTTATAACTTATGGAATAGCAGTTTTATTCTCAGGTGTTGAAAGGCCACTGTTATATGGAAATATAATTACATTTGCCATTTTTATTCTGCTTACAGTGATATTTTTAATAAAATATAAAGAAGATTTTAAACTCTTCTTCAGTAAATTTAAAAATATTCGTTTGTCGGTATTTATTAATTTTGTTCTATCACATAAAACTGAGTTAATTTATGTATTGGTATGCCTTTTTCTGTGGAGCAATTTAATGGTACGCTCCTTCAATATAAACAGTAAAAATGAGATGATGTTGGGAATATCCGTTTTTAGCGATTTCGGAGCCCATATACCAATGATCCGCTCCTTCTCGGAAGGCTCAAATTTTCCTACAGAATATCCCCATTACAGTGCAAGCGGATCCGACAGCATTACAGGTAATAATGTAATGTACCATTTCATGTTCCATTTTCTTTCAGGTAATCTTGAATTTCTCGGGCTGCGTATTGATTGGGCATTCAACCTGCCAAGCATACTAGCCATGATGGCGTTTTTAATGCTGCTATATTCACTTGTAGTCTTGATATTCGGCAACAGACTTACTGCCGTCCTTGCAGCTGTGTTATTCTTATTCCGCAGTTCATTTGCCGTTTTTACATTTACGGCAAATCTTAAATTGGAAAGCCCAAATGAAACAGGAATTAATAAATACATCTCAATAGTTAAGCAATATCTTGATATTATTCTAAATAATACCACCAATATTGGAAAAACTACACATGAAGACTGGGGCTTTTATGCACAGAAGGTTTTTGTCAACAAACGCCATTACATATTTGCCCTTGGTATAGCCATGCTGGTTTTGATTATTGTTTTCCCCCTCTTTAAGCAAATGATTATTAAATTAAGAAAAACACGTGTACAAGCTGTTGAGAAAATTAATGAATTAGAATTGCAATTAAATGCTGAAGAGCAATCTATTCAAGTTGAAGATGAATCTATTCAAGCTCAAAATCCCATTGTCAAGCCGTCCCTGACCTCACTAAGGCGAAAATTATGGCTTGATGAGTTTATTCTAAACAAAGATGCATGGATGCCTGCTAACGTTTCACGTTCTGTTGTTGCAGGTTTGCTCCTTGGTTTAATCGGATTCTGGAATGGATCTGTAGTAATTTCAATGTTGCCTGTACTCTTCTTTATGGCAATTTTATCCAAAAGAAGACTGGAATATCTTAGTATTGCCGCAATATCAGTCATACTGGTGTTTGCACAGACCCTATTTTTCACCTGGGGGCAAATATCAACAAGCAGCGTTAACCTGTTCATAGGCTACCTTGCCCAATTTCCCGACGGTATAAATACTATGGCAAAAGACTATCTCCAACAGGGTAATTATAGCGAATTTATTAAGTTAATACCCGATTTGTCATACAATATACTATTATTCTATTTGGAACTTCTAGGATTCTTCTTATTACTCCTTGTAACAAGTATCCCATTTTCAAAGAAAGGCGGAAGATGGCTTACTTTAGCGTTCGTATCTCCATTAGTTACCGCAACATTGTTTTCCTTCTCATCAGACGTAGGTGCTAATCACGTTATAATTATTTTTTCAGTTATTCTTTTAAACATAATAATTGCAAACATGCTTACTAAGTTGTCTGTTTCTAAAAATATTATGGTACCCGTTTTTATATTGGGGCTTGCAGAAGTCTTATTTTACACATCCTCAGTTTTATTTAAATTTGAGATGCTATTTGTCCCTGCAAACATTTTTGCCCTTATAATAGCAGTTATAGTTTTTATCACGGTAATCATAGTAAAACGAAAATTTGATATTGTCAGAGCCATATCAATATCCGTTGCTGTTATACTTATTGTAGCGATTACTTCTTCTGGAATTTTAGACGGATTGGTGCTCTATAACATGGATAAACCATCCACACCGGGAAGGCTATACAGTATGAATAATCCCGTAATAAATTGGGTCGAAGACAATACGGATAGAAAAGCTGTTTTTCTAATTAATCCGGATTTTCTACATCTGGTGTTGATAGCCGGAAGAAGTGTATATTTGGGCGGTGCTTATTTTGTCAGCACTGCAGGATATGATTGGGATAAAAGAATGCGGATTGTAAAAAATATATATGGTGCTTCAGATGCCAATACTCTTAGAGAGTTAATTGAAGAGAATGAAATAGACTATATTGTAATTGACGATTCAAACAGACATACAGAGGATTATACATTGAATGAAGATCTTATCAAAAGTACATTCGAGCCTGTATTCAATGATCCTGTTAGTAATACTCAGATCTATAAAGTTAAGTAATAAAATAATTTATTTACAATCAAGTAAGTGTGAATGTATTCTCTTTCCCTATAAATTCGATAGCTGGAGAATCTACAATGTTTTTTATATTGCTTATTTTTAAGTCGTCTATTTTGTCTAGATAAACTTTAACCCTATTACCATCTATAGATATACAATTTATACCTAATTCAGGCATCTTTTTAGACAATTTATTTGCTATAGACTCAAGCTCTTCTCTGGAATATCTTACTGGCTTTTGAGATTAATTTGGGCTTGGTGGAATATTATTAGGAGTAACATCAACACTTGATGAATTTGAATTTCGGGAAAAATTATTACTCGGTGTAACAGCAGCACTTGATGAAGTTGAATTTATACTTGGAGAAAAATTGTTACTGGAAATAACATTAACATTTAATGAAGTTGTATTTTGGAAAAAAACTTATTAGCAGCAATAACAACACATAATAAGAATAAAATACCACCTAAAACAAATATACTTTTCTTTATCAAGATAAAAACCTCCCTTACATTAATTTACCATTTGATAATGTCACATCAAATACTATAATTACTATTAAATTTTATTTACAGACCGTCCAATCATTCCGTGCACACACGCAAACAGAGCCTTATGCTGTATGCACAAGGCTCTGATATAAATCTGGCGACTACC
>DAOOVO010000193.1:0-3552 GCA_035370245.1 Pseudobacteroides sp.
GTTTTCAAAGATCGATATTACCTGTTTTTAACAGGAGTTATTGCAGTGGAATCAGTGTTAAAATCTCATCATGGAGATTAATATATGAATGCTATTTGAGTTGCAACATGGCAAATCAAGATATGGCATAACATACATTAACTTGGATAAAACATTTTGTAACGTTTTATTATGTTTTATTATATATTATCACTTTTAAAAAATCAATAGTAATGAAGGAAAATTTCTTGCGTATTTCATATATCTTATTAAACAAATATCAAAACTACGCTAAATCAGGCATTACACAGCTTATTTTAGCGGCATTTGAGATAATTAAAATAATTTTTTGCAGGATTGTTAATTTTTAATTGCATTTTTAAACCGTTAAATATTAGAATTATTTGATTTCGTCATTAGTATTAGATATAATATATACCAATACAACTTTTCATACATTTTTGTTTAGTTATATAACATTTTATTCTTTTTTACTCATTTATGTATATAAATATAATCAAAACAAGAATAAAGCTTGCGAAAGGAGATAACCATGAAAGATAATTCAGCTTTAACGCCTCAAGAAGTGGCAGATTTATTAAAAATATCCAAAAACACCGTCTATGAGTTAATTAAAAGAGGCGAACTTAACTCATATAGAGTCGGTAAAAAAGTAAGAGTTGAACTTAAAGATGTTGATGAATATAAAAACAGGACAAAAAGCATTAAAAACGAAAATCTCTCTTATATTACAAGGGACAGCAATCATCCAAACATTCCACTTAATGATGAAATGCCGAAATTAAACGGTTTTGTAATCTGCGGGCAAGATATTTTATTGGATATCCTGTCAAGATATTTGCAGTTGCATCCTAACGGAGTACAGGCTCTGCGTTCTTATGTGGGAAGCTATAACGGTCTTTATGAATTATATCAGGGCAATGTTCAGATGACTGCTGCACACCTTTGGGATGGAGATTCCGGTCAATATAACATACCCTATGTCAGAAGAATGCTTCCGGGAATTCCTGCACTGGTAGTTCACCTTGCATGCCGTATTCAGGGTTTTTATGTTGCCCGCGGTAATCCAAAAAACATAAAAGGATGGGAAGATTTAAAAAGAAAGGACATCACCATCATAAATCGTGAAAAAGGCAGCGGAACCAGAGTGCTTTTAGACGAGTATTTAAGAAAGCTTGGCATAGCTTCAAACAGCATAAAGGGGTATAATCGCGAAAGTACATCCCATCTTGCCATTGCAAGCACTGTTGCACGCGGCGGTGCAGATCTGGGAGTTGGAAACGAGAAGTCGGGCTTGCAGGTAAAAGGAATTGAATTTATACCTTTGCAGACAGAAAGGTATGAGCTGGTAATTAAAAAAGAGGACATAGACAAGGCACCTTTTCAAGCTGTGCTTGAAATATTGCGTTCTCCGGAATTTAAAATGGAATTGGAAGGAATAGGAGGATATGATCTGACAGAAATCGGTCAAATCGTTGCAGAAGTATAGTGATCAATTATGCAAAAACTCATACGGAGTCATTTTAAAGAATTCTTTAATATTTATATTGGTGCCTATTGGTTCTTGTCTTTCAACTTGATAAACAATGTATTGAACCTTTTTACTCTTTTTTACAAGTTTTCCCTCCATGCTGCCAACTGGCGGATTGGTACTGTTAGCATCGGTTGATCCAGCAATTTTTCAGATTCAGCGGTTGACATTCCTAGAAGCTTCTCCGCTATAGCCTGGGATAATGGAATGGTTGCAGTTGATCCGTCAATTTTAGGGAAGGATTCTTTCGTAAAATTGACATCCATGTTAGATAGCTCACTTTCTTTAAAAACATCTTCTGCTATTGTGGGTGCAGCTGATGATGCAGTTGTAATTGGTGAAACAGCAGTTGGCTTATTTTCTACAGGTTCCTTCTTTGAATCGCATCCCCAAGTAAAGACAATTAAGACTGAAATTAAAGCTAATAATAAAGCTCTCATTATAAGTACCTTCCCAGACTTTATTAATTGATAATCATATTTCAACCGCTTATTATATTTATACTTTATTCTAATTTTAGTTTAAGCATACAACATTTAACAGCATTATAATATTTCATAACGCCGAAAAAGTATTTACAAAATAGTTAAATTTTTATCCAATAAAAAAATTATATTAGAAATGGACCATAATATGACAAAAAAGTAAGTGCCTCTGAAGTAAATAATCAGTTCAGAGCCACTTTAGACCCATTGGTTGGTAAAAATTGTATCTAGATGTTTTTTACTCAGTCATATAAAGCAACATTAACCAACCCAAGATAAAAGCTTGTAAGTGCGTCATCATCACTATCTCCGACAGCTTCAATGATTATTGTAAGTTTTATTGTGCCAGTAATATCGATATCGAAATCAGAAGGTAAACTACCTGTACCGATAACCGGAGAAGTATATGCCAACTCATCATCTTTATATATTTTAACAACAGCTTTTTTATTAGTATTGGCAGAATTACTATGAAGCAGTAACTTTCCTTTTATTTTTTTATATTTTTGGTTCATAAAATATTCAAGCTTTGATTGCCTTACTGCATATAAACTTTGTATAAAGCAGTTATACGGTACACCAAGACTTAATTTTACTCCATGACCGAAGGCTTCGTTTGTATTTGAGTAATCGCTGTCAGGATTCCATTTTTTAAGATCATAGAATATTTGATAGTCAAACACCCCGTATTTATCTAACTGTCTGCCTACTTTTCCATTGTATGAGCCAAAACATACAAAGGACATTGGGTTTATATCTTCCAACCAAGCTGCAGGTGTGTTTTCATCTGTTTTTCCTATAAAAACGCTATTTGTCTTTCCATCCCATTTGACATTCTTACCGAAAGCCTGACCTACAGACCTTATGGGAAGATATGTAGTACCATTATATATAAACGGCTCAACTTTATTACCTGCAGCATCCTTGCAGTCAACATAATTCCCATCAACATAAATCTTGATGTTATTAAAAATGGCTTTAATTGTCTTTTCCACAGGTGCTGCAACTACAGTATTTGTCAGTATCCCTACAACAAGGCCACCCAATACAAAACCCTTTATTCTTTCTTTCCACATATTAACAACTATTCCTTTCCATATAATAATGTTTACTTTTTTCATATTTTCTTTATTTCATATGTTTGCAATATACATATTACCTGTGCACAGTTTTATATTGATATTTTTATGAAAAATCTAGCTAGACTAACTCATACATAAAGGCTTATTTTAACGCATCCGGATAATCGGATGAAGACTGATTAAAATGCTTTGCAACTATAATCAAATCCGCCATGTTAATTACACAATCCATGTTAATATCATAGATATCATTGTATTTGGCTTCACCTTTACTTGTGTTAAAGCCCTTGGCAACTTGAATAATATCCGCCATATTAACAACATTGTCGGCTTTTCAGTCTCCATATATTACCCTCCACTTAACATCTGTATACCATCCATATACCATCTAAATATATGATACCCGTCTTTAGAAGTTAGCACCTTAAATCTTTGGGATTGAATTCTATATAAA
>DAOOVO010000194.1:0-3338 GCA_035370245.1 Pseudobacteroides sp.
TCATAAAATTCAAGGCTAACGGGAACTTTCATGGTGAGTCATTTGTGAGGATGTGCGAACCACCTTTTTATTATTAAGCTAATCGTAATATAAAGATTTGAATATAAGAAATATTTGGACCATTTTACAATTCTTCTTATTTTTTCTGCCTACGTTCCACCTCATTAGTAAACTGTTCGTAAGCTATTTTATAAACTCTGTCTAACTCCTTTAGGTTATCTTGTTGAGATTTTTCGTCTTGTGGTAGTAATACACTTGCGATGGATTTTAAAACTTCCCAGCTTGTTACAGAGTTTTCCTGAGATGGAATTAAAGGCTGTGAAAGTTGTTTTTCATTGAATAATCCAAATGGTACATCCATACCATGAGCCCATTCGTAGTTATTAACTAAAGACCATTGGAGCATCCCCCTTAGTGGAACTCCCATTTTTTTGGTTTCTAAAGCATAACGGGTTGTTTCAAGTAACCAATATGGTCTGAGAAGATCTGACTTATCAGAGAACCCAAATTCAGTCACCATTATCGGTTTATTAGGATATTGATCATGCATTTCCATCAAAACTTTACTAATACCTGGCATATATATATCTCCAAAGTCTGGCATATCACCATATATTCTTTGATCGCTGCTACCATGTACTAAGGGGAATTTTAATCTGTGGTAGTATTGGAGGGCCATAAAGTCGCTTTGAGAGGTGTCTTCCATAAAACGAGTTACGTAGTAGTTAGATACTTCGCTTACTAATTTGTTGAAATCCAATTTGTTTCCGAAGTTTGGTAATCCTTCTATAAGAGCCCAATTATGTGTAGCTGCGACTTGAGGAACTTTTGCACCTTTTCTTTTTCCCAATTCAGATAATTCCTCCATGGCATTGTTGTGTGCTGTAGCAAGTTGTTCAAGAACACTTATAGCACCTAGTATATTACCTTTTTTATAAGGTGGAAAAGTTCCTAGTAGGTATCCTGGACCAAGAATAGAAGTAGGCTCATTTATCGTTAAGAAATACTGAACTAATCCCTCTTCTACTATTTTATCTTGATCCTCAGGACTGAATCCAACCTCAGAGAGGGCACTGCTTATCTTTTTATCATTGCCAAGGTAAGATACAACATTTTCAACATAGAATTTGAAATGTTCTTGTACTTTAGGGTTTTCCCACCCCCCTGCTTTTATGTGTCCCTTATTGTCTATGTCTAGTAGGTATTTAGGCATGGGCCAATGATATATACAAAGCACGGGTTCCATCCCATGAGATTTAACAGTGGCTAATGCTCTTACATACTCTCCCATCATTTTTTCGTTGAATTCATTTTCACTGGGGCATAATCGAGCAAAATCCAAAGAAAATCTAAACATGTTCAAACCTAACTCTTCTGCTCTTTTAATATAAAGTTCATATTCTTCTAGAAAGTGTGGAAAATTTTCTGGATGTTGCTTATCAGTATCTACTTCATGTTTTGCGTGCATTTCCCAGTCGGATAAAATAATTGGTTGTCCATTTTGTCCCAAAATCAATGGTTGGGCTTGAAAGTCGGCAGTCCCGGTACCAACGTATTCTAGTTTGGGACCATCAAAAGATTTTATAACCTCTGAGGCTTCTGGACCAAGATCCGGATTGTCATCTTTTTCGATTAAAGAGTTTATTTCTTCCATAAGATATACCTTATTACCAAATTATACGGGAAAATTATTCTTTTGTTTAGATTTTAGGATTGTTGTATATGCTTAATTTTTAAGTACTTTCGTTGTAGGCCATTTGTGAAGATGTGCGAACTGTAATATTGGAGTGGTGAATTAAATATTTATGGAATATTCCAATCTGTTTAAACGTTCCTCCATATTCGAGTATCCCATATCTGTAGTATCTCTACCTTTAGCAAACTCTATATATTTTCTTTTTCCGATAGAATAATCTCCGTAATCATGTATCCTCTCTTCTCTATTTCCCGGATTAATCGTATACCATTTCCTTTCCTTTGGAATATAAACATCAAGAAAATAGTGTCCTGAAACTGGTATTATCCCGTCATTTTTCCAATTTGGATTATTTTCTAGCCATTCTTCTTCTATTGTATCTACCATCAATGAGGGAATGTCCTTAGCTAATAACAGTGCCCTTGTTATATATGCTTCGTGGGTACATCCATTAATGTTTCTTATTCTTGAATGACCTGGAATTAAGTTTTCTTGACTTAGAAGTTCATCTGCATTTGTGTCCCACTTATCATTTTTTGAAATTATTTTACTTTTCCAAGCTTCATTAAGCATTTCCTGGGAGGGTACCATTGTTCTTACATATCTGCATACTTCTTCTACTAAATCCAAACCACTTAATTTATTTTCGGGATCAATTTCTTTTGCAATTTTTAATACGTTTTCAGTTACTTTTGTCCTCTCACCTTCTTCATTTGCTTTATTGATTTGCTCGATATAGTCTATGGAGTACTGGACAATATCTTCTTTATCGTAATAAATATCAGGCTTTATCTTGGTTTCCTCTAATGGCGAACTCTCTCCAGGTAAGAAAAATATCCATCTTGGGATTTTAATACAATAAGTTTTATTATCTATTTCCTTAAAAAATTCTTGAGGGAACGCGCTACCCCCTCTGGTCTCTGATCCTATGAGGATACAATCAGCTCCTACCTTAAGATTCGATAGGAATTTTTCTGCAGAGCTAAAAACTTCGGAATCTATTAGTACAACAATAGGTTTGTTGTAATTGGATTTTTTTCCTTTATTATAAATTTGGTAATCTTTTAACCACTCTCCTTCACCTTGACTTTTTACGGTTCCCGCAAAATGTGTACCGGGTTTGAGAAGATACTTTTCTGCAAAATCATTTCCCGGTCTCTCGTTACCTCCCCTATTTCCCCTTAAATCAATTATTAACCCATCACTTTGTTTGTTGTACTTTAAAAAACTTTCTTCGATATCTTCAATTTTAATTCCTGAAAATGATGGTATTTTAAGGTAAAGAATATTATCAATTAACTCTGAATCAATATCCATATGTATTAATTATACCAATGTGAAAACGATGTCGCCTATAAATTAGTTTTTTATTACAAGTAGTATTAATTGTTGTTATAACAACAAAAAGCCATGGTGGGCGAGAGAGGACTCGGTCACCTGTCTTAAGACATTGTATTTCGCTTACGCTCAAACAATCTCTAAAGCACGCGACCCCGCCTCGCTCACTTTCGCTCGCTCCGGCATTCGATTCCTTAAATCTTAGTTTAATTATCTTATTATGTGAATCTTTAAATTTTGGTGTGTTTTTGGTGGGCGAGAGAGGACTCGGTCACCTGTCTTAAGACATTGTATTTCGCTTACG
>DAOOVO010000194.1:3438-3545 GCA_035370245.1 Pseudobacteroides sp.
CTCAAACAATCTCTAAAGCACGCGACCCCGCCTCGCTCACTTCGTTCGCTCCGGCATTCTCGTCCTCTCTCATAATAAAATTTTCCGCTAACCATTCATAAAATTCA
>DAOOVO010000195.1:0-3383 GCA_035370245.1 Pseudobacteroides sp.
TGTTGGAGTAACACTTATTGGATTAATAGCATTAGTTTGGGCTATATATGACGTAGTAACTATTGCTATGGCTTTTCTTGCTGCGACTAATCCTTTTCTGATTATACTATTCTACGCTTTGTATGTCCTTAGTATAATAAACGTATTAATGACTCTCGAAAACATTTTGATGTATTGGCAGACAGGCGATTATAAGTATGCTAGTGCACTGTTTACGGATTTGCTAATGAATATTGCCTTTGCTGGTATATTCAAAGTACTTGATCTTATTGCACCCGGCATTATGTCATTATTTAAAGGTGTTAAAAATCAATTGGATGAGGTTGCAGAGATTGCAGCGAAGTATGGTGATGAAGTTGCAGAAATGGCTGCTAGATATGGTGATGATGCAATCGAAGCTATAACAAAATATGGCGATGATGCAATCGAAGCTTTAACACTCTACGGGGACGACGCATTAAAGTTAATAAAAAACTATGGAGACGATGCACTAGAAGTAATAAACAAATACGGAGATGATGCAATAAAAGCAATTAAAAACCATGGAGACGATGCTTTAAAGGCAATTAAAGACTATGGAAAAGATGCAGTAGAACTTATCAATAAATACGGAGATGATGCCTTAAAAGCAATTAAGAACCATGGTGGAGATGCAATAAGAGCAATTAAAAATTATGGAGACGATGCACTAAAAGCAATCAACAAATATGGAGATGATGCAGTAGAATTAATATCAAAACATGGAGACGATGCAGTAAAGGCGATGAATAATGGTATTGAGCCCGACCTAATAAGAAAGCTGGATGATGTAGGGGTGAAGCCATCTGATTATAAGGACTTAGATATTGTGAATATGGAGACAGCTGATGAAGTTTTTGATGCAGCCACTGAAATTAAAAAGATTTCGGATTCTGATGCTATTGCAGACGGTATAACAGATGTTACCGAAGCTCAAGCTAAAGAGGCAGGAAGGCCAACTTGGAGACAATCTGAAATTGACGCTGCAAATGAGTATCCAAGTTCAAAAGGGTATAGTGATCAGGTGTCGTTTAAGAAGGATGCTAATGGAAACATTGTAGAAGCTAAATATGGTGAAAAGGGTAGTATAAGACCTGATTACTACAAACCGGGACATTGTGTTGATATTAAAAACTATAATGTTACTACTTCTAGCGGAAGGTCGAGGTTAGTTGAGAATATTCGCAAACAATACTGGCAAAGAAAAGAGTTCTTTGGTCCTGGGACTAAACAAACATTTGTAATTGATGTCAGAGGTCAAAGTGTGACAGATGATATATTAATTGATTTGCAAAATGCAATCTATAATGAAACTGAAACTTTAGTTGAAATAATATTTAAGCAGTACTAAGGTACTAAATTCAAAACAACTGAAATGGAGGAGTATATATTATATGAGTGTTGGATTCAGATATAGTGGTATTTGGAAAGAATTTGGAGAAGGAGATTTGTTACATGCTTTTTTCTCGACAATAAGTTATCGTTTAGAATCAAATGATTGGGGTAGTGTTTATCCATATTTGCAAAAAAAATTTTACAATGATAAGCTTGATGCAGAAGAAACGTTGATTGCTTTAGATGAATTAAAAGATGTTCGCACAAAATTTTTAGGATTAAGACCTGATGATATTGTATGGGATATAGAAGACTTAACCCGAAAGCCACCAACTTCGTTTTATACTAAATTACAGGCATCAAATCTTTCTGAATGTTTTGTGGCAGTGAGTGGAAAGAATCTTTTTGATATCTTAACTGAAGTTTTTGAGTTTTGTAATAGACGGGGCATAAGTGTTAAGATTCAAAGTAGTAATGACTTGATAGAATAAAGTAATGGAGGTATTCATAAAAATGATAACTAGCTTAGACTGGGGAAATGTAACACCAGAATTCTTCAATAAAGAAAAAAATTCTGCGGTTCATGTTTTTAATCATTGTCTCGTAGACGAGGAGAGTGTTGAAAGATCTATAAAATTTGCTATTGGCAGAATTGAATGGTATAAAGAATTTCTACCAGATGGCTGTGATCATGAGGTGGTATTTGATGACAGAGGGCAGGATATTGATGATAGTGTAAGAAATAAGATAGCAGAAAGTATAGGTGATTTAGCTTTATATGTCAAGTTTATGTCAAAAGGATGGTAATTATGGGGTATAATATTTTTGCTCAGACAGACAAAAAAGTTAACTGGGAGGAATTAAATCAAAAATTAATGCCCATAAAGCTATTGGAATTTATACCTATGGTGGCTAAGGGTATAAATGGTGGGGATGCAATTGGTATCTCTATTCCTTCTAAAAATTGTTGTGTTAATGCATGGGAGGAATTAAAGGCTGCAGTTGTTGTACTTGTTGATAATTATCAATTTGAGCTATATGATATGTATTATGGAGAAAAGATTGATGAAGAGATGCTTTATAAAATTAAAAAAATAATTTCATAAATCTGAGAAAACTAGTATTACTGAGATTGAAGTTGATTTTTGTTATTTGCGGCAGTAACTCCGTGGAGTTACTGCCGGGTTTTTTATTTTTTGCAAATTTCAGTATTAAAAAGAGGAAACTATGCCGAATTCTATAATAACCTATTAATCAGACGAAAGAATATTCAAATCAAACATGAAGGAGAATTCGTATGGGTAACGAGTTTTTTTATAGAATATTTAAGAAACTTTTATGGTTAAGGATTCCCTTGGCTTTTGCAACAGCTATTTTTGTAATAGTCGTGGGTGTGTTTTTTAAATATTTAGAAATGGACTTTAATAACAATGCAGTAAAAACATTAGCAACAATAACAGCTTATAATGATTATGGTTATCCTATACTATCATATAATGTAGGTGAAAAAGAATATACAGTGATTTCAAGAAGTCAAATTTCTAGCAGTCAAGTAGGACAAAATATAGAGATTAAGTACCATAAGAATAATCCTACTTACATAGAGACGGGTGAAAATGCATTATTTGAAATTTCACTTTGGATGATTGTCCTTGGAGCCTTGGGAGCTTTTTTTATAGCTTTGGTTTTCTTTAAAAGATGATATAATTTAACTATCATTATTTTTTGGAGGATAAAATGGATAAAATTGAACTGATAAATAAGCTGATACAAGCAAATCCAAAAGACAGCAATGCGTGGTATTTGCTTGGACTTGAACATTCTCATAATAACAATATTAGTGAAGCATTGAAAGCATTTTCTGAAGCACTAAAATATTGTGATGATAGCGTTAAGAGTGAGATAATTACAGCACTTAGCAGTTTATCGGAAGCGTCCGACCTTAGCAAATATACAACATCCAAAGATAAGAGCGATGATGTTGTATAATAATACTTGACATGAATACTTAGAACAAATAGGCTAAAAGT
>DAOOVO010000196.1:0-3351 GCA_035370245.1 Pseudobacteroides sp.
GTTGTCAAGGTACATCTATTGTAAAAAAAGAGTTTATGCAGTGGAATCATATTTATATGGATAATCTATAGTCAAATGGGGTCTTCCATACTTATGAGCCAATAAGGAAAAATTATTTGTTGCCTCTTGACAGACGGCAATACTTGCAAATGCTTTTGGTAGTGGTAAGTTCCCACTTTCAAGTGCAGGCAAAGCGAATTTATTAAAACTACATGCTCCATTATCATAAAAATACTGGTCTGCCTTATTCAATATACTTTCACTCACTATATTTGGTGGAATCATTCCAACAATAACCTCTATTATGGCTGGAATCAACCCTGATGCAAATATTAACTCAGGGAATAACCCAACATCCTTATAAATACACTTATCAGGATTAGCAAAAACCCCTTGGTAATATTTGTATTGGTATTGTAAAAAACTAAAGTAAAAATCTTCATAGTACTTCATATTGCTATTGATCAGCCTCGCCTCCTAATCACTTCAAAACCTTTCCAGGAATGCCTGAACCCTTGTATGAATCTGTCCAGAACTCTCTGAAGAATACTCATCATCAATTATCAGAAACGGAATATCTCTTCTTTTTAGTTCATCTGCCATTGTAATTATCCAGTAAGCTTGATCAGGACAAAATTTTACTACTGACAAAATAACCCCATCAATCTTGTAATTATTAACCAAATTAACTAACTCAGTTATTCTTTGGTTAATATCAGTTTGCCTAGCACACGACCTTTTTCTTAAATATCTTTGAGCTATTGCCCTTATCGGCTCCTCATCACAATCTATCTCACCAATTAGGCTACGAAAGGAATTACAATTATCACAGGTAACAACTTTTCCTCCATATTCCTGCACTAGTTGTACAATATCCATTGGTGTATGTATACTTCCAGAAACTAATATCCTTGGACCTGATTTGAGTATATTATCCTGTACAGCTCCAATATTAACAATCTGAGTTGCTTTGTTAATAAATTCTTCTGAATTAATAGTTGCACAATTATTCAAACTTATCATTTCATTCGCAGTTAATAGTAATTTTTTATTAATAATTAGGTTTTCAATTTCCAAGACTAATCGCCTTTTTATATTTGAAAGTCTAATTGATTCTCTTAATTTTTCATCACTGATTTGTACCAAAAATTTTTCTTCAATTATTTCTTTAAACCTAGAAAGTTCACTAGTATAGAATTCAACTGCACTCGGATCTGATTTTCTTGGAACATCAATAATAATAACGGGCTTACCCTGCACATATTCTCTAATAAACTCATGTAAAGTCTCCATTGCATGACATGAGTTAGCAAATACAAACCCTTGGTATTCTATTAAATTTGCCCAAATTGAATCTATACAGTTCATTGCATAAGAACACATATAAGTTGGGAAAACACTTCTTGCTTTCCTTGTTACTTTTCCATCACCACTTACTCTTTGAGATATTAGTCCAGCAGCATGTAGTATTTCATGTGGGATATAATCGCAAAATATTGCTATTCCTCTTTTTTCTATTTTCCCATTACTAATCACAATAATTATCCACCACTCTATCCTATTGACTTTTCAAGGGCATATATTGCAGCCCCCATAGCCCCAATTATCTGCGGCTCTTTATATACTTTAATTTCAAACCCTAACATTTTTTGCAAGTTATTAATAATACCGATATTTTTAGCTACACCACCAGTCATTGCAATATCCGGTTCAATAATAATTTTTTCAAGAAGAGCAACTGCTCTAAGGCAAACCGAATTATGGATACCATTAATTATATCCTCAACTTTTTTTTCCTCGGCAATTTTTGAAATTACCTCAGACTCAGCAAAAACTGTACATACACTACTTATTTGGATATTTTGAGTAGATAGTAATGATAATTCTCCCATACGCTTAATATCTACTTCTAGTACCCTTGCCATAGCCTCTAAATACCGACCTGTCCCAGCTGCACATTTCTCATTCATAATAAAATCAGTAACATTCCCATAATTATCTATTTTAATGGCTTTGCTATCTTGTCCCCCAATATCTAAAATTGTCCTAACACTAGGAAAAAAATAATTTGTACCTTTCGCATGACAAGTTATTTCTGTAATATTCCAAGTAATATTTTCTAAATTTTTTCTTCCATAACCAGTGCCAACAATTGCATCTATACTATTGATTCCATGCCCACTCTTCTCACACAACTCTTCCAATACTTTCTCAGCTGCAATTTTATGATTTGCTCCAGTATGAATAACGTTATAAGCAATAATATCCTTATTTTCATTTATCAACACTGCATCAGTTGAACTTGCTCCTATATCAATCCCCACAAACAACATATCAACACTCCTAATTAAACATTTATTTTGCAAATTTACTAGCAATAAACTCCTCGAACATTTCATCAAATCTCAATGTAACAATTTTATAAGGCTCGAAACTTGTGGAACAAAATGCTGCTTTATAACCATTATCAACATAAAACTTGCCAAACAAATATTTTTTTTTATCATCATTTGACTCAAATGAAATGATTTCATCTTGAATCTTAATAGAGAAAGAATTAAACGAAATATTAATTCCTGCACCCACTGCTTTTATATAACTCTCCTTTAAAGTCCATAATTCATAAAAGAAGTCTATTCTTTTAGTTCCCTCAATGGAAAGCAAATCTAAATATTCATTGTTTGTAAAAAATGATTTCGCAATATCTAAGCTAATAGGTTCAATTTTCTCAACATCAATCCCTATCTTCCCTTCACATATTCCGCAAACTACCCACTCCGCTGAATGTGAAATATTATAGTCAATTACATAGTTACCTTTCAAATATGGCTTCCCATAATCATTAGTACTAAAAAGCAAAGAACTATTATGAGTTTTAGTCTTGTTACATAGAATTGACCTAATTAATATATCTGCCGACATAATTCTGCATACATCATCAAAATTGCGAAAATTATTAATTCTATATTTTTTTTCTTCAGATACATAACTCAAAATTTCATTAAATTTCAATCGTATATAATCTTTGTCCAATTTAAGAGTGAATATTTCCATTTTTATATACCAAATATTCCTTTGGTTAACATAACATATATTGTATTAATTAACTTTAAAAAGAATAATATACCATTCATAATTATAATATAGTGGCATTAGCATGTCAATTCTACAATAATTTTGTAATAATAGATAAATAATTGGCAAATTCCGCTTAGCCTTATAAAGAAAGGATTTTAGCATTTTTTCGCAATTACTGTATTTATAAATATTATTTTTATTTTTTCATATCTAGTATTGTTATGGTGGTCAAAGTTGTCAAGACATTTTTTTGCCGTTATATAAGGTGGATCC
>DAOOVO010000197.1:0-3279 GCA_035370245.1 Pseudobacteroides sp.
AAAGATCGATATTACCTGTTTTTAACAGGAGTTATTGCAGTGGAATCATATTTTACCACTTCAAAATTTTTGATGTAAGTTTTTTATAATGAAAATTTGCGGTAACTTTTACCATATATTTAACTTTTGCAATTTAAAAGAATTATATTCACATATTTTTTTGAAATATGATTTCATCTGGTCATATTGAATTTTAATGCAACCTTTATAACATCGCTCATATTTATGACGCCATCATTATTTAAGTCACAATTTCTATTGCTGTCGGTAACCTGTTGGTTGAAAAAGCGGGCTATCATTATAACATCTGCCATATTAACAACTCCATCCCCATTAATATCTTCCGAAAGCATTTTGACAGTTGGAGTCGGTGTGTTTGTTGGAGTATTTGTTGGTCTATTTGTTGGCGTATTTGTTGGTGTTGGTGAATTAAGAGAAAATTTAAGATTTTCGTATACTATACGTGCTAACTCTGTTGCTCCTTGACGATTTGGGTGCAATGTATCCCCTTCCATGTAAAGTGCAAGGGTGGCAGCAGGTCCTATTGACGTAAAATATGCCGAACTTAAAACATTTAGGTCTAAAAGCTGTACATTTTCTTCCTTTGCCAATGCTACGGAAGCTCTTCTATACCATCTGTTAGATGCATCATGAACATTTGATGAATTAAAATCCGTTGCCCTTCCCTGGGGAGTTGATATTACAACAGTTGCACCCGTTGCTTTTGCTTTAACTACCATATCCCTCATTATTTCTTTAAACTGTTCCTCTGTAGTTTCATTTTTTGCATTGGTATCATTTATACCAAGCTGTATTATAAAAAAGTCGCCAGGCTTAAGATATTTCATTATTGCCTCAAACTGGCCGTCATCTCTAAACCCTCTTGCAATCTGCCCACTGGAAGCCATGTTTCTTATTTGAAACAAGTCTGTGCTGACAAATTTTGAAAGCATTTGCCCCCATCCTGCTTGTACACTCGTATCTAACGGATAATAATTACATACAGTTGAATCCCCTCCGATATATATAGTTGGTTTTGTTACGGGATTGTCAGACAATTTTTTTATCTCAAGAGCACTCAAAGTAAAGGCTGTACCTGCTTTACCTTCTGTTACCAATATATTTAACTGTCCATCCGTTATGGGTATCTGGAATTTATCTACAGCATTATTCCCCGTCATATTAATTATCTGGAATACACCCTCGGCCGCTACACTTGCCCTGCTTGTGTTTCCTAGGATAACCTTCACCTCATACAAACCGTTTGGTAAATCCACATTAAATGTGTTTGTGCTTTTTGTCCCATATGTAAGAAATTGAACTGCATCACTGGCTACTCCGCTTCCTGACGCACTGACATTTCTCATATTCGACGGTGTATTAAAACCATATCCTAAGGCTTTACTGTAAGCAGTTGTTGCACTGACTCCAATATAACCGGGTTCGACACTTCCGCCTCCAAAATCAAACTTGTATTCCGTTGCCGCATTGACAAATGATATCGGTATCATAAAACCTGTTATAGTTACAATTACTAATATGCTTATAATTTTAAACAATTTTCTGCTCATGCACATATTTAAACCTCCACTCCAGCATTACGCTTATATATTCTATAAAACGCTCTTATTGAAACTAATTGCTATTTTTATTACATCGCCCATATTTATTACGCCGTCACCATTGACATCATACCTTCTGTTTGTATCATTAACCATCTGATTAAAGTAAATTGCAATCAATATAACATCTGCCATATTAACTACATTATCACCGTTTAAATCCTCAGGAATTATCGGTATATTGGTTGGAATTTTTGTTGCAGTAGGCGTATTTGTAGGAACAGCTGTCGGTGTATATGTAGGCTTTTGCGTAGGTGTGCTTGTTGGCGTTACTGCTGCCCCCACAAGATATTTGGAAATGCCGAGGCCCAACTCCTTTACACCCTCTGCCACTAATCTTGCTATCTGTTTTGCACCTGCTTCTGTAAAATGTGTATAATCGGTTCCGTTTGAAGAAACCAGATAAAAGGGATAAACTTTGTCATATCCTATTGAAGCGTAATAGCTTAAAGACTTGTTCATTAAATCGATACAGGGGACGTTTTTCTCATTTGCCACTTCTTTCATTGCCGTACAATATGCAGGAAAATCGTTTTTAAAAGTACCATTTACATAATTCAACCTTGCGACAGGTGTAATCAAAACCGGTATGGCACCTTTCTGCCTGGCCCTGTCAATATACTGTCTCAGACATTCCTTATAAGTGGTACCTGCTTCTGCATAACGATCAGGATTGGTTATTGTGGCGTCATTATGCCCAAACTGAACAAACAAATAATCATTAGGCTTTATCATATTGATAATTTCATCAAGACGGCCTTCTGCTATAAAGCTTTTGGAACTTCTCCCGGCTATGGCTTTATTTACAAACAAGACATCCGATGTAAAATATTCTCCAATAAATTGGCCCCAGCCTGCTTGGGGTGCATATCTTGCGGAATAGGTCTGGACTGTGGAGTCACCGCAAATATAAACAGTTGTTTTTGCATCAGCCGCATTAGCATTAAATGAACCTAACTGAATTACTGCAATACATGAAAATATTATAATAAAAATCAATCCCATGCTTAAAACTTTTCTCATAATTTTTTTCATATTTTTATCTACCCCCTCAAAAACAACAAATAAATACATAATCAATATAATTGTAATATATTATGCGAAAATAGTCTTTGCTTTGGGGTATTTTTGTAAAATTTTTTCGTAAACTTCAAAATTTATTACCTTGAAAGCTTCATCATGTAAATATATACTAGAATTAAGAGTACATACCGCATCATGGCAGAGTAATCATTTAACGGTTCATTGAGGAGGTTTAATAAAATGTATAAGTTTTCCAAGGTCATATCCATCATACTTATTATGTTGATTTGCACATCGGGAGTTTTCCTGTATCATGGTCAGTCGGTATCTGCAGCAACCTATTCCGGCTATATCATGGCATACTTTAAACAGGCAACCGGTGAATACGGCCTCAATCTCTGCTACAGCACAGACGGTTTAAACTGGAAGAACATCAACGACGGTAAGCCTGTCCTATATGCAAAATTGGGGACAAAAGGCATCCGTGATCCATATATTCGCAGGAAGCAGGACGGAACATTTGTTATAGTGGCTACAGACATGCTTGGAACTAACTGGTCCGATCACAGCCAGTACATCCATATTTGATTCCACTGCATAAACTCTTTTTTTACAATAGATGTACCTTGACAAC
>DAOOVO010000198.1:0-3265 GCA_035370245.1 Pseudobacteroides sp.
CCCTTTGCGGTAATCCTGATACACTATCCAGTTTCCGTAGATTGCAGGCCCGTATTCCACTGACCCGCTTGTGGTAATTTGAGATTCTGAGGAGGTGGAGAGATTGTACATGTAGATATCTGATTTTCCATCGCGTTTATCGGTCCAGATTATTCTGTCTCCGTAAATGTCAGGAGAGTACTGATCCGCAGAGTCGTTTGTGATTTGAATCTCTCTGGACGTGGAAAGGTTGTAAAGATAGACATCCAGATTCCCATTGCGGTAGTCCTGCCATACAATCCTGTCCCCGTAGATGGCAGGGTATTCCTGAATAGACTCATTGGTGGTAACCTGGCTTTCTGTAGAAGTGGAAAGATCGTAAAGGTAGATGTCCCAGTTTCCGGTCCTGTTTCCTTCGCTTCCCCAACCACCTCCATTGCGGTTATCCTCCCAGACTATCCTGTCCCCATAAATATCAGGAGCATATTGACCTGACGTATTTGTTGTAATTTGGGTTTCATTGGACGTGCTCAGGTTATACAGGTGAATATCCGCATTTTGATATCTATTGAATGTATCTTCCCAGACGATTCTATCTCCGTAAATATCAGGACTCATGTGATCGAAGCTGTTATTCGTGATCCGGATTTCTTCGTTAGTCGAAAGATTGTACATATAGATCTCCCAGCTCTCTCCATTGCGCAGATCCTGCCACACTATCCTGTCCTCGTAAATTGAAGGGCAGGCTTCATCTGAATTATTTGTGGTAACCTGAGTCTCGTTTACGGCAAGCTTGTCAATATGTAGAGAAAACGCCAGCGCCACAGGAAAACTGGAGACAAAAAGAACAAAAGCCAGGGCTATTACAGATAAATGCATCAAGTACCGATCTTCCCTATTTTCCATTTGCGACCCTCAACAATGTAATATTTGACCTTCAGGTAACTTTAAACGTTTTCATTTAAATACAGATTTTATGGAAGTTCTTGAAATTAAGACGATTTCTCAAGACCGGAGGGGATTAAAAAGAATAAGGTAAGCAGCATGTCACCCGGCAAAAAACGAAAAAAACGTTTGTAGAGGATTATAAAGTATAGAAAAGGATAGAAAACTGGCATAATGCCAGAGTTTTCACAATTTATCAATTCATACCAGGTCCTTTATTACTACGGGAGCACAGGGGTCACGAATACCCCATCCTTTACAGGCTGTCCGACAATTACCTTCAGTAATAAAAAGATTCATTCTTTTTTGATTTAAAGAATTTATTTGCTTTCTTTTTTGCACTTTTTTATTACTATCAATAATCGTAGGATAACCTCCAAGCTAGCGGGGCATTCGACTGAAATAAGGATAATGATACGTATTATAATATGACATAGCAGATTTATCTTTCTTTTTTTAATCCCTGTATTCTCAGAAATACGCTTTGTAGTGAGTGCTGCATCATCTAATTTGTAAAAACATTAAAACAGTAGATATTTTGAAAAGTTTACTTTATGGTAATAACCCGATGCTATATTTTCCGCGAGATTCACTTTTTTATATACGCTTTTGTACATCTTGATCAATCAATGCACTTGCTATTGATTTTGTATATACAATACGTTTATCATGGTTACTAGATAGCCATTTTACCCATAGGTTTGTCTTGGAAACTACTATGCGTGCGGGTGTGAGGCAGACACATGGAAGTAGATTTGTTTTAGGCACTCTGGTTGATCCATAAGCTTAAGGATCAAAGATAAACCCTTCCCGGCTTCAATCCCCTATATGCCAGACTTTATGAATTATCTGAGAGCCTCCAACTGATTCATAAATAGCACCAAGCAAAATTATACAAATCAATATATACCTATAAGATTCAACAGTCAAACTTCATAAAAGAGGTCTTTTCTGAAAACCTATTATCTTGCGGGCGTATTAATGTATACGCGTGTGGCACTCCTATTAAATGCGCACGCTCGTTTTTACTGTCCTTGTGAAAATAAATAATACTTTTGTGACTTATGTGAAAGTAGGTTGATTAGTTTTGTCTTTTATTTACTTGCTCTGTTTAATAGTCCTTTACCCAAAATTAAAGCTGTGGTTATAATTGTAATAATTGTTAGTACAGAGCCTTGGAATGGCAATTCTTGAGCTGAGCCTTTTATTGTGTTGTTCTCTGGATCAACAATATGAATATTTTCTTTACCATTTGAATTTGCGATATTACCCGTTAATATATTATTCCTACTAGAGTTATTGATATTTATGCCATACTCTACATTATTTGATGCATTATTGTGATCCAACTTGTTATCACTCGACTCTCTCAAAAATATTCCGTCGTTATTGTTAAAATTTGCAGTGTTGTTATATAGTGTGTTTTCTGTACTGTTTTCAAGATCTATTCCATTCCGATTATTTAATTTTGCAACATTGTTAATCAGAAAATTACGACTTGATTCTCTAAGGAAAATTCCTGTACTAGTATTTGATACGGTATTATTTACGATTGTGTTGTTTTCACATAAATAAACCAAATCAATCCCAAATCCGGCATAAGTAACGGTATTATTATTTATTTCGTTATTATTACTAAATGTGTATATAAATATACCTTCATGATTGGTCATGTTTATGAGGTTATTATCCACCTTATTACTGCTGGAGTTCCAAAGGAAAATTCCGCCGATGGTATTCATGTACGCACTATTATCAGTAAGCGTATTGTTGTATGAGTCAAGTAATAAAATGCCATAACCGTTTGAAGAGAAATTATTATTCTTTATGACACTGCTATTTACACCCTCAAAATAAATTCCGGCTTTATCGTCTCCATACTGGTCTGTTCCAGCACCGCTTATACCAAAGCCGCTAATGGTCACATTATCTGCTATAACATTGAATACGTCATCTTCAGAGTTAGCAGCACGAATAACAGTATTAACCGGATTTTCAGAGAGAGAAGTAATTGTTAATTCTTTACTTACATATACATTTTCCGTATAGTTGCCTGGATAAACGAGAACTGTATCACCATCAGTTGCATTGTCAACAGCATCCTGTATGCTTTTATAATTTGCCCCCTCAATATTGTCATCTACTGTGATTGTAACCGCTCCAACACATGAAACCGTTGCCACTATAAAAAATGTCATTAAAAAAGAAAGTATATTCCTCATTTAGATCTCCTATCCAGTATATGCTGTAATATATGCAGTCTACTACTAATAATGTAATAATAATGTAATTAAAACTTCGATGGGGCTTTAATTGGCAAAATAAAAATTAAGAGATAATT
>DAOOVO010000199.1:0-3229 GCA_035370245.1 Pseudobacteroides sp.
TGTCAAGGTACATCTATTGTAAAAAAAGAGTTTATGCAGTGGAATCAATATTATATTATAAATTGTGGTAATCTTCAACATTTGCATGTTGTAAATTCACGATGACCTGTCAATTTTATTTTACTCCATCAAATGTAAGATATTTAGGCATGATAAAAAATCACTGGGGGGACAGTACATGGAAGATAATAAGAAAAACGTTGGAAAGTCTGAGAAAATAATTTGGGTGATTCTTTTTTTGGCAGGCTTAATATTCCTTACTTTTGGAATAACGCATGAATCATTGTGGTATGATGAGTCATATTCAGCAGCAATAATTAATAATTCCATCCCTGAAATTTGGTCTATTGCAGGAAGTGACAGCCATCCGCCGTTGTACTTTATTTTCTTAAAGATTTTTACAATGATTTTTGGCAAGGGAGAGTTCGGGTTAAGGTTTTTCTCCGTTATAGGGGTATTGGCATTGGCAGGCCTTGGAACAGGACCGGTAAGACGTATTTTTGGAGTAAAGACGGGGCTGATTTATTCATTTCTCGTTATAATTCTTCCAATTAATGTATCCATGGCACAGGAAACCAGAATGTATACTTGGGCAGCCTTTTTTGTAGCGGCTTCAGGATTGTTTGGGTACTTGGCTGTAGGCCAAAATAGGAAGAGTGACTGGATAAAGTTCGGTATATGTACAGTATTGGCTGCTTATATGCATTATTATGCACTTTTGGCAGTAGCGATTATCAATATCATCATATTTTTATCAATATTAATAAAGAAAAGGGATGTATTTGAGCCATTCATAGTAACTGCAATCATTAGTGTTATATTATATTTACCCTGGGTATTCTATTTGACAGATCAAGTTTCAAAGGTATCAAAGGAATTCTGGATACCACCTGTTACTTTGACCACCATATGGAGTACTTTAATTTACCCTTATGGAAGTAAGTTTATGCCATCGGTTACTTATGCCAGTATTCTTGCATTTATATTCATGGTAATAATTGTATGGGGTTTTATACGAGCAGGAGTAAAGAGATATAAGGAAGGCAAAATGGCAGTTTTTGGAGTTTTGGTATTTGTACTTACCCTTGCTTGTGGAGTTGCTGCTTCATTTATTATTAGGCCTGTGCTTGTTGAGAGATACATCGTCCCGGTTGTTGGAATAATGTTAGTTGCTGCAGCATATGGTATTTCTCTCTTTAAGAAGAAGTCTGCTATAATAGTCGCATGTCTTGTAATCATGGGAATATCAATTCCTCTGATTCTTACCATTAATACAGCACGTTTTAATGGTCCAATGTATGAGGTGAAAACATATTTGCAGGAAAATATGAGTGAGGACGATATATTTATACATACAGATGAGCATACATTTGGAACGTTCTGTTATTATTTGCCTGACCACAAGCATTATTATTACATGGAAGACGGTTTTAATGGCTATAGTGGCTATGATGCATTTAAGAAAAACGGAACAAGTGGACATGATTACAGTGAGTTCATAAAGGGAAGCAGTAATGTGTGGCTTGTTACAAGGGCTTACTCTGAGAGTGAGGGACTTTTTTACAGACTTCTAGTATCAGGGGAATTTAATTCTGTTGGAATTATGAATGAGTTTACCATTTTTCCTTCCTGGTATGCAGTCAGAGTAGAAAAGGTTACTGTCGGCAACAATTAAATGTGATTAAAATAAGTTAATAAATAGATTAAGAAACAATATATCGTTTGCTGATACTAGTTAATAAGGCACCTATTTTAGGTGCTTTTTTATTAATCTTAAATTTGTTGTGAAATTTTGCCTGCAAATTTTTGTGTGTAAAATAATGCTTTATTACAACAAGACAATATATTACATTGATATTAAATAAATAAGGAATTTTGAAATTACGACACAATAGAAATAATTTACCGAATGTTATAGTGAGCGGATAAAGCATGTTTATTGCTAGTTGAACAACAACTGTAAAATAAATAAAAAATAATTACTAAAAAAAATAATTATTTACGAAATAATTAATATGAAAGGGTTAGGATAATTATTAAAAAAGATATAAAAGATTATAAAGATTAATAATGAAATTTACATAAATGTAAATTTATAAATTAACATTTTTTTAGGAGGGAATTAGAAATGAAAATGAAACTAAAAAGGCTGCTTATATTTACTTTGATTTTTACTTTTCTATCATCTATGAGTTTGACAGTATTAGCAGCAAGTGATGTAACGGTAAATTTATCTGCCAAAAAACAATTGATACGAGGGTTTGGAGGAATTAACTTCCCGACGTGGATTGCTGATTTGACCCCATCTCAAAGAGAAACTGCTTTTGGAAATGGTGACAATCAGTTAGGTTTTACAATTTTAAGGATTCATGTTGATCCGAATAAGGCGAATTGGTCTAAAGAAATAGATACTGCAAAGGCTGCTATAAAACATGGAGCGATAGTTTTTGCTTCACCATGGGATCCTCCAAGTGAAATGTGTGAGACTGTCAATGGGAAAAAAAGACTTAGATATGATAAATATGCAGCATACACACAACATCTCAATGATTTCGTTTCATTCATGAAGCAAAATGGTGTTGAGCTGTATGCCATTTCAGTACAAAATGAGCCTGATTATGCACATGAGTGGACGTGGTGGACAGCAACCGAAATGCTAAACTATATGAAAAATTACGCAGGATCAATTAATTGCAGGGTAATAGCACCCGAGTCGTTTCAATATGTAAAAAGTATGTCAGACCCTATTTTAAACGATCCAACAGCTCTGGCAAATATGGATATTCTTGGTGCACATCTTTATGGTACTCCGCTTAGTCAATTTCCCTATCCTTTGTTTAAACAAAAAGGGGCAGGAAAAGAGCTTTGGATGACTGAGGTATATTACCCAAACAGCAGCAGCCCTGCGGATACATGGCCTGAGGCATTGGAAACTGCGGTACATATGCATAATTCATTGGTTGAAGCAGAGTTTCAGGCATATGTATGGTGGTACATCCGCAGGTCATATGGTCCTATAAAAGAGGACGGTAATATAAGCAAGCGTGGATATATGATGGCACATTACTCAAAATTTATTCGCCCTGAATATGTAAGGGTTGATGCAACAAAGAATCCAAGCTCAAACGTATACGTATCTGCATATGAAGGCGATAACAAAGTTGTTATTGTTGCTATTAATAATGATTCCACTGCAATAACTCCTGTTAAAAACAGGTAATATCGATCT
>DAOOVO010000200.1:0-3210 GCA_035370245.1 Pseudobacteroides sp.
CATGCTTTACCCACTGGAATAAAGTAGTCTTGGGCACACCTAATTCTGTAGCCGCTTGAAAAAAAGAAAAGGGTGTGTGCTTATTGCAGAGTGTCCACCGATTCAGACGAGCAGCTTTCAAGCTATGAAGCACAGGACGGCTATTATACCGAATATATAAACCAAAGGTCTGACTGGGAATTCGCAGGAGTGTATGCGGATGCCGGCATTACCGGAACCAACACCAAACACAGGGTTGAGTTTAACAGGATGATTGAAGATGCACTTTTGGGTAAGTTTGATATGATAATAACAAAATCAATCAGCAGGTTTTCAAGAAATACCCTTGACACTCTTAAACATGTAAGGATGCTTAAAGAAAGAGGGATTTCCGTATATTTTGAAAAAGAGAATATTGACACGTTCGATACCAAAGGGGAGGTTTTGCTGACCATCCTTTCTTCCCTGGCGCAAGAGGAATCCAACAATCTGAGCCAGGTGTCCAGATGGGGCATTGTCCGCAGATTCCAGCAGGGGAAAACCCGTGTAAACCATAAACGGTTCATGGGCTATGATAAGGATGAAAATGGCGAGCTTGTTGTAAATGAAAAGGAAGCGGAAATTGTCAGGCGGATATTTGAAGAGTATCTGGAAGGCAAGAGCTATTATACCATTGCAGAGGGGCTTGAAGAGGATGGAATACTTACTGTGACAGGAAAGAGAAAATGGCATGATTCTGTAATAAGGAAAATGCTTACAAATGAAAAGTATATGGGGGATGCTCTGCTTCAAAAAACAATAACGGTAGACTTTTTGAGCCACAAGCGTATAAAAAATGAGGGACATGTGCAGCAGTTCTATGTAGAGGACAGCCATACTCCCATCATATCAAAGGAAACCTTCCAAAAGGTACAGGAGGAAATAGCGAGAAGGAGCAAAATGCGGGGGGTTACTGATGAGGTTAGAAGCAGGTACAGCAATAAGTATGCCTTTTCAGGCAAGATATTCTGCGGTGAGTGCGGTTCAGTCTTCAGAAGGGTACGGTGGGGGACGGTTAAAAAGTACCAGAAATATGTGTGGATATGCAAAAGCCACAGGGACAAGGGTGACGCAGCCTGCTTAATGAAGTCGGTGGATGAGGATAAACTCAAGGAAGCCTTTGTCCGGGTTGCCAATCGGGTGATGAAGGACAGCGGTGGGTTTATATCAAAAATGATGATGAATATAGAGAAGGTATTAAATGAGAGCAGGAGCTCGCAGGAAATTGAATTTATTGACGGTCAATTGGCTGAACTGCGGGAACAGGTGACAAACCTTGTACGGCTGAATACTCAAAGCGGACTTGACCGGGAGATCTATGAGGAAGAATACAACAGGCTGGTTCTTGAAATGGATGAGCTTCGGAAATAGCGGTCAGAATACACCAAGGTCGAAGTTGAGTGCATCAACAACTTTTCAAAAATACGGCAGATTGAGAAAATGTTAAACAGCACGGAATTCATATTGGGATTTGACGATGATATATTTCAAGCCATGGTGGAGCGGATAAATATAAAATCCATTGTTAAGGCTGAGTTTGTATTGAAATCAGGCATTCCTGTTGAAGAAATACTTTAACTGCTTGCAATTAAAGTATTTGAGAGGTAACATGCATTTAGAAAAGGCGGTGCGTTTATGGCGGAGGACCTTAAGACCTATATAATGAATTTTATTGAGGCAAGGACCGAAGAGGTAAGCTCTGATTTGCACAGGGGAAAAGAGTATATTGAGCTTTGGGAAAGGCTCCGTGGGCTTCAGAACGATATTATGAAACACCTTCCTGAAGAATCCGAATATATTTTCCTTGATTATGAGGACTGTGAAAATAAGCTTGATGATTTGGTGAGGAATACTATTTATACGCAGGGACTTGTCGATGGGATGAGGCTTGGCAAAATTATGAGCAGGATCGGAAAATAGGATTAATCAAGTAAAATAAGCAGGGTGCTTGATTTAAAAATTACGATGATCTCATATTTCTTGGGGCCTTTTATAGAAAATGTGACAGATCAATAATCTTTCCACTTTGTAAGAAACTCAAGCACAGCCTTTTGCTCATTTTCATTCATTGCATTTATACAGTTAATTATGAATGGAACAGTGGTGTTCAAGGTGTTCTTTGAAACAGGTTGTATATGTTTGAATACTTCTTCAAGACTTATTTCTACTTCTTGATGTATGGCAAAAGTTCTTTTAATAGTTTTACAGCAAATTCTTTTTCTTTTTTAGAACATTTTTTTATTAAGTCCAACAACTCATTGTCAGAGGTACATGAATTATCACGAGATGAGCCAAATATAATATAATCAAGTGAAACTCTTAAATTTTTAGATATTTTTACAAGGGTGTCTAAACTCATTGATGCTTCACCACGTTCAATTTGCCCTAAAAAATTCGGAGACAAGTCTACAATTTCTGCAAATTTTTCTCTCGAAAAATTAAGTTTTTCACGTTCTTGTCGAATCCTATTTCCAATTCTTTTTCCACTCATTTCACCACCCCAACAAAGAATTTACATATAATTGGTACGAATTACAACGAAGTTTAAACTTCAAATTGATGTTGTATAACAGCGTTTAATTATGTGTAAAATCGTGCATGTATAAAGTGTATATCTTGTTTAAAAATATGTTGATAATAAAACAAAAATTGAAAATTATTTTTTAAAAAAGATATTGTGTTGTAAAAATAAATATATGCTAAAATTAGAAAAAGAAAATTTTTGTCCAATGAAAGGTGGCTTAAAATACTTAGTACCTTATGCCTTTAAATCTTGTTTTGTTGAACTAAATGAAAATGAGTCAATGGATATTAATGGTGGTGCGATTTGGATACCAGTACTTATTGGTTTTGGAGTTGGCCTTGTTGCTAATGAAGTTGTTGAAAGAACAACTGGAAAAAGTATCGTAACACATGTAGGCGAAGGAATGAAAGTAATTGGTAATGGTTTACAAAGCGTAGGGGACAAGCTTTGGAAATAGCCAAGGTTTCTATCAAAAAAGTTGCTTAAGTTATTTACTTAAATATTTAATGTAGATTATAATGGGAATAGATTATTATTCTATTTCCATTTGTCTATTATACTTGAGTTTATATGAAGAGGAATACTTTATGGAGAAGTTAAAAACAGTGTTGAGTATAATATTGATTCCACTGCATAAACTCTTTTTTTACAATAGATGTACCTTGACA
>DAOOVO010000201.1:0-3145 GCA_035370245.1 Pseudobacteroides sp.
TATTCTAACTTAAATTAGTCCGTTTGTCTGTCTAAATTTCTGGTATCATTATATACAAACATATTTTGAAATTCTATTTTAACAACTTTCCCAGCTGTCAAATGACCAAGTTCATGTATAAAAATACAAAAAAACACTCCTATAATAGTAAAAAACAACTTAAGTAAATTATTCATGCTCCCCCCCATTAGTGCTATCAATAGCAAAAAAATGTTTCTGCACCTACGACCTACTCACTTTCTACACCAATCTGAACATTGTCTGCAGGTTTCAACTGTAAATTACGTATGTGATCATCTTTCATATTCATGAATGTGACATCAGAATCAGTTTTTGAATAACTTGCAGTCACATTCACACCTGTACTGTTAAGATAAGCTATTAATTAGCTTAAAAAGATTTCTTTTTATGTATAAATACTACTACAAATATTAAATACAATAGTATCGGAAGAAGTGAAAAAAACTTAATTATCCTTCCATCACTAAATTTCAAATATAGTGCTGCTGCTAATAAAAATACAAACAGACCCAATTTTTTAATATTTTCTTCTACTTCCATCATATTTAAAAAATATTTAGCTTCGTCGTTCATTGGATCAATACTCATAACTTTTTCATAGTTTTTCTTTGCTTCACGCCAATTTCCAAGATAAGCTTCTGACCTTCCTAAAAACAGTAACTTGCTTTTTTCAGAGGCCCCTGTATTCATATATATATCCATTAACTCTTTTATTTGGTTCTTTTCTTTTCTCCTTTTAGAAGTGAGTAATAAATATTGAAGTATGAGAGTGTTGTCACACTCTTTACTAAAAGCTTCATTTAGTATCCTTATACCTTCTTCTTTCCTACCTCTTTTCCATAATGAATATCCATACAAAGCCAATACATCAGCTTCCACTGAACTAATTTCATTTATACTACTATAATATTGGTCAACACTATCATAATCACCTTTTTCATTGTGATAAATCATCATCATTATATATACTGCTAATGGTTTCATACCACATTCCAGCGATCTTTGACACAGTTCTATAGAATTATCAACTCTTCCTAGGTAAAATTCACATACAGCCATATCATAATAAGCATAAGGATACTCAGGATAATTTGAGATTAAATCAGAGGCAATTAACCTTGCCTTTTTAAAACGTCCGATACTGATAAAGTGCTGTATCTGCTTTCTAGTTCTCTGAGGCTCTGAATCAATTTCAACTCTCAATGTTATCAACCTCCGAGATATCTCTTGTATTTTTTTAAAAACATGTCTACATCACTAAACATAGAACTACTGTTTCCATACTTTATGTAAGTCTCCATCGTCTTAAGCCAATCAAGTGTTGAAGGCTTTGTCTTATCTATAGCCAAAATCAAATCTTTCATACTTATCTTTCTCTCTACACCCGTCTTCATTATTGAATCAATTACATTCTCCGCTGCGAGTTCAACCACATTTTCAATATCTGCACCGGAATATAATTCAGTTCTTCTTGCAAGCTCCATATAATCTATATCTTCAATAGGCCTTCCCCGGAGTTTTAAAGCAAATATTTCTTTTCTTGCATTTACATCAGGTGGCATAACAAAAATCAGTCTGTCAAATCGCCCAGGTCTTCTTAATGCCGGATCAACATCCCAGGGCATATTTGTGGCTCCAATTATAAGCATCTTATCGGTGCTGCTCTCTATACCTTCAATCTCTACAAGAAGCTGATCGATAATTGGTCTCATGTGTTCACCTGTTAGCTTTGCCCGGCTATAACCAATTGTATCTATCTCATCAAAAAACAGAATACATGGTTTCTTTGTTCTTGCGTTTGTAAAAATATCTTTTATATTCCTAGAACTTACTCCTAAATACGGATCAAGTATGTCTGTAATATGTACAGGGATAAAACTTGCTCTACACTCACCTGCAGTTGCTTTTGCAATAAAGGTTTTTCCGCACCCAGGAGGTCCAAAGAGAAGAATACCTCCCCCGGACTTTTTCTTGAATTTTTCAAATAGTCCTGGGGTAGAAAAAGGCTTAATGATTTTCATTCTAATAGTTTCTTTAAGCTCATCGAGCCCACCAACATCAGAAAAAGTAATGTTTGTTTCTTTGTCCTCATCTAACGAAATATGCCCTCTCCGCTTTCCTTCTATAACTCTCAGCGGTATAACCGTATTGCTATCTTCATTTTCTTCTAATTCTTCAGAGATTTGTTCATCTTCTTCCTTTTCTATGTTGCTATCTTTATTGAAATTGATTGAGTCCCCGCTCTTATCTGTGTATGTTGTATATTTGCTAAGGTCGGACGCTTCCGATAAACTGCTAAGTGCTGTAATTATCTCACTCTTAACGCTATCATCACAATATTTTAGTGCTTCAGAAAATGCTTTCAATGCTTCACTAATATTGTTATTATGAGAATGTTCAAGTCCAAGCAAATACCACGCATTGCTGTCTTTTGGATTTGCTTGTATCAGCTTATTTATCAGTTCAATTTTATCCATTTTATCCTCCGAAAAATAATGATAGTTAAATTATATCATCTTTTAAAGAAAACTAAAGCTATAAACAAAGCTCCCACAGCTCCAATGACAATCATCCAAATTGAGATTTCAAATAAGGCATTTTCACCCGTCTCTATATAAGTAGGATTATTCTTATGATACCTAATCTCTACCTTGTCTCCTACTTGACTGTTAGAAAATAGACTTCTTGAACTCACTGTATACTCTTTTTCACCTACATTATACGATAGTATAGGATAGCCATAATCATTATAAGCTGTTATTGTTGCTAATGTTTTTACTGCATTTTTATTAAAGTCCATTTCTAAATATTTAAAAAACACACCCATTACTATTACAAAAATAGCAGTTACAAAAGCCAAAGGAATCCTTAACCATAAAAGTTTCCTAAATATTCTATAAAAAAACTCGTTACCCATACAAATTCTCCTTGTGGTAAAAATTTATTTATTCTAGTTAGGTAAGTTACAACATCATTTCAGTAATAATTTTATGTGTTTCAAAAAAATAACAAATTATATTATATCAAAAAGAACTATATACGTAAAATATTCAAACAAGTTAATTTATAGTAAGCGTAAAATAACTAAGTGTATTGACAAGATTAAGTCTAACTTTCAGCTCTT
>DAOOVO010000202.1:0-3132 GCA_035370245.1 Pseudobacteroides sp.
ATACTAACTTATTTTGGCCGTTTTGTCTGTCTTAATTTCTGGTATCATTATAGATATATTCTACAGGGGTGGGTCATTTTCTTTTCGGCGTTCCCGGGTCAATTATATCCCGGCGGTGACATTACTTATCGTTTACTTTTATATAATTGGGATTTAACATACCTCCTGTATATTTACAGGTGTGAAATGACTAATACATTTAGGAGGTATGATATGTTTAAGAGATTATTATCAGCTATACTTTTTCTGACCGTGGTGACTTTGATTGTAACGGGATGTAGGGCGCAAAATCATGTAAGTCTGCTGATGCAGCATGACAAAACAGTCAGGACTGAGCATCTGGTTCAAAGCGTTAAATCTGACGTGCAATCTCCTAAGTACATTTTTATGTTCATAGGGGATGGAATGTCTGCTGTGCAGGTGAATTCTGCTCAGATTTACATGGGAACCAACAAACACAATAATCTTAGACTGGGGACTCTTAATTTTCAAGATTTTGAAGCAGTAGGCTATCAGACTACTCATGATGCGACTTCATTTGCACCGGATTCAGCTTCCACAGCTACTGCTCTTTCCTCGGGATTCAAAACATGGAGTGGTACGATCGGTTTAAGACCAGTTGGGAATGTTTCAGGAAATAAAGCTGAAAACGTGGATACAAAGAATGTTCCGAAAACAATTGCAGAAAGACTTAAAGAAGAAAAAGGAATGAAGATCGGTATCGTATCAACAGTTACGATTAACCATGCGACACCTGCTGCATATTATGCCCATGTTCCATCAAGAAATAGCTATTATGATATTGCGTTACAAATGGCAGACTCAGAGTTTGATTATTTTGGGGGAGGAACCATTAAACAACCTACAGGCAGCAATAAGGATCAAAAAGATGTTTATGAAATTTTGAAAGAAAAGGGATATAAAATTGTAAAGACCAAAAAAGATATATTGGCATTAAACAACAAATCAGGCAAAATATATGCCGTTACTCCTGTAATTCAGGATGATGGTGCAATGCCATATGCCATTGACCATAAAGAAGGAGACTTAACCCTTGCTGACTTCGTTAAAAAGGGTATCGATGTATTGGATAATGATAAAGGATTTTTTATGATGGTTGAGTCAGGAAAGATTGACTGGGCTGGTCACGCGAATGATGCAAAGACGAATATTGTTGAAGTTTTAGCATTTGCAGATGCTATTCAAGTAGCTATTGATTTTGCAAAAGCACATCCTGATGAAACATTAATTATCGTAACAGGGGACCATGAAACAGGTGGTATGACGATCGGGCAGGCAACTACTGGTTACGATGTGGCATTAGAAATATTAAAACATCAAAAAATGTCCTATGTCGCATTTGATGAAAAACTTAACAGTATAATTGAAAAGAATCCAGACTTGACATTTGAAGAAATCATGCCGGTAATTACTCAAGCTTTCGGATTAAAAGATGAATACATAGATGGTGAGGGCAAAGATTCATATATGACACTTGAACTGTCAGACAGTGAAGTAGAAAGGTTAAAGAAGGCTTTTGATGCAACGATGGCAGAAGAACAATCCAACGATGAAGAATTCTATAGATTATATGGTGACTATAATCCATTAACGGTGACATTAACTCATATTTTAAATAACAAAGCCGGAATAGGTTGGACTTCATATTCTCATACAGGCGTTCCAGTACCAGTATATGCTACAGGGGTGGGAGCAGAATTATTCAATGGTGCATATGACAATACGGAAATATATTATAAGTTGGTTGCTGTCACTGGACTTAAGTAATTTTGTAAAATAAAAATATTAGAAGGCTGGGTTTTACCAGTCTTTATTATTACATAAAAAATTCTTCCGGGCAGGATGCGCATGAAAGGAGTATAAGTTTTGAATCAAAGGATAGGAAAACAGAATAGAAAAGAAACTGTATTTATATTTTCACTGCTGATTTTATTAGTAATACTGATTCTATTGCCAACAGGATTTGATCAACAGCAGTACCATTATACAGAAGGAGTAAAGGCTGAAGTACTGTCAGTAGATTATTCAACAGTACACAATACCGGGCTTTTCAAACAGGGCGATCAAAAGACAACAATAGAAATTGAGACTGGCAGTCATAAAGGTGAAGTTATAGTGGCAAACAATATGCTTACAGGAAGTTTAGAGGCAGACAAGCTTTTTGCTGAAGGAGATAAAGCCTGGGTACTGATTGGTTTTGATGAAAATGGAAAAATAAATTTTGCAAATATGATCGACCATTATCGATTAGATAAAGAGCTGGTACTAATAGGATTTTTTGCAATAGTTATAATCATATTTTCAGGGTATACGGGAATTCGCACGTTGTTATCTTTTGCCTTTGCATTATTAAGTATATGGAAAATACTCATTCCATATATGTTAAGGGGGTATAATCCCATATTAACAGCTTTGATCGTAGGGAATATTTTAACTGTTATAACGATATTTCTGGTAACAGGTTTTACGAAAAAGGCTTATGCTGCTATTATTAGTTCTATCATCTGTTCCATTATTACATGTGTTCTGGCGATTATATTTGGAGCTTACTTTAATATTCATGGGGCAGTTATGCCCTGGTCGGAATCATTGCTTTATGCTGGTTTTTTAGATCTTGACTTAACTTCTGTTTTCCAGGCAGGAATATATCTTGCCAGTTCAGGCGCCATAATGGATCTTGCTGTGGATATATCCTCTGCATTAGAAGAGATTACAATGAATAGCCCTAATGTTAAGAGGACTGACTTGATTCAGTCAGGGATGAATATTGGAAAATCTGTGGTAGGCAGTCAAACCACAACCCTTTTATTTGCATACATGGGAAGCTATTTATCGATTATGATGGTATATATGGCACAAGGTACACCGATATTGAATATCTTAAATTCAAAATCCATAGCTGCAGAAATCCTTCATACATTTATTGGATGTATTGGATTGGTTTTGATTTCTCCGTTGACGTCCATGATCAGTGGATTTATTCTGAAAAATGTAAAATATAGTTAAGATGAATTCTAAAGGGAAATTTTCATATTTTTATCGAAAAAGAGAAGCTATTAAAGGTATAGTTTTTAGACATTATACATGTAATAACTATGAGCCTATATTCCA
>DAOOVO010000203.1:0-2898 GCA_035370245.1 Pseudobacteroides sp.
GAAGTTGTCAAGGTACATCTATTGTAAAAAAAGAGTTTATGCAGTGGAATCAATGAATATGATATATCTTCTATAGTCACCATATTGGACGGCATTAAAAACCGTGCAGGCAATAAGGTTGAAATACTTTATGACAAGGGCTGCGATATGTTTGATTCTTCAAATGAAAATATTGCAGGTGCGGTTAAATTGGCAGAGGAAGCCGATATGGTAATTGCTGTGGTGGGAGATACAATTCTATTAAACGGAGAGGTACGTGACAGGTCAAACCTTGATCTTACCGGTGCACAGCAAAAGCTTCTTGAGGCATTGAAGAATACAGGAAAACCTCTTGTTGTGGTACTTATTAATGGAAAACCGCTTACGGTGCCATGGATAAAGGATAACGCAGATTCCATCATTGAGGCATGGAACCCAGGAATGGAAGGTGGAAATGCGGTAGCAGCAGTTCTTTTTGGCGACTATAATCCTTGTGGAAAAATAACCATATCCTTCCCAAGAAATGTAGGTCAGCAGCCGGTTTACTACAACCAGTATCCCGGATGGCATGGACCGGCAAGATATATAGATGTAGACCCTGAACCGTTGTTTCCTTTCGGATATGGCCTTTCATATACCAGCTATAAGTACTCCAATATGAAAGTTTCGCCAAAAGAAATAGCGGGAGAAAAAGCAATACGTGAAGGTGAAATAACAGTTTCTGTAGAGGTGACAAATACAGGCAAATTAAAAGGAACTGAAATTGTGCAGCTTTATATAAACGACATATATAGTTCGGTAACTACTCCAATAAAGGAATTAAAAGGATTTTCAAGAGTAACCATTGAACCCGGAGAGACAAAGACAATAGAAATTAAGCTTCCTGTGCAGGCACTGTCCCTTATTAATAGAGAATTGAAAAGTGTAGTTGAGCCGGGTGAGTTTGAAATAATGGTTGGAAGCTCTTCCAGGGACTGTGATTTGCTCAAGGAAATCATAAGGGTTGTATAGAAAAATTAATATTCTTAATAAATATTTTACAATTTGTTTATTGACAGATTAATTATATTTACGATACTATTAAAATAGTTAATGTAAATTTAATTAATGAATGTGTTGTGCTTTATTGCTCCTGTTCGATTAATTATGATGGACATATGAATTGGGAGGGTATTATGAGCATTATTAATAAAGGCACAAGTTTTAAAAAAAGGAATTTAAGTTTAAAGAACTATAGTTTGGAAGCATACGTTGATAAGGTTTATTTGGATGGCAGGTTAAAGGACGCTTCGACGGTAAGCGAGCAGGATAAGAGCTTTGGAGTATTCATGCATTCATTGATTTTAAGCAATACAACTGATTTGGAGAAATATGAAATAGGTACTGCCAAAAGAAAAGAAGGCAGGCTCAAAAAGGCCGTTGCCACATATGCTGATACAATGGGCTTTGACTCAAAGCTTATTGAAACTATAGCCCCAAAGCTGCCGGGATTGGATATCAACCATGATAACAAATTCAGTTCGTCAGTGCATCTGATAAATGGAGAACTCAGGGTTGTAATCAGAGGAGCGGCAGAGTATATTTTCAGAAGCTGTACACATATTCTTATGGAATCGCGTTTGGTAAGGGTGACAAGAAAAGTTTTGCAGGAAGTTTATGATGTGTTCAAATATATGAGTGCTAAAGGTCTGGATGTTTATGCCATTGCACTCAGGGACTTGTCAATTCTGCCCGAAAACTATAACGAGAATATCATGAGTAACAATTTGGCTCTTGTGTCCCTAATTGGGGTTAATAAAAGGCTAAGGCCTAATTGATTTGGATGGATCTAGAATTGGGATTAATAATTGGAAGATCACAGGTGAACTGCTCATATTGGGCAGTTCACTTTGCGTTTTTAGGTACTTTTTCAAAACAAGTTGTTACGTGTACATGTTCATCCTCTATTATTTGTCTTAAACGGTACGGTATTAAGTTACTTTTTTGATAGCTTAGGTACTAAATAAACGAAAACCCAAAGTATCAATATAACTGCACATAAAAGTGCTGATATGGTTAATAACAATCGCGGTATATATCTCCATTTTGCCGGCACATGAAATTTAATGTTATTGTTAATCTTATTGTCATTATAATTATCTATGTATTTTTTGAGTGCACGTGAAAAACGAACCATACTATCTATATCATTGGATTTGTAAAGGAATGGTAATAAACTATAGTTATCAATCAAACGAAAAACAATTTTTTCACTATTTGTATTTAACAATATACCCATGTTATTTATTAATCGGGAATTTATTGAGTACCTCATGATCGTTGTAGCTCTGGATATTCCATATGATTTTAATTCGTTAAGATATATCGTTTTATGTGAGCAATATTTCTCATTGGAATTGATAAAATCAACAATGATATGGTTATCATACAGTTTTACTTTGGCAGTTGATAAATAAATTTTTAATAGATAACGATTGAAAATTATTTTGCCTGATACTAAAGGTATTAAAACAGTAATAACAAAAGCAATAAAACCTAAAATGGGATTGATTTCTACTAATAAAAGATAAGGTGTTGCAATCTTTGCATAAATACTATTTGGATTGTCAGAGTTTAGAGCAGCCATTACTACATAGAAAATCCATAAAATAAAAAGGAGTACATCAAACATTCCAGGGAATATAAGTTTGGGCTTTTTGGGATTTATGATTTTGAAGTTGTATTCATTCATATAGTTTTAACCTTTCATCATTGAATATATAAAATATTATATATACATAATCTAATTAAGTGAAGTGCCAAAATCATTTCGTTTAATATGTGATTTTTTTGAGAGGGTGACTTTCAAAGGGAGAATATCAATAGTATAATGCTCCCCATTGTCAAGACAAATTTTTTAATTTTCTAAGTTAGGTTCTC
>DAOOVO010000204.1:0-2883 GCA_035370245.1 Pseudobacteroides sp.
GAAGTTGTCAAGGTACATCTATTGTAAAAAAAGAGTTTATGCAGTGGAATCATTGATTTATTCGATGATAATAAAGAAGTAGGACTAAATGTCTTTCCCATTTTCTCGTATGCAGACTTAGAAATTGCAATTCCCTGTCCCATAGGAGTTCTATATATGGCTATTATTGTGGATTTTTGCCAGTCCTTTTCTCCATATATTCGCCATTCTATTGTATCTCCCATATCCACTTCTAAAATTTCTGCTATCTTGAAGGATATACCTATCCCTTCATCCGGTAAATATATTTTCTCCTTTTTTACATTTTCAAAATTTATTTCATTACCTTCATCAAGAACAGTTAACGCTCCGCTTTCTTTTTTATCACCATATCTAATCTGGACTTGCGATTCCTGAATCAACTGACCTGTATAAGTCTTATGCAAATCAGCAAGCTCCTGCTTTTCTATATGTTCATTGAGATTAACTTTACTGTTATATACATTGAGATCCTCATACATCCACTTGCTAACCCCATTAACCGTATCCCTCAATCCAAGTCCAAACAACAAAAGGGCCGAACATCCCATTACACCTACAACAGCCATAATTGAACGGATCCTGCTTCTCATTGTATCCCTTAAATTCCACTGAACTGAAAATCCAAACTTATGCCATAATTTACTTTTCTCAAAAGCGGTATGACGTCCGACCTTTGGTGCTTTCGGCCTTAATGTGGCTGCCGGAACTTCTTTTAATTGCCCGTAGCAGGCAAAATAACTTGATACACCGCAGCATAAAACTGCAATTACTACCGCCAGTAAAGACGAAGGCGAAATGGCTACAGACCAATTAGGAAGAGTGTATATTGTTTTCTGCATATTAAACAGTATTGGCGGTATCAATAACGGTCCGATAAATAATCCGATTATTCCTCCTACCAAACCTATCCATACCCCGTATGACAAATAATGCAACAATATTTTACGCTGTGAAAATCCAAGAGCTTTTAATGTTCCTATTTGAGTTCTTTGGTTGTTAGTCATTCGTGTCATTGTAGTCAACATAGCCAATGCTGCAATTAAAAAGAATACTATTGGGAAAACACCACCCATAGCTTTATTCTGTACGATCTCAGATTCGAAAACAGAAACACTTGGATGAGTATCTCTATTTATTATTACATGATATCTGTCGGAAAATTTCTCTTCGAGTTCCGACATCAACCCATCGTCAACCAAACCGCCATCAGTCTTTATAATGAGTTGATTATACGGAAGCATTACACCTTCAGGCAGTGCTTTATCCGATAGAAAAGCAAACCCGAAGCTCTCATGATTCGGTATCAAAATACTGTCATCACTTACATTATGTACATATTCAGGATGTATAATAAATCCCAGTATATTTTTCTCAATTTTTAAGCCATTGAACTCAATTTTAATGCTGTTACCTTTTTGTAATCCATGTGCTTTCGCAAATGACTCATCGAGCCACAAGCCGTCTTTTGAAATATCAAAATCTTCTCCTTCAACCGTCATAGGCGATGACAGCAAATTGTTTTCAATAATGTTGACCCTCAAAGTCGGATCATTTTTCATATTCAAAGTAACATCAAAAGTCAATCTGCGAGCAGCCTCAGAGATACCTGATATATTTCTCACATTATCCAAATCTCCGTCGGTAAAGTTGTCACTCATTATCCATATATGCGGCAAATTTGTTTTATCATAGTATTGATCAACTTCCTTTTTCATTCCATACCATTCAGCATTTATGCCGGAGTAGACCAGAACCCCTAAAACAGCCATGAGAAAAATCGATATGAATTGGGTCTTGTTTGCTTTCATATCTCTAAGCATTTTTCTAAGTAACATTTACCAGTTCACCTCCTCTACAGAAATTGGAGAGTCATTGACAATATGCTCACTAACCTTACCGCTTCTCAATTTTATAACGCGGTCAGCCGCAGGTGCCAATGCAGAATTATGTGTAACTATTACAACTGTAAGTCCTCTTTCTCTGCTCATTTTTTGCAACAGTGATAAAACAACAACCCCGGTTTCGCTATCTAAAGCTCCTGTGGGCTCATCGCAAAGCAGTAATTTAGGGTTCTTGCAAATCGCCCTTGCTATTGAGACTCGCTGCTGTTCACCACCTGAAAGCTGTGCAGGAAATTTATCTAAATGATCCTTAAGACCTACCCATTCTAATGTTAATTTAGGATCTAATGCATCCTTATTATTCTCTTTTGTTATGGCAACATTTTCATATGCTGTAAGGCTCGGTATCAGATTGTAGAACTGAAATATAAATCCAATTACATCCCTTCTATAAGCCGTTAAGCCATTTTCATCATATTTTGTAATATCCTCACCATCGATATAGATTGATCCTTCTGTTGCATAATCCATTCCTCCTAACAGATTTAACACAGTACTTTTTCCTGCTCCGCTAGGTCCAAGTATGACAACAAACTCACCCTTATCAATCTCAAAATTAATGTTATCAACCGCTCTAAATTTAAGAGCTCCCAAATCGTATTCCTTACTCACATTCTCAAACTTAATAAATGACATTTTATCCACTCCCTTATACAAGATTTTTTAGCCATTCATACGAAACAAGTAGTTCTCAATAACAATTTTCAATTACCGGGGTTACAAAATGTACAATACAAAAATAAGTAAATAAAAAAGACCTTTAATATAACCCAAATAAATTTAGATTATGTTAAAAGTCTCGTTAACCTCATGGGCCACAAAGCCAGGTGTTTTCCACCAGTATGTTGACTCTGTTATTAAAAAACTACTCCCTTTTAACATTAACATTATATTAAATTTCAGCTATTTTATACCATTAATTTTATTACAGCATATAATCCTTGTCAATATAAACTTTAAA
>DAOOVO010000205.1:0-2849 GCA_035370245.1 Pseudobacteroides sp.
TCAGTATTCAACAATATTATCGCACATTTTTCACTAAATTGGTTAACATTATCCAAAGTTTTGGGGGAGGGAAATAATGGAAACAGTAACAGTTATCATGCCAACATACAATGACGAAAAATACATAGAGGAAGCAGTGAATTCGTGCTTAAGGCAAAAGGGCGTGAATATTCAACTAATTGTAATCGACGACGGTTCAACAGACCAAACGCAATATATTTGTACGGCTGCAAGCAAAAAAGATTCAAGGATACTTTATATTCGCCAAGAAAATAAAGGTCAATTGAATGCAATCTTAGTGGGCACTAAATATATAATAGGTAATTATGTGACCATGCTTCACTCCGATGATAGAGTTTTTAATGAGTGGTCTTATTTTACAAATGTTCGAGTACTGAAAGAATCCAATTCTCAAGGCGTTTATAGTGACTTGCTTGTTATGGATGAAAATGGAAATGTGACTGGAAAGTCTGTAGTAAAAAAACTTGATAAAGATTCTTTGGCAAAGTTGCTTTGGCTTTTAGGAAGTAACTTTATTTCGGATCCATTTTTCGTTACAAAGGATTTTTATCTTAAGAACGTGGTTAAGACATATGTAGTCTGGAACATGCCATATTGGCTTGTGATAAAGAAGGACAAGATTGGAATGGCTAATCTGACGTATATAGACCAACCATGGTATGTGTACAGAGTATATCACGGAAATTATATCAGAAGCGATGTCGGAAAATTCGAAGTATTCAACGGTTGTGCTAGGACAGTCCTGACTCTTTCTATGTACTTTAACTTACCATTCAAAGGCATTTTAAAGTCAAGGTACACTAGCAAACTAGGTGAGTTCCTGAGTATTTTCGGTGTGCAAAAGAGAAAAGTGAAATATGATAGAAATTTCGATACACAAATAAGGACTCTATTGGAGAATATTATGCGTAATTATCAAATAGACAAACATCAATCAGTTTATTATGAAGCACTACTTAATTTTTACAGTGACACTCCAAATAGGGATATAAGAATAATAGATCCTATAACGGACGTATTATATCTTGGTAAAGATTCGAGGACATTTTACAAACATATTGCTGGGAACTCGAACAGTGTATACAAAGAACTAATAAGAGAATGCTTTCGTGGACCTTTTAATATAGTCACAAGTGCAGAAAATTATAGAAAGATATCTCTCATATGCAATTTCCTAAATATAACGCCAGAAATAAGAATCCAATCATCCTAATTTTCTAAGAATGCAGCATATTATTTTTGCCACGGAGGAAAAACAATGGATAAGTTTTCACTTATCAGAAAATACTTTTCTTTTTCCCTTGGAATATGGATCAATGCGTTGATATCATTCTTTACGACTCCGATCATCACATTGTTGATAAATCCATCGGAATTCGGTAAGGCAGCGATGTTTTCAACGGTTTATTCTATTTTCATCTTGTTGGTTATCTCCGGCATTCCAAATTCTTTCATGAGATTTTTTCACCAGGTAGGTGAAAGAGATAAACCGACTTTCTTGTGGAGCTGCCTTTCTTTTCCACTTTTGTTCACTTCAATAGTCACGGTTGTAATCGTTCTTTTCAGAAATCAGATAAATTTATTCTTGGTTGGAGATGAAAAATCTGCTGCTTCGCTTATTTTGATAGGAGCCATCATAGCAGGCGTATTTCAGACGTTCAATCAGACGATAATCCGTATGAGAGGAAGAGGTTTTCTATATTCCTTCATCCAGATATTTAATTCTTCAGTTAACGCTGCTTCCATCGTTCTCTATGCTTTACTGATCAGTCACGATTTCTATGCCATACTGTACGCCCAATTGTTCTCGAACATCGCAACCTTAATCTTAGGAATTATACTTGATCACAGTTATTGGTTCCCGATAAAAGTAAATAAAAATCAAGCAATTGAAGCGCTGAAGTATGGCTATCCGTTTATCTTCTCGGGTATATTTTGGTGGATACTCAACTGGACGGACAGATTTGTGCTACGTCTGTATACAAATTTTAATGAAATAGGATTGTATTCCGCTGCTTTCAAGATCGTCTCTGCGATGAATCTCTTCACGTCTGGATTTTCGACGCTCTGGTATCCTTTTGCGTACGAACAGTTTGAAAAAAATCCGGATAATGGTGCACTATTTTCTAAAGTATTGGATTACGTTGCATTTTTAACTTTTTCACTTGGTTTGCTCGTACTGACGTTCAAAGATGTAATTTTCCTTCTTTTGGCAAAAACGTACAGATCATCAGCAAGCATATCACCATTTCTGTTATTATCACCGGTAATGATGATGATGAGCATTGTGGTTGCAAGAGGAATAGACTTTTCAAAGAAAACATATTGGTTTATAGTAAGTGCTGGATGCGCAGCAGCATTCAATTTGATTGGTAATTTCTTGCTAATTCCAGTCTTTGGAGCGAAAGGAGCGGCTTTATCAACTGGTCTGTCTTTCATCATTGTTTTTGCAATAGAAAGTACAGTTTCAAAAAGGCTTTATCCCGTGCAGTACGACCTGGTGAAGATATATGTGATAGCCGTTCTTTTTTGTATAACTGCTGCGTTTCATACATTCTCTAATGCTTACTTGCTTCCAAGCATTTCGTCACTGATTGTTTTGTTGATAGTTCTATATCTGTACAAAACTGATTTTTTCAATATTTTGAAAGAACTACGGAAACTAACAATAAGGCCTAACAGAAAACACACATAGGGCTACAATATTTTCGTCAACTATCATCATAACTTTTGTTTAACTGGGAGAGTGTGTCTGATGAAGATAATTAGCTTGATTGGTGCACGACCACAAATAATAAAAGAAGCGATAATATGTAAAGAGTTGAAGA
>DAOOVO010000206.1:0-2846 GCA_035370245.1 Pseudobacteroides sp.
AGTTGTCAAGGTACATCTATTGTAAAAAAAGAGTTTATGCAGTGGAATCAAGTTTTGATTTCTAAATATAAAAAGTAGAGCCGGAAACATGTGATATGCTTCCGGCTGTTTGACTAAGATTTATAGTGGATTATCACATTTCCATTCTACATCTAATTGTGATAAATCACTCAAATATTTTGCTAATTCAAATTCTAAATTCTCGACTGATGATATATCCTTAATATGTACTGAATTAACTAAGTCGCTATCCGCTATATATCTTTCAATATCTTGCTTTTTTACCTCGTATTTTCTTAACCAAAATAGCAAATTAGATTTATCCTCAGTATTTAAGAACTTTGATGCTCTAGCTGATTTCCCAGTTTGATCTTTTTTATATGCTCCAATAACAACAAAACATCTTAAATCATCTGAACTTGCAGGAATCTCTAACGCTAAAGAGTTTCCAGTGATTAAATTATTAATTTGTTTAGTACTGAGGGTATTCATTTCTCAATCTCCTTTCAAATCTAATTACCCTAATTACCATAGAATATTCTTATGACATCTCCGTTTTCATCGTGTATTTGTAAATGTGCAATATCATGAGGATTTCCGCCACCATGTCCTTCATCCCAATGATAAGTACCTTTTTTAGTTCCAAGTAAATTTTTTGAGCTTGTAGCATCCATACCTGTAACATTTTTAAATCCTTTACCCTGGTATATTCCTAAGAAAATTTCCTCAGCTTCACTTCTATTTCTAACTGTAATTTGTTTTGCACCTTTTTGTAATCGATTTGCAGCCGATTGAACTTGCTTTGATGACCAAGAAATCTCACAAGTATTCCCTAATGGCAATCGTAAAGAGGGAATTTTTGTGGCACTTGGGTTTTCAAGTGCCTTTTGTAGGAATTATATCATTTTTTGTTTGGATTTATCAAGTTCTTCAATCAATTGGAGTTCTGGATTTCTGTATTCTGTTTTGTAGGTCATCATACCCCAAATTATATTTACAAGCCTTCTTTGCAGGCAGTTTAAGGCTTGGCGTTTTGTTTTTCCCTCGGAAACCTTTTTTTCAAAGTAGTTGTGAAAGTATATATTTCTGGCTTTCTTTGATTGGGAAACACTTATGAGACTTAGGGCAAGGCTGTAAAAGATATGATGCAGTGCTTTGTTTCCCCTTGTGTCTGCAAATTGAGCTTCGCTCTTTCCAGAGGCTTGTGTAATTGGTGCTACACCCGAATACCGGGCTAGCTTGGCAGGTTTGGGAAACCTTGAAATATCACCTATTTCCGATATTAGACCTGCTGCAATTGCAGTACTTACGCCACGGATACTGGTAAGTTTGTAATCAAAGTGTTCCAGTAATTCTTCCAGTTTCTTATCTATGGTGTGTAATTCTTCCATGTTTGACCTTATCATTTTAACTACGGAAATAACGGTTGAATCCCTGATTTCCTGATGCTCAATAGTTGTATCACCGTCTGCATTAATATAATCAATAATCTTTTGTGCTTTATCCTTTGGATTGCCTCTACCGGAAACACCTGTTAAAAACTTATTCAATTCCGCTGCTGTCACATCCTTTATCTTTGATGGTGATGGGTATTTTTCATAAAAGGCAAGTGCTCCCAGTGTGTCTATAGAACAAAAGAAATTGGTATAGGATGGATAATGGCTTGCTAGCAGGGAATGAAGGCGGTTTTTAAGAATAATATTACTCTTTACCATAGCATCCCTATGGGTTACAAGATTTTTAAGAATCCAATACTTGTCCTGAACATCTGCTTTTGGAAGGCTGTCAAAGCGGTTTAAAAGCACTCTGGCAGCACATTCGGCATCAAATTCATCTGTTTTTTGAGTGACATTCAAACTCTTTCTTTCATGTGCCACCAACCTCTTGGTATCTCTCTCTTTCAAGAAAATTCGCTTCGCTCATGACTTTAAAACCCAAAACTTTAGTCATCACCAAATCCAGAATGTAGTCCATATCCCTTTATCAAAATTGTATATAAGCATAATTTTACCATATGTTAAATAATTACTGATAAAAAAAGTCCCGAAGCTGTATTTTCTACAGTCGGGACAATAACTATCTAAAACTTAAGTATCAACACTTACAGTTTACTTATATCAATAGGTACCAATCTCAAATTATTTTCCTATTTGTTTTTTGTAATTCATATACTCATTATATGCCTCTGAAATTTTTCTTATACAGATTTGTTTCCATTTTTCAACAAGGTTCTTTTGGGTTTCCTCATCATATGGCTTCGGAAGCATATCGCCTCCATAACCAATACAATCTTTCATACTCTCAATGAGACCTAATTCGGATGAATACGAAATTTCATTAGGACAATAAGTATAACTTAAAAATTTACAATTGTTTTCAAAACAATGAATGCCAGGAAAGTTAGAACCACGATGGCAGAATGAAGGTTCATCTATATCATCCTCACAATCACAATATACTTCTAATAGCAGATGCTTAATTCCCATAATATAACCTCCAAAATCTGATTAAATTATTTAATATTTATGCCCTTCTATAAGCTCAATGATTTCAAAATTTCCATCATCTAGTTTTTTATAGATAACCCTTCCACCACCTCTGCCGTTACCAGTTCCTGCAATATCTAATGCCCATTGTCCTTTCCTATTTCCTTTTAACGCATGATTGTTCAAGCCTCTAAAATCACCACTTTTCAATGCTTCTAAAGCTTCATCAAAGCCTGCTTTTGCCTCATGTGAAAGCTTTTTGATCTGTCTTTCTGCCTTTTTTGCAATATTAACAATAGGTATATCACACATATTATGCACTAAAACGCTTTTATCAGATACATAATAAGTATGAAAATC
>DAOOVO010000207.1:0-2821 GCA_035370245.1 Pseudobacteroides sp.
ATTTTCAAAAATTTTTTCCAATCACCTCTTGACTTTTTACCACTGGACTCCTATAATTGTTATTCTATTTATGGTTTATATATTTCCGGTGAATAAAGCATGCATTAGTTATTACAAAATATTTTTATTTGTCATAATTATCACAATAAAGTCATATTTATAAAGTCGATCTATAAGGTCATATTTTAAGCATTAACTTTAGGAGCGTAGAAAATTTAAAAGTGCTGTTCCCACATTTATTCTTGCAGAGGCGTCTACATATATATAGTCCCTAAATGCTGTGAAATCCGGGCAATGCCTTACTACTGCAATATCAGTCAAGCTCGATATTGCTCCGACTAATCCTGTGGCTATACCTGTAGAAAACGGATTACTGAAGCCATAATAAGCATTAATAACAAATTCTTTCGGGCTGATTTGCTTTATCAGCTGAGTGTTAAGACTTTCTTTTTTGTTTTTAAGTGTTTTAGAGATTAATTGCTTATTTAGGACAATTATTGTCAAAACCGGTCTGGTATTAACAATCTCCAATACGGCTTTAAATAAAGGTGGAAGCCAAAACAATGTCATATACATATTGGACTTGTCTGTATCAAAAATAAACCTTGCTCTTAGTGATATGGTGAAAAGCAAAATTAATAAGAGAACTAATATGCCTAAAATAATGACTGTGATAATCATGGCTGCACACTCCAATTCAAGCATGAGATTTTTCTCATATTGCAATGAAAAGTTGAAAGCTTTACATTTATCTATGATGTATATATTATTTGTATTGAATAATGGTTTTATTATTGAAAAAATTGTAACTATGGATTTACAGTAATCATTTGATATTCTGTTTAGGGATGTTTTGACATAATAATGTTAATTTTATTAGAAATGTTGGAATATTTAATCATGGTTAAAATTTTAAAATTAAGATGTATCGGGAGGATTTTATATGATAGAAGCAGGGAGTAAAGCAGCAGAGTTTACGCTTAAGGATGAGCATGGAAATGATGTGAGTTTGGCGAACTTTAAAGGTAAAACGGTTGTATTGTATTTTTATCCTAAAGATAACACTTCGGGGTGTACAAAACAGGCGTGCAGTTTCAGAGATGTATATGATGATATTTTGGAAACAGGTGCTGTTGTTATAGGTATAAGTCCGGACAAGCCCGCAACTCATAAAAAATTCAAGGAAAAGCATAATTTGCCTTTTTATCTTTTATGCGATGAAGAGCACAGAGTGGCAGAAAGCTATGGTGCCTGGGGAGAGAAGAAGATGTGTGGAAGGACATATATGGGAATAATAAGATCAACATTTATTATTGATGAGGATATGACTGTTATTAAGGTTTATCCCAAGGTGACACCTGAAGGTCATGGAGAAGAAATATTGAAATTTTTAAGGGAAAAAGGCCGACAGGATTAGCATGGATATCACAAAATAGAGAGGTTATGGGTGTACAGGATGCTGTTGCAGAAGTCATTTTGCAGCAGCTTTTTTGTGTGGTTTGTACAGTTGAAAAGTGTTATAATTAATGATAAAATATTGCATTATTTGTATAATTTAAGAAAAAAGTGATTTAAAAAGTTGGCTGATTTAATATTATTTGAAAAGGAAGGGAAGGTTGTATTTTATGAAAAAAAGCTAGTTATAATTTCTTTTTTTATCGTTGCTTTGTTTATGTTTGGGTTAAATGTGAGTGCTGTTGATAATGTACCGCAGCTTCAAATAACAGACATAAAGGTGGAGAACATAGGATATAGGAGTGCAGAAATAAGCTGGAAGACGACGGATGAATCGGAATCAATAATAAAAGTATGGGAAAGTACAAGTTTTAATGTGGTTTATCGTGGAGAGACGGGAAAAGGGAAGGAACATCGAATAAAAATAGACGGTCTATCACCGAATAAAGAATATACATATCAGATATACACAGAAAAGCCAGAGATGGAATTGGGAGTAAAAAGTGATGTATATTCCTTTAAGACAGCAGAATTATATGAAATAACAGACATAAAAGTAGAGAACATAGGATATAGGAGTGCAGAAATAAGTTGGAAGACAACAGATGAAGCGGAATCAATAATAGAAGTATGGGAAAGTACAAGTTTTAATGTGGTTTATCGTGGAGAGACGGGAAAAGGGAAGGAACATCGAATAAAAATAGACGGTCTATCACCGAATAAAGAATATACATATCAGATATACACAGAAAAGCCAGAGATGGAATTGGGAGTAAAAAGTGATGTATATTCCTTTAAGACATTAGAAGAACAAACTGGATATAAGGTATCCGGGTATGTTGCACCTGAGTTTATAGCGGACACCTTAAATCCTTCATCTTTGAAGTCAGGATTTAAAGTGGAGATACAAGGCACGGAATTAAACGCAATTACTGATGAGAATGGTTACTTTGAAATAATTAATGTTTCATCACAGACACAATATGATTTGAAAATAAGTAAGTCGAGTTATTTGACTAGAGAGATAAAAAATGTAGAGGTAAAGAATGATGTTGAAATCAGCAAGTTAGAAGAACCTATTTATATGTGGGCAGGAGATATAGCCATAGACGGTGTGCAGGATAATGTAATCAATATAATAGATATTATTGAGATGGCAAAGGTATTTAATAGTGTGTCTGGAGATGCTGATTACAGGATAGATTGTGATTTTAATAGAGATGGTGCAATCAATATGTTAGATGTTATTATTGTAGCAAAACATTTTAATTGCATTTCTAAGGATTACTAAAGTCTGAATGTTGATAAATATTTATAATGGTAAAAGAAATTCAGACAAAAAAATGGTCTTTTTTAAGGTGGATCT
>DAOOVO010000208.1:0-2816 GCA_035370245.1 Pseudobacteroides sp.
CCAAAGAAGAAGGGCTTCGTGGGTCCGGTTCAGTGGCGTCGGGCATGTACACGATCTCCGACATATCCTGTTTGCCTGCCATCCATGGCAGGATTTTTCTAGGGTAAGGCTTTGGAGAAACATGACTTAAGTTTCAATAAAATACTGAAAGGATATGAGAATTTAAATGGATTGCAATTGTTGTGGCGGGAAAATGGTAAAACTTAAATACTTGAAGTTAGATGAATTGAGTGATTATTTAGTTAAACCATTTGTTGAAAATACAATTGAGGATTATAGTGAATGGTTACGATCATTAGATGAAAATGATGTTGTATTAACTTTATTTGAAAGAATTGAATTTCAAAAAAAGAAGCAAAAGTATTATGTCAGAATTGTAGAAAAGAAGACGAAGAATGGATTGAAATTAAAAAAGCTTTCAAAGATATTCAAGTATGACACTGGAACGTTAGTTTATGGAAAAGATGAAGGTATGTTTTCTATAAAGACAATATATAAAATTCTTCCTGTTGATGAAGTGATAAATAGAGAAATAAATGAGTATTGTACTAACACCGAAGAATTTGACATTGATAAGCTAAATAAAATGATTACTAATAAAATTATTGGATGCAAGCGGATTGAAGTATAGATTTGAGGAAGTCCCGTCCGTGGGACTTTCTGAATCACGGGTCAGGATACGTCGGAGATCAATGCATGGCTGTAAAGGTGCGGATTAGAAGATCATGAAGCAAAGCCTCTGGAGTAAGAGCATGTAGCAAGCCGCACCACACCGTTTCGCCGGCCGCACAGCGGCTCTCACGGGTCTTTCTAATAGGTCCGGCTCAAACGGCGTCAGCCATGCTAAACATTAAGTGCAATTGGTCGCGTAGCCGCACCGTCCTGGTGCGGATGGAGGTGCTAGATTCAGCTTTTTTGCAAAACTAAGGGAGGTTATCTAATGGAAACAGTTAAAGAATTGAATTTTTTGTTATATGACGATGACATCTATCAAAGAATTCAAAAAGAAAATGAAGAAAGACTAAAGTTAGCATTAGAAATACAGACTTATGTTGAAAGAGAATTGTTAATATCTTTAAATGATATAATGTCCACTAATGCTAGTGATAGTGTTAAAAACCGGGTTGATCAAGCCATTTTTATCTTATTTGCACAAAGTATTAAGTCATATAAATCAGCACTTATTTTATTGATGCACGGATATTTTACTAATGCAACAATGGTATTAAGAAATATATTAGAAATAACTTTTAACATCAAGTATATAGTAGAAGATGAAACAAATAGCTTTAAAAGAGCAGACAATTATTTAACTGCAAAAAACAATTGGTCAGGAGAAACAGCTAAGCTTAAAGCATATAAGGTTTTAGACCGTTATCTTTATAATGTATATGGGATGATATGTAATTATGTTCATGCGAATTTTATGGGTACGGCACAGAATCTTAATGAAAACAAACAAATAAGCATATATCCCTCTACTGAGAAAATTAAAGATAGTTTAAATACACTCAATGCAATGTATGTATATTTAATAGAATTTATTTGTCATTATTATAGACTTGAAGAAGAGAAGGTTAACTCATTTCAGCAGGTAAGTGATATTGCTGGATTTATAGAAGGGTTTAATAAAGAAAAGGATATATTAAATACGTTTGCAGAGATAATTAAAGGAGACGATTTTCCTGAAAATTTTAACGAGGAATTTATCAATAGTTATAAAAAATTTGTAGTGGATAAATTAAAATCCAAAAGTAAAAAGTCTAGGCATAAGAAATAAATATTAGAATTGCGTTGGAGAGATTGAAGGGACCGCCGTCCGTGGCGGTCTCTGGCCTTCGAAGGCGACCAACTACACTTAACAATGCATGGCAGTAAAGATGCGGGTAAGAAGAGCACGAAGTAATTTCTCTGGAGAAGGAGCATGAAGAATGCCGCACCACATTCCATCGTCGGGCAGACAAGCTGCCGCTTACGGGTCTTTCTGACGGGTCCGACTCTGGAACGTCTTCCATGCGAGACGTTATTTGACATGGGAGGCAGTTACCGCGACATCGTGTCGCGGATTTGCTAGGGTTAGGCTTCGTAGATTGACCTAAGTTAAAGTGTAATGCTAATATTATAATAAATAGGTGATATTATGCCATGTGTTGCTGAATTTGGAATAATTGATGAATTTCAAAAAGATAAAAATTATTCTTTTTATGAACCAGAGAAATATGGATGCGTTGCTATAAATGATGATATTTTGAATGATTGGTGGAGTAAACTGGTATTAATTAAAACGTATTTTCATAGTTATGACAGGCCTGAATTCGGGCTTGCAAGATGGGGGATTACCCTTATTCCTCCTGAATCATTAGAAGCATTTTATGAGGTTATTGCAAATGATAAGCGTTCTAAGTCATCAAAAGAATTAATTGATTTAATGATATTAATACGAAAAGCAATTTGTGAAAAGAAATATATTATTCACTTTGGAGTTTAAAGTAGTTTTGATGATAACTTAATTATTTTTACTATTTGTGGAGCAAGATCTTTGGAGAATTTAAGGGACAAACGTCCTGTTTGTCTCTGAATTACGGGGCCTCCCACGACAAATAACAATGCATGGCAGTGAAGGTGCGGTAAAGAAGGGCATGAAGTAAATTCTCTGGAGAAGGAGCATGAAGCGTGCCGCACCACATTCCATCGTCGGGTGACAAGCACCGCCTTCGAAGAAAAGCTTTGCGGGTCCGACTCTGGAACGTCTTCCATGCGAGACGATATATGGAATTCCCTGCTTTGCCGCCCCATCCGGGGGCGGGTTTTTAGGG
>DAOOVO010000209.1:0-2700 GCA_035370245.1 Pseudobacteroides sp.
TATCTATTATATACTAAATTTTCTCTACGACAACTATCCTATCATATAGGGGTAAATAATGTAGCATATATTTGAAAAGACAAGTTTTAGATACCTTGATGAAGAATACTAATAATACAACATAAAATTTCTTAAGGTGTGAATATGAAAAAAGATATTTTTCATCTCGCTAGCAGCTCAGAAGATAAATTCATAGAACTGTTCACCGAAGTTTTTGGTATAGAAAACACTCAATACATCGCCATCCAATATCCTTTTGTTGATATTTATGGCAACAGCAGATTTATTGACTTTGCTCTCGAAAGTGAAGATGTAAGAATTGCTATAGAAATAGACGGTGAAATAGTTCATGACAAAAGAAAAATATCAGATGAGAAGTATTATGATGAATTGATGCGCCAGAACAGCTTAATATATCAGAACTGGAAGCTCTACCGATGGACGGACAAGCAGTTGATTAAATATTCGGATAAAGTTAAGGATGAACTGACTTTGTTTTTAGGGGAGTATCCGGTATTTAAAGAACTGCTGGATTTTTTGCCCAAACAAAAGGGAAAAGTAATTGAACTAAAAAAGCATCAGAAAGAAGCGCTGGATAATTTGGCAAAGCTTAGGGAAGAAGGAAATTCCATAGCTTTGCTTTATCATGCTACCGGTACGGGCAAAACAGTAACAGCAGTAGCTGACGCAAAAGCCCTTGGCAAAAAAACTTTATTTTTGGCTCACAGAAATGAGCTTATTACTCAAGCATACAATACTTTTAAAGAGATGTGGACCGAGGCGAACGTTAATATTTACGCAGCAGAATCAAAGGCAAATTATGGAGATGTTGTATGTGGAAGTATTCAAAGTGTTAATGCCGATTTAAAACAGTTTGATCCTAAGGAATTTGGTTATATCATTATAGATGAAGCACATCATGGTGCTGCTGATTCATATAAAAAAATATTGGGTTATTTTAAACCTGAATTCACCTTAGGACTTACTGCTACACCTGAAAGGGCTGACGGAGAACAAATCCTTGATTTATTTAAAAATGTTGCACATAAACTGGATTTGCAAACTGCCGTGGAAAGAGGAGAATTGGTTCCTGTAAGATGTATAAGGATAAAGACAAATATTGATTTGTCCAATGTAAGATTTAACGGTATTAAGTATAATTTTCTTGACTTGGAAAACAAAATGTACATACCTGAAAGAAATAATCTTATTGTTGATACTTATGTTAATTATGTAAAAGACAAAAAGGCAGTTATATTCTGTGTGTCTGTAAAGCATAGCGAAGAGATAGCACGTTTATTAAGAGAAAAAGGAATTATAGCGGAATCTGTATCAGGTAGCATGAATTATAAGAAACGAAAAGAGATATTGAATTCCTATGAAAATGGCAATATAAATGTTTTGTGTGCCTGTGATTTGTTAAATGAAGGATGGGACAGTCCAAAAACAGAAGTGTTGTTTATGGCAAGACCTACCATGTCAAAAACAGTATATTTACAGCAGTTAGGAAGAGGCATGAGAAAATCTCAAGACAAGGAATACTTGTTGGTGTTTGATTTTGTAGACAACGCCAATATGTTTAATGAACCACTATCAATGCACAGAATGTTCAATGTAAAAGAATACCGACCGGGATGCTTTGTATTGGCTCCAAATGAAAAGAAAAAGTTTGAGCTTGACTTATGGAGAAAAGGTGGAAGACCTGATTTATATTTGGACATACCTATTTATGAAACGGATTATGAAGAAATCAATATTTTTAATTGGAGAGATGAAGTTAAAAATATGATCTCCCAAAATGAATTTGTCCGTATGGTTTCCGTACAGAATGAAACAATATCAAAGTATATAAATGAGGGTAAAATAATTCCGGATAGGGTAATTGAAACGGGTTACAGAGATTTCAATTTCTTCTATGAGGACACCGTAAAATATTACGCTGAAAAGTATATCTGGGATATAATAACACCCGCAAATATGATGGATAAGTTCATGGAAATGGTTGAAAAGATGGATATGTCATACTCCTATAAGCCTGTTTTGCTTCATGCAATGATTGAAAATGCAGATGATAAAGGAAAAGTAGCTGTAGAAGATTTAATTGACTATTTCATAAATTTTTATGAGAATAGAAGAAAGAAAGGTCTTATTGTAGAAAAAAAGAAATGTATTTATTTAAGCGGTAATTATACAAGAAACGAAGTCATGAGAAATATTTTCAGCAATCCTTTCAAAAGATTTGAAGATATGGGATTCGTGAAACGCAGCAAGGATATTGAATATGTTGAATTTAATAAACATATATGGAATAAGATGACTAATGATATAAAAAAGCAAATATTAAATCTTTGTGATAATGCATTAAAGAAATATTATAATGAATAGGTGATCGAATGAATTGTATATTTTGTAGTATAAAAAAAGATAGAATAATTTTGGAAAATGATGACGCCTTTGCAGTTTATGATATATTTCCTGTTATTAAAGGTCATATGTTGATAATACCTAAAAAACATATAATAAACTATTTTGATGCTGATGAGAATACGAAGAAGCAATTATGGAAATTAGTTGATGAATGCAAAAATATGGCTGATAAAAAGTTTACCCCTCAAGGATATAACATTGGAATTAATTGCGGAGAGGTATAATGATACCAGAAATTAAGACAGACAAAACGGCCAAAATAAGTTAGTATGG
>DAOOVO010000210.1:0-2594 GCA_035370245.1 Pseudobacteroides sp.
TCGAAACCCACAAATTGTACGAGAAAAATGTGTCAAGTAATATTGACAATATCACCACTTGACCCAATATATTCTTTTATCTTTATGGATGCAATTCATTATAAGGTTAAGGATGATGGAAGAATAATAAACCGGGCAGCTTACGTTGTTCTAGGTGTTACTATTGATGGATGTAAAGATATTTTAGGGATATGGATTGGTGATAATGAATCCTCAAAATTTTGGCTAGGTGTGCTAAATGACCTTAAAAACAGAGGTGTACAAGATGTTTTAATCTTCTGTGTTGATGGTCTTACTGGACTTAAGGAAGCGATAAATGCTGCGTATCCAAAGGCTGAAGTACAGCGTTGCATAATACATCAACTGAGAAATTCCTTTAAATATGTGTCATATAAAGACCTAAAAGCCTTTAGTAATGATTTCAAAGAAGTATATCATGCTATTAATGAAGAAGTGGCATTAGATAAACTTTATGAACTAAAAGATAAGTGGGGAAAGGAATATCCTTTTGCAATACGTAGTTGGGAAAATAACTGGGATGTAATAAGTCCATTTTTCAAATTTACAGAAGAAATACGAAGAATAATTTATACGACAAATATAATTGAAGGATTGCATCGACAGTTCCGTAAGGTCACAAAATCTAAAACAATATTTCCAACAGACAGTTCATTGGAAAAGATGCTGTATTTAGCATCAATGAATGTAGTAAAAAAATGGACACAGCGTTACAAGAACTGGGATAGAGTGCTTAGCCAATTGGTAATTCAGTACCCGGGTAGGTTGGAGAACTACATTTAAAGGCATTCACCCCCACCGCCCTCAAGGGCTCGTCCTCATTGCCGGACGGGCTAGACCTCACAAAATTAAAAATCCGGGCTTAAAACGCTAATAACGCCCATTATAAATAATTATTGCCAGATTTAATCAAGTTTATGTATAAAACTTAATAAATCCGGCAATAATATACAATATAAAGGTAATATAGAGTTATATTCTGTAAACCTTGTAAACTTGAATTTACTTGCTAAAGAAGGATTACATAAATTCTGATACACAGAATTATTTATACTCCCTTTTATGAGATGCTTATGTTATTCTAAAAGTACCCACTATTTCAATTGAAAATTCCCCCACCCTGAAACTAAAATACCTTATGTAAATAATACTTTTTTACATAAGGGGTTGGATGAAGGTGATTAAATTGCATCAGAAGCAGGAAATCATTTTAATGAAATTTAGAGAAGGTGCATCAATAAGAGCAATTGCAAAAGAAGTTGGTGCAGACAGAAAAACTGTACGTAAGTACATAAGGCAGTATGAACAGCAAAGGCAGCAGTTAATGCAGATTGGAGATGTACAACCTACTGAGCTTATTGAGTCCATTGTTCAGCCACCAAAGTATGATACCAGTAAAAGAAAACCTATAAAAGTAACTGATGAAGTCTTAGAACGCATTAAATATTATCTTAATGAGAATCAGTCTAAGAGATTAAAGGGACAATCTAAACAGATTATGAAGAAAATTGATATCTTTGAAGCTCTTAAGGAGGAAGGATTCAATATTGGCTATACTACAGTATGTCAGACTATATCCAAAATATTATCCCAATCTAAAGAAGCTTTTATCAGGGAAAGTTATGCTCCTGGAGACATATGTGAATTTGACTGGGGCGAAGTAAAGTTATGTATTGGTGGAGTGAATCGCAAGTATCCGATGGCCGTGTTTACTACTGCTTACGGTAATTACAGGTATGCAAGACTTTTTGTTAAACAGAAAAGCGAATTTTTTCAAGAAGCTCATGCATACTTTTTCAAGTCTATTCATGGCAATCATATGACAATGGTTTATGATAACATGAAGGTAGCCGTAAAGGGGTTTGTAGGACGAAATGAGAAGCAGCCGACTGATGCCCTCCTACAGCTTTCCATATACTATGGCTTTCAATTTCGATTTTGTAATGCTTACCGTGGTAATGAAAAGGGGCATGTAGAAAGAAGTGTGGAGTACATAAGAAGAAAAGCTTTTGCAATAAAGGATACTTTTGATAGTCTTGATGATGCCAATCGTTACCTTGAAGATATATGTAACAGGCTTAATGATAAGCCCCAACCATTGAAAAATAACAAAACAGCGAAGGAACTTTTAGAGGAGGAAAGGCCATATTTATTACCTGACGTACCTATGTTTGAATGCTCAAAACTTGAAAATTTAAGGGTTGACAAATACTCAACTGTAATGTTTGAAAGTTGCCATTATTCTGTACCGGATTGGTATGTAGGGAAAATTATCCTAGCGAAAATATATCCCAGCAAAATTATTTTCATGTCAGAGGGAGAAAAAATAGCAGAACATCCAAGACGGTTTGGGTTTAATGAATGGAATATCGATATCTACCACTACATAAGAACATTAAAGAAAAAACCTGGAGCATTGCCAAACAGTACTGCATTTGCCCAGGTATCTAAACAAATAAAAAATATCTACCAATGTTATTATACAAGAAAAGAAAGAGATTTTGTTGAACTTCTTCAGTATAGTTTGTGTCAAGTAAAAGTTGGCAATGCTCTCTTCATCCTGTTATTTTATTGGT
>DAOOVO010000211.1:0-2565 GCA_035370245.1 Pseudobacteroides sp.
GTAACTGGAAATTTCTTAACTTAAACCCTCCAAAAACTATTATACGAGGTGGTATATATGCTAATTAACCCAACTATAGAAAAACTAAGAGATATGAAACTTAAAGTTATGGCCCAACTACTGAGTGATTCAGATCCGGCTTTAAGGGAGTTGTCTTTTGAGGAAAGGTTCGGTATTATGGTTGAAAAAGAATGGGAGTCAAGAAAAAACTCCAGGATTAAAAGATATATACATAAAGCATCTTTTAGTATTAATGCATGCATTGAGGATATAGACTATACTGCGGAACGGAAGATAGATAAAAAGACTATACAAACTCTTTCTACCTGTACCTACATTATTCAGAAATTAAATATCGTGATTACAGGAAAAACCGGAAGCGGAAAGACATTTTTGGCATGTGCATTTGGTAACAGTGCTTGTCGTCATGGCTATACCGTTAAATACTACCGTATTCCGGAACTTTTACTTGAAATTCAAGATGCGAAAAATGAAAATAGATATAGCAAGTTTATGAACCAACTTCAAAATGTAAAGCTTTTGGTTTTAGATGATATAGGATTAAAATCATACACATTAGAAGAAAGCAGGGATATACTTGAAGTTGCAGAAAGCAGATACAATAAAGCTTCTACGATTCTTTCCGGACAGATTCCTCATACTCATTGGTATGATTTGTTTCCTGACCCTACAATAGCAGATGCAATTATGGACAGGATAGTTCATAATGCATATATCCTTGCTCTGGACTCAAAGAAGTCTATGCGGGAGGTAATGGCTGAAAAGATGATTAGAGAAGCAGAACATAGTGATTAATAATAAAAGATATTGCAAACAGGAAGAATTTGAGGTACAATTACGGTACAAAAATGGGTGCAAAAATACGAAAATCGTACGGAAAGTAGGTGCAAAATGGCGTTTCTATTGTATCCAACTACAGTTAAAATGCTTGCTGGAGAAATAAAATCTGCTTGTGATGCTTACCTATCTAGGAAAATAGGGCTTGAAGAACTGAAAAAGCTAGTTTTACACTACGCAAATAGCTACCCGGAAATGCTTTTTAATGCTCAGGAGTTGAACCCTACCGTGTTAAACCGTATAGTATAGGTAAAAAGAGGGCTAATCTTTTAAATAAAATACTTGAGGGGTATCAGTATAAACTTTAACAAAATGCGAAAAGAATTGCATTAAGTACAGCTTTTTTATAAAATCAAATTAAATGACAAGGTGTCCGGATAGTCCGGTTTAATGTCCGGATGTTTCCGGAACTGCCGTCCGGATAATCCGGAATACGCATCAAACTTTCCAGATTCCAATCATTATTCTATATTTAAAATTGCATAATGTTGTAAAATATCTAAAAATTTAATTTTCGGACAGCCTGTCGTAGCCCCTTCGATGTCGCCAACGGAGCGAAACCCTGAAAAGCTCCCATTTTGAGAAAGGCTTACGAAGCCATGCTTTAGAGCCTTGTGAGCTGCTTATAAGAAGATTATTGGCTACCGCTAAGCGGGCTCAAAGAATCAAAGCCAGAAAAGTTACAATAAAACGTTTATTGTAACTTTTCTGGCTCTTGAAGGTTATTTCATGTGGTTTCACAGAATTTCTGGGAAAGATGAAGAGATTTTAAGAGCTCTATATAATTCAAATTTAAAGCAAATTCTATATCAAATAGCAAATAAGGTATTCCAATAAAAACCGATTTCTTCTGAATGGGCAAATATATCGACTGGTAAAAATCTTTCCTCAAAAATCAGTCGACAGATTTTATTGCTTCATTTTCATGGATTATTGGGAAATTACCCAAACAACATAAGTATGCTCTGACTTACAAAGGGCGAAAAAACACCTCTACTTGCTTAGAATTCCTTATAAGCCACATCAACATAAGATCTGGTAAGATTGATTTCCTAAATTCTTATTTTTTATTTATACTTAGAGATATAAGTTACTAATCATGTAGGACAAACATACAACAACGCTTTTTACACTTTACACTTGCACCTTCCTATTGTCTTGATACAAATTTCACTAATACAATGTACCAACATAATCATGTAACTTCTTTGTAGCTTCTGTATTATTTGGGTTTAACATTATCTTTGTTAACATGTCATAAATAACTTGCTGACTGTTTTTTACTTTTTCAGGTGAATTTTGCATTGCTTTGTTAAGTTCACTTAATGAAGTGCCTAATAAATCATTATGTTCTTCATATGAAGATAATGCTGATGAAGCAGCAGCTGATGCAACATCAGACATACATTTATAAAAAAAGTAGTTACTTTCGGTAGGATTTTTTTGTTTAAGAAAATCAACACCAAAACTTGATTGTGCCATACCAAGTTTATTTAAAAAATTAATATCAATCTGCTTTTTTATCTGAGCTTCTCTAAATCCTGCTTGTTTATAAAAATAACCAGAAATAGCTACACTTATAAATGTAACTATTATAGAAAAAACTAATAATAGTTTTAGTTTTATTCCATTCATAAATAATCTCCTTTAACTTTAATAATGATTCCACTGCATAAACTCTTTTTTTACAATAGATGTACCTTGACA
>DAOOVO010000212.1:0-2498 GCA_035370245.1 Pseudobacteroides sp.
GTATCTGTTAACCACCGCACCACTTGGGTCTGCCAGTGCTTCAACATCGCCATGGCCCTAATTATGTAATTGTCACTGATTTTTATTAACTGAAAGATGCTTCATAGAGGCTTTGGAGACACTTAAAAGACCCTTATAAGCAACTTCGAAGAATTTTCCCGGAAAGGGAGCATTTTTTATTTATTTTTTTAGAAAACCCTGAAAGTTCTTCTTGACAGAAACATGCTGTAGCGGTAATGTTTGCCCCGGCTTATGGCAGATATACATTTTTTTGATGAGTGCTGATTATTGATTTTTAAGGAAGGTGTTTGTTTATGATTACCAGATTTTGTGACGTTCAAGCTCCTGCCATAACTATTCTATTTGCACTACTTTCAAAATAAGGGTTTTTAAGTCAGGGATAATGTGGCTGTTCGTGGTTGTGCGGTATCTTTTTTGATTTTTCAGGATTTGCAAAATTCATCTCTATTTTCTTCTAATATGTTCAAGCACGTATTATAGAAATTATAATTATCTTTATCTGGAACAACTGCATTTATAACAACCATTAGAATTATAAATACAGATACTATGGAAAGTCCAAAAATTAAATCTTCACTTATACCTTTTGAAGTATTTCTCGAATAATCAATAAGTCTTGATATTAATATTCCGCCAACAAAAAACATGGTACTATTTAATAATTTTTCCATGAAGTTATTGCTGGATATAATATCTTTTAACTTTGTTTTTTCCTTTGCAAAATCATTTTTTGATTTAACTTTTCCTTTAAATTCTTTTAAAACAGCTAAATAAAAATCATCCCATGTGTTAAAAACTAATTTCTTCCCAAATAATCTGTTAAACTGCTTGGAGTAGGATTTAAATCTTGTTTTAAACACAACTTTTTCCTCCTTTAATTAGTAAGTCAACTGTTCAAATAAATACTATTTCACCAAAACACTAAAAAACTAAATGTAAAGAAGTAAGGACAAACTTTACCTTACTTCCTAACATCTTGTTTTAAATTAATCAATTTCTGAGTTTTCTTTTTCATATTCTATTAAATGCCCATATATTTTAATGAATAATACTAAACATAAAGTATGTTCAGATGTTGGAGACTTCCAAAATTAATCTATCTACTTTCTCAACATATTCTTCTGGCTGATCATCCCTTACTTCTTTAAATATACCAAGTATACTTTGTTTTGTTTCCTCATCTACTTTTTTAATTGCATTTATAAATGAATTCATTAGCAGTTCAGAATTTAATATAGTTTTATATGTTATAATAGCCCAATCTTTTCCTTGGGGTAGCATTACATGAATTCCTTTAGCAAGTTCTAACATACCTTCATCTAAATTACATCGTTTTGCTATATGAAATATTGTTTTCATAAGGTTTGACCCAGCCGAAGGTTCCCATATTTCATCTTCAAAAACTGAACATAGTCTCTGTATTATTGAATTGTCTGCTTTAGTTGCTAAATCATTTAAAATGTTTTCATAAATTTCTATTTCACCAGATTCTAAAGTCCTTATTTTATCTAATTCTGCAAGTTCTTTTTCAAATGACATAACCATTAACCTCCTTATTTTTCTGTATTAACCAAATATATTACCATCTTTGCATGGTGCTTTAACCTTAATAGCTTTTTTCTCCTTTTCAAAGATCTTTTTACCATCCTTTTCAAACTTAGTATAATCATCTATATACTTCATTAAGCTTTTTCTAGCATTTGAGACATATACTCCATCTTCAATTAAAACACGCTTTGCGTCCCTAATATCAAATGCCATTGCATCTCTTGGTTTTAAAGCATTATAAAGCTCGTAGTCTCTTGGTCTTGTATTTGCACTTAATCCATATGTAAATGTTCTTCTATGCCTTCCCCCAACACCTGGGAATGGTTGTTCTAAATTCATTGCATAACTCTCTCTCATTCCAACACCAAACTTTGTTTTCATGTATTGATTAGAGGGCATATGATGTGGTGTCAAATCGTCACCATCTAATTGAGGAACCTTTCCGTATGGACCATAATTCAATTCTCCAGTTAGAAGTTCAGTGCTAGTTTGAGGGATTCTAGCTTTTTTCTGTTGAACAAAATCCACATAACGTTGATTAAGTTCTGCTTTAATCTCACTATAAGTCATTTCACTTATAGGTTTTTCACCTGCATACCCACTTGGATCAACGTAGTTTACAGGGTTGTTTTGTACATAACTATAAAGGTTTAATCCGTCACCCCTATAAGTATCCTCCTGTGTAAACCTACCTACCACAGGATTATAAAATCTGGCTCTAAGGTAATATTGGCCTGTTACTTGGTCAAGCTGTTCGCCTGCATATTTAAACCTATTATGTACTTGCTCCTTGGCTTCAACTGTATTACCAAACGCATCGTACTTGTATGAGTTTACAACCGTACCCTTGCCATCGACCAATGCAGTTACATCCCCGTGGGCATTGTTGAGATAATAATACTGTTCACCATCTCCATTCCTTTGCATCA
>DAOOVO010000213.1:0-2477 GCA_035370245.1 Pseudobacteroides sp.
CTGGAGCCCTCAACCAGAATCGAACTGGTGACCTCATCCTTACCATGGATGCGCTCTGCCTACTGAGCTATGAGGGCACGATTAAGCGGGTGAAGGGAATCGAACCCTCGCTGTCAGCTTGGGAAGCTGATGTTCTACCATTGAACTACACCCGCAATGCCTTTTATTTGCCGGTTAAAAATAACATTCCATAAACTGGAATGCTATCTTGTACTCAATCATATTTTTGAGACGATTGAAATTATAACACAAAATCAATCACTCGTCTAGTACCATATTATACGAAATATGGCGATTATACCTTACCTTCTTCAAGATGTTTCTCCAATTTGCGTTTTACTCTCTGAAGTGCATTATCTATTGATTTAACATGCCTGTCCAATTCTTCGGCAATTTCCTGATAGGATCTCCCCTGTAAATAAAGTGACAGAACCTCCCACTCCAAACCGCTTAAAATCTCACCCATTTTTTCTTCAATACCATTAAACTCTTCCCTGTTTATAATCATTTCTTCAGGGTCAGAAACACTTTCCTCACTTATTAAGTCCATAAGAGTACGATCAGACTCTTCATCAAAAACAGGTCTGTTAAGTGAGACATACGAATTGAGCGGAATATGCTTTTGCCTTGTGGCTGTTTTAATGGCAGTAATAATTTGTCTTGTAATGCAAAGCTCCGCAAAAGCTCGGAATGACGAAAGCTTGTCCTCTCTAAAATCACGGATAGCTTTAAATAGTCCGATCATTCCTTCCTGAATAATGTCTTCCCTGTCTGCACCGATCAGGAAATAAGTTCTGGCTTTAGCACGGACAAAGTTCTTGTATTTATTGATTAGATATTCCAGGGCTATACTGTCACCAGACCTTGCGTCTAATATTACTTCCTCATCATGCATTGTACTGAAGGAATTGGGTATTCCGGTTTGTACATTTGTTTTCAAGTTGAAGCCCCCCTGTCTGACTTTATTGTTTGAATATTTCCCGAAAGTATATCATGATTAATCAATAGAGTCCAATTTTAAATAACTGCAACAAACTGTCGGAAAACTATATCTCCTCAAATCTATAAATTTAACCGACCGGAAAGTATCCGGCGGGGGTATACCTAATACAATAATACAAATAAAAACATGTTAAAATAAAACCCAATTACACTTAATATATTTCTTTAATTATTAAAGTGGAAAATAACCAAAAATGTCAAGATAACATATAGTAAAATTATAAGGAGCAAATTTACTATTGTCAAGCTTTAAACTAGTTAGTCCCCAATTTTTCAATCAAATTACAAACTCATGTTTGATATTTGTATCAAAACACAAATCATGTAATATATCTATCGGCAGTTTTATTCTATTTAGTGAATACTAATATATAACTACCAAAAAACCAAAAAATTATCTTCTAGAGCCTTTTTCACTATGTAGCTGTCAAAACCGCAAATAATATTATCTCTATCAGTCATAAATATTATATTATGCTTTTACAAATTATTTATTCTATGAACCTCTTTGCTTCAATATTTCGTACATTATAACAGCAGCTGCAACGGAAGCATTTAACGAGGAAATATTTCCCATCATTGGTATTCGAACAATAAAATCACACTTTTCCCTTACCAATCTGCCCATACCTTCACCCTCACTGCCTATAACCAATGCAACAGGACCTTTCAAATCACTCTTATAAAACTCTTTATCTCCTGTTTGGTCGGTTCCGATTACCCAAATATTGTTTTTCTTTAGATAATCAATGGTCTGGGCAATATTTGTAACCCTTGCAACAGGTACATATTCAACAGCACCGGCAGATGCCTTGGCAACGACAGATGTAAGTCCTACCGCTCTTCTCTTGGGGATAATAACTCCATGTACACCCACAGCATCAGCTGTCCTCAAAATAGAACCTAAATTGTGAGCATCATTTATCTCATCAAGTATTAGAATAAACGGTGGTGTACCACTTTTCTCCGCTGCTTTTAATATATCGTCAACTTCAACATATTCCTTAACAGAAACATAAGCTATTACACCTTGATGAGATTTTGTTAGGGATATGCTGTCAAGATTACGCCTGTCAACCTCCTGAATAGTAATCCCCATATCTTTTGCCACAGCAGCTATTTGCCTTATTGAACCTTCTCTCTCACCCCTGGCAATGAGTATCTTATTTATAGTTCTTCCCGCTTTTAATGCTTCCAAAACAGGATTTCTGCCTTCCAATATATCAGAATTTCTATCTTCACTGTTATTTACAACAACATTATCAGATTTATCAAATCCTTCATCCCTCTTATCCGAGTAATGTACCTGCGATCTTCTTGTATTTTTTCCCTGTCTTTTATTCCTATTTCCTCTAAAATCACTCATATTTTTATCTTCTTCCATTTATTGTATATTTATTAATTTATTTTATTTCTAATAATTAATTTTGATTCCACTGCATAAACTCTTTTTTTACAATAGATGTACCTTGACA
>DAOOVO010000214.1:0-2441 GCA_035370245.1 Pseudobacteroides sp.
AAATCTGCCTGAAATAATTTGACGATTTAACCTATTTTAATTTGACGATTTACATACAAGTAATACATAATAATTAACTACAGGACAAAAGTAACAAATGAAGAAGGTTTTTTGTTTGGTATTGGAAGTATTTTTACTAACTTCTAGTTCAACAGTCAGGGTGCATTGGTTGAAATATGGCCCATCCGTTATTATATCTGCTTCCTAGCTGAAGGAGTTCGGATTTGAGTTTGGAGCCAAGGTTATTATTGAGGTTACGCAGGGGGGGCTATCACGGTGAAGTTATACATGATTATGTAAATGCATTTTGTAATGATTATACTTTTTTGACTTGACATTACAAATTATTAATGATATTTTATTCATGAAAAATATAGTTATACTCATATTATAGTATAAGGAGGATGATTATGAAATTATTTAAAAAGCAGTTGCATTAACGTTATCAGTAGCTTTACTATCAATTGGAACGGCAGGGATTAAGTCGTATGCAATTGGCATACCCACTGAAACAACGGGAACACCAGTTTATTGGAACTACAGTGACTACAGTCATGGAAGTTATGTCCCTAAGTCAGGTTATGTTTCGACCAGGTTTTTTGACTACCCTTCTACACAAGACACTGCAAAAACGTATGTTAATATACCCCTTGACCAATATAACGTAACAAATATTTTAGACTATAATAACGGTGGTGACAATCCCGGTACTGCTGCGGACGGGGAATATTGTTATCTTACATGTGACGTTACTCATGTAAGAAGTGGTTCAAATGATATGATGAGTGCATATAGTGTATCATCAACACTTCCCAATCCGAAAACTGATATAGAAAATGATGACTTTTTCGGCAGTAGAAATGAAGAATCCGAAGTTGTTGCATTAGGAAGTGTATCTGTAGGAACATATAATATGGTGACATATTGGGATGATTATAGAAGTGGAGGCTCAACAGATAACGGAACATGGCAATGTCAATTTGGTATGAGCAAATCTGGAATGTTTGATTATAATAATGTATTAATATCAGATGTAGTCCAAGCAATTGTTTACTTTGGGAATACTAGCGGGATGCCGTAATTAAAGAGAGGAGTTATAATATGAGTAAAAAATTAAAAGTATTTTTAGCAGTATTTGCTATTCTAGCCTTGAGCATTACTTCAGTATATGCATATGAAAATATGATTGTGGATAATATGTACAATCCAATTAAGGAATATGAAAAAATCAACAAAACTGAATTGGGATTTAAGAATCACAAGCAGTTAGTTGAACAAAAAAATAATAAGCTTAAACAAGCAAAAATTGATGATGTAATAGCAACAATAACCTTTAATAATCCACTGTCATTTGAAAAATTACAAAATTATGTGAATTTGCATGGCTTAAAATTAGTACAAATTCAAGCGAGAGCTATTAATAGTAATGGCGATAGGGTAACTATAATGTCCAAATCATCCAAGGGGCTTGTTGAAACAGATAGAATTGTTAATGAACAATCAAAAGATCAAAATGCTGAATTTATTGGATACATAAGTTTATATTGTTTGGTTGATTCAAACAAGATTGAAAATATTGAAAATGACGCAAGTACTTACCTTATTGATACTAGTGGAGATTTATTTCATGCAGGAAAAAAACAGAAGAATTCAAAAGAAAGAAATTTGTCTGATAGCATTGATAAGAAGATAGGTAAAAGGTTTCCCCATTCATTGGCTTGGGATTTAGAAGATTTAAAAAACAAAAAATAAAAACTTGAAGGAGTATTATATCAATATAGATGTAATACTCCTCTTTTATAATAATTTATTATTTAATTTTGAGGAGGGATTCATATTGCGGCTAGTTCTTATTTTAGTTATCTTCTTTTTGGGCTTAATGTTTTGTTGTAGACTTGTTGATAAAAAGAGATTTTTGTCAAAGAGTTTAATTTTAACATCAATTCTATCTTTAATAATATCTATTAATTTAGGTATTAATTACACAATATCTTTAACACGCAGCGAGGATGGTATTGCAATAAATAATTGGATATCTGGTATTATTATTGGAAATGAGTCCTGGAGTTATGATTTATTCAAATCCTATTTTAATTATTCAGTAGCAGCTAACTTATTAAACTTATTTTTTTTAATTATTAGTATACTTGTCGAAAAAAAGTTCTTTTATCCAAACGAGTGATAAAATTTTGAATATACAATGATATGTAAAATTCCGCAGCCTGATTCCACTGTACCTATAACCTAAATAAGGGTATGTAAAAAATGGCAGTCGAGTTCCACTGTACCTATAACCACTGTACCACTTTAGAGGCATGAAAAAAAACAGCCGGATTTCTTGTACCTATAACCCCTATATGGGTATGCAAAAAATGGCAATCAGTTTGTAAGCGTCAAATACAAGCAGATATATTGGCATATCAATATCTTTTCCTATCAAG
>DAOOVO010000215.1:0-2425 GCA_035370245.1 Pseudobacteroides sp.
GAATTCCACCAGAACCCATTACAGAAAAAGATATTAAAACCCTTTATCCTAAAACAAACACAAACGAAGCGGTTGAAATTACTGATGAGAATTATAATAAACTCATCGAATTAAAACTAATTAAAGAAAAGATAAAAGAATTAGAGCAAAAACAAGAGGACTTGGAATTGCAAATTAAGTTGTTATTGCAAGATAAAGAAGTATTGACATATAAAGGCAATATTGTATTGACTTGGAAACAATATGAGCCTGTTGAAAGATTTGACTCTAAATCTTTTAAAGAAAAATATCCAGACCTTTATAAAGAATTTATTAAAATAGGTGAACCCCAAAGAAAATTCATAAGTAAAATAAAATAAGGAATATAAAAAAATGAAACAAACCGACAAAATAAAAGAAAAAATTACAAATACAAATCAAAGTTTAACACCGCAAAGCTTTGAGGGAATGAAAAGCAATCAAATTATGGAGCTTTTCGATAAATATAAACCGCTAATTTCTCAAGTATTGCCAAAACATTTATCACCCGAAAGGGTTTTAAATATAGCAATGAATAATATTGCAAGGAACCCAAAGCTTGCACAATGTACGATACAGTCAGTAATTGGCGGTATTGTTTTATCAAGTATTTTAGGATTAGAACTTATACCGCAACTTGGTACAGCCTATCTTGTGCCTTTCAAGAACTCTAAAACAGGTAAATTAGAAGCAGTATTTATGATGGGCTATAAGGGCGCAAGAGATTTGGCATATAGAACCGATAAAATATCTATTATTTATGCGGTTCCTGTTTTCTCTAACGATCATTTTGAGTATCAAGAAGGCTTGGAAAGATATATAAAGCACATTCCTAATCTTGAAAATCCCGGACAATTTAAATTGGTTTATGCTATCTGTAAATTTAAAGATGGCTCAACCCATTTTACAATTAAAACCAAAGACCAAATCGAAACAGTTAGGAAAAGAAGTAAAGCAGGTAATGACCCTAATTCACCCTGGAACAATGGTATACCTGATGATTATTTGGAAATGGCTAAAAAGACGGCTATTAAAGCTCTCATAAAAGATTTGCCAATATCGTTTGATTATAAATTTGTTAGTATGGATAATCAGGTTGTTGATATAAGTAAATTCTCTAAAGACCAATCTGGAGAATACGATTATAATGATATTGAAGAAGAAATAATTGAAGATAATAAAAATTATGTAATGAATAAAGTCGAGGAAGCAAAAGTAGTAGAAGAACCTAAAACCAAACAACCAGAGGTTAATAAAGATAGTGAAGATGATTTTGTAGCTGAAGTCAAAAAAGTTTTGGCAAAGCAAATTCAGGAAGAATGCAGAAAAACAAACCAAGCAAAGATTAAATTTTCCCAGATACTTAAAGACTTTCAGGTAAACTCTTTATTGGAACTTATGAATAAGATTGATGAAAAAGAATTACAAAGCGTTGTTGATGTATTGAAATTAACAAATGCAGAGGTTGAGTCAAATGAAAATGAGGGAAAATAACTTAATAGAGATTTGCGAGGTTCACGGATTTGTATATCCGCTAACCCTAAAAAACTATAAAAAATGTCCTCGAATTGCAAGAGTCCCTTGCCGTTGTTATGATTATGATATGAGCAAAAAGGCAAAGCTTGATAATTATAATTGCAGGATTAGAGAATGTGAGAATAAGTATGAATGTATATTTAATAAGGCGGCAAGGGATAATTGTATAAAGAAAAATAAAAGACCAATACTAATTAAAATACACCATAATAGTTCAGATATTTATTATTGTATACATTATAACTACAATGAGAGCTTTGATTATGAAGAAGAAACATCTTAATTTGTATATAGGAATTGACCCTGGTTGGAGTGGTTGCCTTGTCTTTATACAAGACAAGAATATTAGGTTCTTTGATTGTCCAAAATATGCTTCTGGAATGGCTTTGATAGTTAATCAAATAATCGAAAATTTTTATAAATCGCATAATATTTATTGCTACATTGAAAAAGTCCATACAATTGACAAGTGGAGTAAACAATCTGGCGATAAGTTGATGATAAATTATGGAATGTGGCACGGAATATTTGCGGCTCATAATATAAAACTGGCTGAAGTATTGCCTATGACCTGGCAAAAGTATATGGTTAATAAGATACATACTAACCCCAAAGAAAATTCATTGGAAACAGTGGAAAGAATTCAGGGGTATTGGGGGTATGATAAATGGGAAAAAACTCCAATGAATTTATGCAAGGTTGTAGGCAATAACCATAATCGTAGCGACGCTTTATTGTTAGCAATGTTTTGCGAACGAACTAAAGGTAAACTTTGTGAATAGCCCTCTGAAACCTCCTAAAACCATCGGCGGAAGGTTTTTATCATTTTTTTCCTTCCGCCATAATATTATAAACTTTATGGAGACTATAT
>DAOOVO010000216.1:0-2363 GCA_035370245.1 Pseudobacteroides sp.
TCTCATGGCCTTGTAAAGGAGTCTATACACCGAGTTATTAGTCGGTTACAATTTATACGTTATTAAAAGGAGTTTCAATATTTGTTTTATGAAATACATCTTAAGTAATAAAAAAACTAGTAGCAAGTATAAATATACCAACTACTAGAATTAATGTAAAATATAGTTTATCTCATTAACTATATTTTTTCAACTAAACAAACTTCACAACCTACTATATACCTAAATACATTTTCCTGTCAGCACGGTTAATCATCTAGTTCCACCATTTCAGGCTTAATTTTTGTCCCAGAGATCAAATTAAATAGTGCTTCATAGAAACTATCTCCAAGTCTTAACAACCAATCATCATACCCACCAAAGAACTCACCGTCTTCGGATATGCAAATAGTCATACAATGTTTCGGAAGATCAGCAACAGGTACCATCATTTTATTACAGTGCCTACTATAGGCGTCTATGACAGATTTATAAACTCCTACTTTCCTAGGATCTACCATTATTGTATTTGTATACTTACTATTCCTAGGGTTTGCAAATGATATCTCTAACAACCCAAACTCTTTTAAGAAATCTTTAGCAATATTCGGAATCACATATCCATCCTTAGCTAATGAGCTTTCCATTTCAGAGATATCAATCTTTCTTCCTTCATACCAACCTGAATCAACTAACTTTTTTTTAGCAACTTCATAATTATCCAAAATTATCACTCCTGTATAAATCTTATAAATCCATTATACAAGGCATCACAGTTATCACACGGAGGCCAGAACTGTCCATCAAATATCCTTATGCTGTACGTACTTAAGTCTTCTACATTACTTCCATTAAAAAGGGCATTATTTAAAGCATTAAACTCACCACAATTGTCAAGTGGATAATTGGTGAGTGGTTCTCCTACATCATCTATACGATTTTTAAGGAAATCAAATATATCTGCTCTTCTAGTTGGATTTTGCTTAAAACCACTAATACCATAATACACTTTTCCAGTCTTTTCATCAACTACTACCGATACAACTTGTGCATCTATTTTTCCACCTGTTATTTTTCTGATATCTCCTGCATCAATCATCTGCTTAAGCTTTAGTGCTATTCCTTTTGCTGCATCATCAACATAATTTAAATCAGCAACTTTTGCTATGTCATCAAAATGACTTACTATTTTGACGCTACCAACAGTATCTGCCATTACTTTTGCAGCTTTGATATTTGAAATATTCAGTCTATCAAAATCTGATGGCTTAATACCTAAATCATCCAGCTTGTTAATTAAGTTAGGCTCGATTCCATTCTTCATCGCTTTTACTGCATCATCGCCATACTTAATAGCACTTTCTACTGCGTCATCACCAAACTTAGCAATACTTTCTACAAGTTCATCACCATAAACATAAATTGCAGTCAAGCCATCTTCTCCATATTTTGCAATTGCATTTACTGCATCATCTCCATATTTCGCAATCACTTCCATAGCTTCGTCTCCGTACTTCTTAACTGCTCTTATAGCATCTCCGCCATGGTTCTTAATTGCATTTACTGCATCATCTCCATATTTATTTATGAGTTCTACTGCATCTAATCCATAGTCTTTTATCGCTTTTACTGCATCGTCTCCATATTTTGATATTACTTCTACTGCATCAGTACCATATTTGTTGATTGCTTTTAGTGCATCGTCTCCATAATTTTTAATTGCTCTTATTGCATCTCCACCATGGTTCTTAATTGCTTTTAAGGCATCATCTCCGTATTTATTGATAAGTTCTACTGCATCTTTTCCATAGTCTTTAATTGCCTTTAAAGCATCGTCTCCATGGTTTTTAATTGCTTTTATTGCATCATCTCCGTATTTGTTTATTACTTCTAGTGCATCATCTCCATAGTTTTTTATTATCTTTAGAGCATCGTCCCCGTAAAGTGTTAAAGCTTCGATCGCATCATCGCCATATTTTGTTATAGCTTCAATTGCATCATCGCCATATCTAGCAGCCATTTCTGCAACTTCATCACCATACTTAGCTGCGATCTCTGCAACCTCATCCAATTGATTTTTAACACCTTTAAATAATGACATAATACCAGGTGCAATAAGATCAAGTACTTTGAAAATACCAGCAAAAGCAATATTCAATAGCAAATCCGTAAACAGTGCACTGGCATACTGATAATCGCCTGTCTCCCAATACATCAATATGTTTTGAAGAGTCATTATTACGTTTATTATACTAAGAACATACAGGGCAAAGAAGAAAATCATAATAAAAGGATTAGTCGCAGCAAGCAAAGCCATAGCAATAGTTATTACGTCATATATAGCCCAAACTAATGCTATTAATCCAATAAGTGTTACTCCAACA
>DAOOVO010000217.1:0-2355 GCA_035370245.1 Pseudobacteroides sp.
GTCCAAGCAAAGCCTTGTCCATATAAAATGATTATTACTTAAACGCCTAATTCAATATTTTTATTTGTTATATTTATTATTTATCCAATTCCATTTACCCAATAATCAAAACATTTTTTCTTATTCATATTTACACTTATATGCCAAAAAAAACTACAACCATCAAAAACAACTATACCTTTTATTTTCCAATCTTCTATAAATTTTGAATCTCTCCATAAAAAATTAACCTTTAATATTTTTTGACCTTTTTTGTTATAAATACCATGATATTGACGAACATATTTGTCAAAATTTTGATATATTATTGGACATCCATCACCTTGATTTACTAAATAATGTTTAGATTTTTTTGTTACATATTTTCTAATTAATTTTTCAGCATTTTCTATATCTTGCATTGTAGGTATCCATCTTGGTTCATCTATTGTATCTCCATCTTTTATTAATAGACGTTTTAAACATTTAGGACCAAATATTACTCCTTCATAATCATCTGTTTTCACATATATAGCATCTTCACAGATACTATCATGATTTTTATTTTGCGAAAGTAAATTGAAAGAAAAAGTTAATAAAACTATTACAATAAATAATATATTTTTCATATTTCTAATGTTTATATTTATCATATAAATAATTACATTTTAGATCTAAAAGAGGTGGATATGTTGGTCCCCCATTATTTTTCATTACTCCATAATGAGTTCTAAGCGGTAACCCCATCTCTTTTCTTATCATATTTTCTGTTCGTATTGCTGTCCATTCTTGAACTTCTAAGCTTTGATATTTCATTGGTTCATTTGCCAATAAACCAGCCATATTATCCCACGCATGTGCTAATTCATGTAATAAATTCATCTCAGGTCTGTTTTTTAATGTTGAAATTACTTTATCTGGAGCAGATTGTTCATATGTACTTTCACCATTTGCCAATGCTTCGCTTATGGCTCCAATGGTTAATTCCAAAGCTTTCTTAGCTTCTACTTTGTTGATATTGCCTTTCTTGGCAATACAATCTATTGGTTGTGGTTTGTTCATCGTTTTATTGTTTCTTTAGGTTTTGATAAAGCAAATTAATTATCAGACTCTTTATAAAAATTTCCACGCCATGAATGGCTAGTAAGATATTCGTTATCCTTACTATAAATATTTATCGTTTGCCAGCCTTTGTTTAATTCATGATTATATAATACCTTGTGTGCAGCATTTACTTTTGAAGAGTCGAGAAACTCTGTTTTTAAATATAGGTTCAAATAAATTTGTTCACAAGGAATATTTTTTACTTCAAATGATTTGTAATATATGGCATTGACACTATCAATCATTTTTTGATGCTCGTCGTCAATCTTACCACAAAAGAAACCTGTACAACCATTAAAAAGTGCAAGTATTACAATAAACAAAAGATTTTTTTTCATATTAAAAATTACTTTGTTCCAAAATTATTCCATGGTGCCATATGAACCCCATTAACAGTATTGATTTGCCTTGCAGCGTCAACAGGATCTATTATGCCCCTATGACTACGCCAGCGAGATATTCCTTCATTGTTATACATAATATCTCTCCATTCAAAGGCTGTATTATTACTGCCAGTAATAGCATCCCACATTTGACCAGATTGTCTGTCATTTATTAACAACCCTCTAATTTCATTAGCATATCCTATAAATCTAGCTTTTGACTCACCAAATTTGTCTGCAATTAAGAACATTCCAATTAGATGTTCCATTTTATTTTTACCATGTGTCCAACCACTAGCATCAGCCCAATCATGAGTCATTTGTGACAACCTGGTAGCTTCTGTAACACCTGAAATATTCCTAGACAAATAACCCATGAAACCAGAAGCATTATCATTATAATTTTGCATAGCTGCATTTATAAAATAGTCTTTCCCTAAATCAGGATTGTCAACATAGCTAATAAATTTACTCCACCCCAGCTCTGAACATTTACCGGTACTATTCATAATATCTAAACCAATGGCATCTACAACAGACCTATCATATTTATTCGCTGAAAGATATGTGCCGCTTATACCTTTTGTATTCAAATCTGATTGACTTTTAATGCTTTCATCATACACAACTGTTCCATCTTCAGTTTTATACCAGTCATCTAACGCCCCCGTTAGATCAATTCTCCCAATCGGATTATTTTGGCAATAAGAGTATGGTGATATCCATCTCCTTTCATCGCTCATCGGATCCACACTCAGCCACACACTCAGCTCACTATCATAGTATCTCGCTCCGAAGTATGTGTAGCTGGTCTCGTTGTCTAGCTCCTTGGCGGTGAATTTGTACCTACTATCAAACTCTTCAGTGTTTCGCTGGGAAACGAATAGTT
>DAOOVO010000218.1:0-2307 GCA_035370245.1 Pseudobacteroides sp.
TCTCGGTAAAATAGGTAGTCGCCAGATTTATATCAGAGCCTTGTGCATGCAGCATGAGGCTCTGTTTGCGTGTGTGCTAAAATAAATAAAGTACCGATACAAATATAGGAATGATGAAAAATATCACCAAATAAAGTTTATAAGTTTATATAAGGAAAGAGGTAAATAACATATGAAAAGGATAGTTACAAGTATTGTTATTGCTTTAGCAGTTGTGTTTTGCCTGACATTGCCTACGTTGGCCGGAAGTTCAATAAATATGGTTGTAAACGGAAAGAAAATAACTTCAAATGATGCACCTCCGTTTATAGATGAAAACGGTAGAACTCAGGTACCTGTGAGGTTTGTAAGTGAGGCTTTAGGTGCGAAAGTAGATTGGGAAACGTCAACCAGAACTGTAACTGTGACATATAAGTCAAATATAATCAAATTTGTTATTGGAGTAAAAGAATATGTATCATCAACAGGAAAAAATAAAATGGATACAAGTCCGGTGATTAGAAATGGAAGAACTTTTGTACCGATAAGGTATGTTGGAGAGGCTCTTGGGGCTAAAGTTGATTGGAATAGTGAAACGAGTACTGTAACAATAAGAGAAAAAGAGCTTCCGAAAAGAGTTGTAATATTTGCTGGAAAAAGAACAATAAATGTTGATAATGATGTCTATATAGTAGGCAAAGATAACCCTGCCGAATTGCCTGAACTTATTAAGAATTATTTATTGATTCCTATAAAAAACATTGCTGATATATTTAATGGTACATATAGTTATGATTCCAAGACTAACATAGCTAAATTAAGTATTGACAACACATTGTTTGAGTTTAAAGTATATGAAGCGGGTGCTAAGGTGAATGGGAAGGAAGTGAAACTTCCTGCTGAAACAAGGATTGATAATCAAGTTGTAAAGGTTCCTGCCATTGCGTTCGTGGGTAATCTTGAAAGGTATGATGTAATACAATTTAAGAATAATTCTATACTGTTCAGGGAAAAGGGAAAAACAGATTTATATGATAGTGAAGGAAAACTAATTAGCACTTTTGATAAAGAATATATAGATAAATCTTGGGAAGAAAGGCTTAATAGTTTTGACAAAGATCTCGTGAAATTGGTAAATGATAAGGTAACGAAGATTATTGCAGAAATAACTGAACCGGGAATGACGGATTATGAAAAGGTCTTAGCTGTAAATAGGTATTTGATAGACAATGTGGAATATGACAATACACTTAAGTCTAATGTATTTGATGCCTTTGTGACGGGCAAATCGGTATGTGAAGGATTTGCTCATGCAGCAGGATTAATTTTGAGCAGAATGGGAATTGAGAATAAATATGTTGTAGGGTATGCAGGTGTCAATGGTTATGGAGATATTGATGAATATGAGATATATAATTATAGCAGTAATGCACATGCTTGGAATATGGTAAAGCTAGATGGAAAGTATTACCACTTGGATACAACCTTCAATGCTGCAAGCCTTAATGGTGAGAAATCAAACCATAATGCCTACAGTTATTTTTTGTTGTCGGACGAGCAAATAATGTCTGATCATATTTGGAGAAAGAGCTTATATCCTAAATGCAGCAGCTTTGAGTATAGCAAAGAACTTTTGGAAAATCTTAAAAATAAAGGATATACAATATTCTCAGGGAAAGTAAGGCTTAAAGACAACAGCACTGCAAAAGAGGATGTTCATGTTTTAATGGGGATGTATTCAAAACCAAGTGGTAGGTTGAGTTCAAGCAAAATTATTATACTTGATAAAGATAAAAGTGAAACGACATTTACTTTTGTACCGGAAAGGGACTTTAATGAAAACAATTTTTATATTGGATTTCAGTCTCCGTCATCAGATGTTTATCAAACAAAGGAGCCTTTTACGGTAACTACGAACACTTCAGATGGATTTTATTACGAGGCTGTTATCAATAATACTGATTTGGCAGAGGTAAAAGGTAAAATACTATTGCCGGAACCTGCAAAAATAGATCAAAGTATATTTATAAAGGTATATACAATGGTTCCTAGTGGTACAGGGTATTCAGTTCATGCTGCATTAGGCAGCAGAATAGAAATCAGAAAGGGAAAATTGGAGGAAGCTTTTCAATTTAAGGTTCCCATACCTCAAAGTGATTTTTGGTATGATGTGGAGGTAATTTCCGGCAATTATTCTTACTATGTAAATGAAACAGGTGAATTGTCATTAGAAAGCAATGTTATAAATAACAAAAATTTTCCTATTAATAATTTAAATATGATTCCACTGCAATAACTCCTGTTAAAAACAGGTAATATCGATCTTTG
>DAOOVO010000219.1:0-2292 GCA_035370245.1 Pseudobacteroides sp.
AATTCTAAGATTAAACGAGAAAATGCGAGAAATTAAAAGTTATTATAAGGAGGATAAAAGAGTATGAACAAGAAGTTTATTGCAATGGTTACTTCTGTGTCATTGATTGCTTCAGTTTCATTGGTATTAGCAGCTTCCACTATATCTAAATATGATGAAAGCAAAATTAGACCATCTTGGGGAGTGGAGAAAGATACACAAGTGCTGAGAGAAGATAAAAAAGGGATGATAATGCCATCACCTGTTTTAAATCCAGAACCTGTATATAAAGATAACGAGAAGATACCAACAGATAGTTATTATGATATTAATAAAAAAATTGATACGGTGAAATATAAGAAAGAAAATGTAGAACTTGTAATGGCTAAGGCAATGAAATATGAAGATTACTGCAAAATGGAAGGTAAAAAAACTGATGAAATAACAATGCTCTCTCCGAAGAGGATGCTTTGGATAGTAAAGACAAAACGTCCAAATGGTGTTCAAATTCCTATTAGTGAAGAGCAAAAACAAAAAGGTGAGAGTGGACTTGTAAAAAATGTTACAGTCACAGAACTATATGATGCAGAAACTGGAGAATATTTTGGATATAATGTAGTTCCCACCAAGGAATAATTATAACGTGTTGATTCTGCAAAGCCTCATGAAATAAGCTTCAGGAGCAGGGGAAGTATACAATGAAACTTCTATCGTATACTTCCCCTGCTCTGATGCTTTAAGCCCACTCCGTAGCAATCAATCAGCTGCTTATAAGTGGCTCAAAAAGCTCTAAAGTAAGGCTACGTTAGCTTTTCTAAAGAATGGGGGCCCTTTGCCCGGGCTTCACTCTGTTAGCGACCTCAGAGAGACTCCGAAGGAATGCTTGTTTATACTTGTATTCTGAGAGACTGAAAGAGCCATAAGTGTTGATTTTGATCATGTAGAAATCAGAGTGCCCTGGTAAAATCATTATGTTGGAATAGTTGGTACAATCTGCACCTCTGATATTCCTTAATGGCTTTCCAGGAAATTAAAAAAGCTGGATTTCTCCAGCTCAAATTATTTTGTATGCCACACAGCAAGCACTTTTCCATCACTTTTTTGAATTATTACATTTGGAACTCCACCAATAAAATTTTTGCCAAGTGTACCACTAACAACCCAGGCTTTAAATTCCTCATCATAAGTTGCTTCAAAGGGCTTTTTATCATTAATCTCATTCCCATAAATGGGTAACAAAATATCCTCTGCCAACTTAATAGCAGTTTCCTTATCCTTAACAATGTCAAATTTCGGTACAATATTATTTCCAATCTCATATTTTTCTGTTAACTTTTCTATATTGTCATTAGGCTGTACTGATTCATTTTTAATCGATGTCATTTGAATGTCTCCTTTTTCATTAATATTTCCACATGCTGTTAAACAAAGCATTACAAAAAGTATTGGAACGAAGAAATATTTTTTAATCATAATAACCACTCATCTCACTAATTTTATTGTATTGCGTAAGTGCTTAAGGTACTGCATTAGGGTCTTTGGGCATTGAAGTTGACAGCACACTTACAGTATTGGTTGATGGATCATATTTCTTTAATGCTCCATTTGGCGTTGCTACATATATTGGTGCATTATAACCTCTTGCTGCGTTTTTGTCAGCTGGCGAAAAATTCTCATTATCATATCTTGCATCATAAGCTCCATGTGTATGAAGAATACCAACAACTGTTGTTCCTTTTGGTGGTTTTGGAACAGTGGCAGATGCTGCACCACCTTTTTTTATAGGTACATATTTATACATTGTTTTGCTTCCAACCTTCTTTTCATATACAACTGAAACATATTCTCTGTTATCCTTTATTGAACCTTTATTGTGTTTTTTACCAAAGTGCATCGCTGCATCGTCTATGCTGTCATGTCTTCCCAAAATTTTGTTTTTAGCTCTTGTAAATATGTTTCCTTTAGCCAAACAACTGCTATAGCCACTTGGGTCAATATATTTGATTGGGTTGTTCTGCACATAGCTGTACAGGTTTAATCCATCTCCACGATATGTGTCTTCTTGTGTAAACCGTCCCACAACCGGATTATAAAACCTTGCACGCAAATAATACTGTCCTGTAACCTGATCATACTGCTCACCAGCATACCTGAATCTATTCTGCACCTTCTCTACAGCTTCAACCGTATTACCAAATGCATCATACTGGTACCGATTAACAACACTTCCTGCTGCATCAACCAATGCTGTCACATCACCGTGGGCATTGTTGAGATAATAATACTGTTCACCATCTCCATTCCTTTGCATCA
>DAOOVO010000220.1:0-2290 GCA_035370245.1 Pseudobacteroides sp.
TTATTGGGATCGTATGAGCTTTCTGGCATCTGATTGAATGTTATCATTGATCCTTCCTGTTCCGGCGGTCTACTATCCTTAAATACCTTGTACCTTATCCACTCATCATGACCTACATGCTGGCAGGTCGCATGCCACCACTTATAGAAACGAAAAACAATTTTATATGTGCCATCCGTGTCATCGTAATCCATATATGTCATTTCCATTTTATCAATTTCACTTTCACCGCTAACCACTTTTATTAATGGATCATCTATGTAGTATCTATTATCAGAGTAATCTATTATCATTTTAGCAAAAACATATTGTGTCAAGTATAGTACCATTATTATAAGTATAATTGTATTTATTACCATTTTTATCCTTTTCAAATTAATAACCCTCCTTGTATAAAAATGGCTCTGTGTTTTTTATATTTATTGGTTCTATGTCTATGTACCATTGACCGTTTATTTTTACCAAGTATCTAGACTGATAATCCATTGCATAACTATCAGGATTGGAATATCCATATACTCCATATATAATTCTTACCTTAGTATCATTTATTTTCTCAACTAAGCACTTGATATAAAATTTATTCAGATTACTCATTTTCATCAAATTATCATAACCACCGCTTAGTTTTTGATACTTCTTTTCAAAACCCTCTTTACTTGTTATACCTTTCTTTTTAAGTGACTCCGGCAATAAATAGTCATAAACCTTATCCCATTCTTTCGCCATTTCCAAATTAATTACTGTCCTTACCAAATCCGCCAACTTTTTATATTCATCACTAACCATAGTCGTTGTACCTGGTGTCACTTTAGGTGCCGGTGTAGGAACTGTTTTGCTAGTAGTGATGTATACAGTCCTTGTATCTCCGTTCCATTCTACAAATGCACCTAAAGCTTCACTTACAAAACGCAGCGGTACAAAAGTTCTATTCTCTTTGATAACCGCCTTTGCATCAAGAGATATTACCTTCCAGCCTACGATAGCTTCCAAAACTCCTATTTTCAATTCTATTAGAGTATCATTTTTTTGTATGTATACAACCCTTAAATCCCCGTTCCAGTCCACCTTACAGCCTAAATTTTCAGCTACAAATCTGACAGGTATCATAGTTCTATTGCTTTGAGTATCTATAAAAGGGCGTGCATCAGGAAAGTCAATTGTTTTTCCGTCCACTTTCACTGTTATATCTTTAGTACTTGCAAAACTTGCTATTCCAATGACTAATATAATAGCCGAAATTATGGCAATAATTATCTTTTTCATGTAAGTTACCTCCTGATTTTATTTTTAAATTGAAGTTATTTTAATATATTAATATAATTTCATCGTTAAATCTTTCTATTTAACTTTTCATTTTCCTCCTCATAATACATTAAATACGTTTTTAATCTTAGAATTTTGCCATAGACCGTATTTACAATAAATTTATCGGCTGATTTTTCATAAAATTTACATACGAGCTAAACGGTATACAGATTATTATTTTGACTTTATAGAGATTACGGTAATAAATAGTTATAAACATTGTCCCATTCCTTTGCCATCTCCAAGTCAATCACTATTCTAATCACATCAGACTGTTTTGCCGAAAAACGATTTTGGCATGAGATGTCGATTTTATGCCGTGAAATGTATAGGTGACTGTTATTTGTTACCAAGAGAATAGGACAAATCGGATATAACAATGAACAAATGATTCAAATGGAAGAGTATATACAAATTTAGTAGATATTTTGAAGAAATATGCCGATATATATTATGTTAATATCGAAAGGAGGTCTTAGATTATGAAAGCTTTGGGTATTGTTAGAAAAGTTGATGAACTGGGAAGAATTGTTCTACCGGTTGAGTTAAGAAGAACGCTGGATATTGCAGAAAAAGACGCTATTGAGATGTTTGTTGATGACGAATCAATAATTTTGAAAAAGTACGAACCGTCTTGCATCTTTTGTGGAGAAGCTAGAAACGTCAATGACTATAAAGGCAAAAATATTTGCTCTGATTGTATGGAAGAATTGAAAAAGCGGTAAATGGAAAGGGAGAGCGATTGAGGCTCTCCTTTTTCATATAGTTGAATAAAATAATAAGGTAAATAATCTGTGAAAAGACAAAATAATTTAGTTTATTAAATGAATAATTTAGTTAATCCTCATAAAATATTATTGATTATTTGTCGGAGATATATTCTTTAACGATGACTTTTTTGTCTGACAAAAAAGTCTTTACAATTATGTAATATTGATTCCACTGCAATAACTCCTGTTAAAAACAGGTAATATCGATCTTT
>DAOOVO010000221.1:0-2252 GCA_035370245.1 Pseudobacteroides sp.
GAAGTTGTCAAGGTACATCTATTGTAAAAAAAGAGTTTATGCAGTGGAATCAAGATATGAATTATGTAGCGAGGATAAACATAACGGTATTCCATTAGTCTATGCATGGATGCTAACCACTGTTAATAATATTGAAAGAGTGGGTTATAGGCGGGAACTAATGAAATGGGCTTTTACGCAACCTTTTGAATTTTATAAACTTTTCGAGCAAACATGGAACACTAATGATCCTCAGATGAAAGAGGATTTATTTTCAATAGCAATGGGGACTGTATTTATGCTTGAAAAAGGACATCCCTGTATTAAATTATTCAGTGATTGGATGATAAATAATATTTTTGCTCCAGATAAAATTAGTTTGCATTATAATTGTGCTATTCGATACTACAGTAGAGCTATTGTTGAACGGTCCTATGCATTTGGTAACATAAATAATGAGGATGTAGGTAAGAGCCGTCCACCATATCATACAAGTGGAACTATCCCTTTAAATCGTGAGGCTACTTCTGGTACCCGGATGGGCGGCTTTGGACCAATTGATTATGATTTGGCAAGATATGTTCTATGTGATCCTATTGATAGAATGTTTTTCAGCAACCGCGGTAGTGATAGTGATAAGACTGCTGAAGACATTGACTATACATGTTATTTTTCTGAGAAAGAAATTGAAGAAATATTGACTAACGAAGAAATTTTTCTTACTGAGAAATGTAGAGAAAAATTGAGAGAGAGTCAACTTACATACAAAAAGCAAAGGAGAATTTGGGAATATCTAGATGATTTGATTGATGATGATGCAGATACTACCATTCCAAATTTGAAATCGCCTGCTTACAAATATAATAAAGAAGCAGACAGCTTCTTATTAGAACATGCGCGTATTTTGGAAATGGAATTACTTGAACCTAATCAATTTGTTCTATCAGCCGCATATGCTTACATTCTACAACAAGGATGGAATGAAGAAGAGTTCTACGGTTGCCCTAATGGAGGCAAACCTGGTGAAGTAATCGGTGTTGATATTGCGATTTTACGCCAACATCACCCCGCAACTCATGGTTCCAAAAGTAGAATAATGACTTTTTGTGAGAAGTATACTTGGTGCGCTCGCAATGAAATTCTAGGCTACTTATCAGATCGGTTACCATTTAGAGATTTTGAGAGAGCGCCATCATTACTGAACGATTATGGTTTACTTGATGATTTTCCAAATCCAGCGCAAGAATTATATCAAAATAATCCAGACAACATTATGGAAAAAACCTCTTGGTTTATCCCAGAGGAACTATCACCTTTAATTAACGAAAGTATGGGAGAAGACGCCATTAGACATTGGATAATAAATGCTCCTACTCCTAATTTTGAAAAATGGATTGATATTCGTGATTTTAACCATGAAATTGTACAAGAAAAGAAAAAGAATTGGATATCATTATATAGTTTTAATTCTGTATCCAATACTTTGGGTGGAGAATCACTTATGTGGATTTCTTCAGCAATAATCGCAAATGAGAAATTTAAATACTTAAAAAATGACATAATAAATCGAAAGGACTCTTTAGTTTATAACCTAAGTAATCCTGAAGATTTACATTCATCTACTGAAACCCAGTGTTATATAACCCCTAAAGAGATATGCTGGATGAGTTGGAAGAATGAGTGTTACAATAAAATCTATAATATTTCTATTGATGATGGCGATTTTGTGGAATATACAATCGAAAAGGCAGTTGAAGAGTGTACAGCTAATTATCCTGAATATGGTGATGTATATTATAAACTTCCTTCCCGAATTATACGAGAATTGCTGGGTATATGCGATGGGGATGGGTACAAGTACTATAATGGAGAAAAACAGCTTGAAGCAATTTGGTTTGAAGCAGGAGAAAAGTGGCATGATTCACAATCATATTTATGTGTTGATCGGGAAAATCTGCTTCTGCAATTAGAACGTCGTAATTTCAAGATTTTTTGGACTGTTAGATTGCTCAGACAAGCTACTTCAAAAGCACTTGAGAAGTATCCTAAACTGCATAGTCGAAATGACAAATGCTGGTTAGTTTGGTTTGAAGATAGAGAGTTGAAAACTCAGCTTTTTTCAGAGCAGGTTGATTAAATTTAAATAAATCATATTGAGCGTAATAGGAATTTAGATAAGGCGTTGAAAAATCAGCGTCTTTTTCTTTGTCCAAAAATCAAGAAAGACCAGCTAATTAAAGTCAAGAGTTTATAATAAAAATTTTGAGAAATTT
>DAOOVO010000222.1:0-2243 GCA_035370245.1 Pseudobacteroides sp.
CATCCATGAATATCAACTTTTAAAGGCGAATACTCAGAATGATTTATCCTCTTGTAATCTACGTATTCTTTACTCCATTTATATTCTCCAAGGAACCTTGAGCCACTACTACGGTCCCGGTTACAGGTAAGCCTTGAATAGACATTAGAAATATTCTTGTTTCCCTCGGTGGTTATTATGCCTGAAACCATATTAGCCATATGGTTCTGCAAAGCTCTAGAAATAGGTAACCTTAGCATATTTATATAATTGATTACTTCTTGGCTTTGTTCTATTATTATCAGGCATAAGTTTAACCCCCGTGGAAATAGTTTTTTATCTTGTCAATTCAAAACTACCACATTTGGTCTGCTTATGCTTTTGTTTTGCCATTTTATTGGTAATACAATTTATTACTTTTTAATGCAATTTTTAGTAAGTAAATTCATATTTATTAGTTTCTTTATTAAAGGAAACTAATATTCTAGGTGCTTCAAAATTAAACATATTTGCAGCCCATTTTATAACTGCTGGCGTTAATCCTTCTTCCTGATAATCACATAAACTGTAGGATACAGAACTGATAATCACTAAAGTATCATTCTTATATAAAGATTTCGAAGTTATTAAATCACTAACCATTTTTAGTCCATCAATCAAGTACTTTAATTCATTCTTCGAAAGATTATTATCTTTAACTATTAGCCATAACCCCGAATTTACAACTTGACAAAAGCTTTTATCATTATCATTATAGGTGCTCATTGATGTATATTCACCAACTATGTCTATTGATATCCCCCAACTTGATTTAATTACCCTGTACGAATAACTACTAAGCATTATAGAACCCCTTTCAAATTTATTATTTAACTAAAATCCAAAAACTTAAATATTGATTTGTCAAAAAAGTGTTCCACACCAATATTTGTTCCTCTTTGTATATACTCAAGTCCATGTTCTGGAGTTCCTCCCCATAACTTACTATATCTTTCCATCCAAGCAGCTGCCTCATCATCGCCTAAGCTATCCACGTTCAAACTTTTGAATTCAGCTAATTTCTTATCAGAAACCTTAAACTTAACAATTTCAACATCAGATTCAGGATACTTATTTTTAATAAGATTTAGATAATTTTTTGCGTCTTCTTCATTTCCCCAAGCATAAACGCCTTCACCAAGAGCAGATTTATTTGGAGCATCAGGCCATGGTTCGCCGCCATTTAGAATTCTCTCTTTGTCAGCTTTACTTTGAACTGTATAAAAAGTTGTGAAATCTTCCTCTTCGTTTTGCATTCCTTGTTTACTTTCACTACAATACCCACTTGGATCAACATACTTAACAGGGTTATTCTGCACATAAGCATACAGATTCAATCCATCGCCTCTGTATGTGTCCTCCTGTGTAAACCTACCTATAACAGGGTTGTAGAACCTTGCCCTTAGGTAATACTGGCCTGTTACCGGGTCAAATTGCTCACCGGCATACCTGAATCGGTTATGTACCTTTTCCACCGCCTCAACGGTATTACCGAAGGCATCATATTTGTATCTGTTTACTATCTCGCCTCTGCCATCTAGCAATGCTGTTACATCGCCGTGGGCATTGTTGAAGTAATAGTAGCTGCTGTCCTTGCTGTCTTTCTGGGCCAATATCTCGTGTCCACGGATTATTGCTGCTTTCAGGCCGTAATTATCGTCAACCTCGGTTACTACTTCCCTTCCGCTGAATATGAACCTGCTCACCTTGCCGTTCTCATACAGTTCATACCTTAATCTCTCTGGATCATACTCTACTATAAAAAATAGAATCCTTCGGTTGTATATTTTTCAACAACCAAGGATTTTTGCTAATTTAGTAGCTTATAGCAAATCAACTGTTTGATTATTTTGATTTGATGTAAATATTTTTAATTGTTAAGATAATATTTTTACAACAGGTAGTAATTCAAATAATTATGATTGTATCTAAATAAAATATTATTTTTTTAAATACTTTTCCGAAATCACACAAAATTTTCCATATTTAAATATATAATTCTTCACATAAGAATTAGGCTCAATTTCCCTCATTCGTATTGGTATAGCATTTCTAAAATTATCGCAAATACATTTTGTAATTTCTTCGGGATTCTGAGGATTAATCAACTCGATTAATAGCGGACATTGTTTATAATCTTCTTCACGTCAATCATCATCAATATAATTATATCTGATGTTGTATAATAATACTTGACATGAATACTTAGAACAAATAGGCTAAAA
>DAOOVO010000223.1:0-2208 GCA_035370245.1 Pseudobacteroides sp.
GGATCCACCTTATATAACGGCAAAAAAATGTCTTGACAACTTTGACCACCATAATGGTCAGCGGAAATATATTTTAAAGCCTCTTTATAAAGGTCGATGGAGCTTTCGGCACTTTTTTTGCAATTATCCAAATCGGTTAAGGTACGATAAGCATTTCCTAAGTTTATAAGCAGAGTACATATGTCGGCATTATCTCCGTTTGCCTTATAATAATCCATTGCCTTTAAATAAGAATCTATGGCTTTGCCAATATTTTGCCTTGTATCTTTGTATTCTGCAATAGTGCTGTATGCATTGCCCATATTGTTCATTATATGAGCATACAAATCAGGCATGTCTTCAGGAGAAAAGTTATCAATGATTTCCTCATATTTTTGAAGAGCATCGTGAGGGCTGATAGATAAAAGCTTGTCTGCTATATCAAGCATGTCATTTATTGTGTCCTTGCTGCATGGCTCAAATATATTTGCAATGATGCCCTCTCCGACAATAACTATGTTGCTTGACCCGTTAATTGATATGCTTTGAGTGCTATTGGCCGACAACAAAACGATATTGTCTTTTTTATTCCAGCGTACCTTTACGCCAAACTGCTCAACAATAAACTTTTGGGGGACATATCCCGTATTGCCGGCTATTATAAACGGGCTATCCATATAATAATATTCATTATCTATAATGACTTCGCTGCTGTTATTTTCAAATTTGATTGTATTATTACCGTTTGTACAAATAACTTTCTTTGTCACATTGTCCCAATTAACTTGCCACTCAAATTCTTCAAAAATGATTTTTACCGGCATATATATGGTGTTGTTGACTTTAATACTGTAGGAGTTTTTTATGTTTATACTTTTTAAAATTATTTGCTTATTTTCTGCATAGCCTGTAATGTGCAGCTGTAAAAATATAAAAAGCATCACAATTAACTTGATAAGCAATACATTTGTAATTTTTTTTCTAAACATATTACCACCTAACATCAGTCTTCTTTTATAACTGATATATCCACTCCTTGATAAAAATCATTTCCGTTTCCGACTATATTTATGTTTCCCGAAAAATTAATGTTGCTGTTGTTTGTATTGTTGCTGTTTGTGTTATAGTTGTCTGTTTTGCTAATGTTCGTATTATTGTTGTTTGCATTATTGCTGTTTGAATTGCTACTGTTTGAATTATTACTATTTGAATTATTACTATTTGAATTGTTGCTGTTTGTATTACTTGTACCGGTACCTTGAGCGGTTTCGGGAATAGATGCGGGAGCTTCCGAAGGCTTTATTGTATTAGTCGGTTGTGTTGGTTCAGGTGCCTGTGTCGGTGTCGGTAAAATAGGAGTCACAGCAGGAACAGTGGAGGATAATTCTGCACTGCCTGAGGACCCGTCAGCATTGCTTTCGGACAAAGGTCTGTTTTCCTGAATTTCGCTTGTCTTTGAATTGTAAACATTGAGATTATCTTTGGAAGGCTGTTTTAATGATGATGAAATAAATACCCCCGATAGAGCTAAAATAGTTATTACAACTATAACTGATGTTTTAGTCAGATATCTGGTCGCCCTGTACAACTTGTTTTTAGGTGACATATTTACTGTCCCTTTTAACTCTAAGTTAGTAAAGTCCGAAGTAGTTGATGAGTTTATGAGACTTTTTTCGGGGATAGCAATATCAAATTCCAAAGTTCCTCTAAATCTATTATCCATTTTATGAACAGTGCCTTTAATGGAATCATCTTTTTTAGATTCAATTGATTCTGTATCCTCTTTCTCATACATATTATCCTGACCTGAATAAGAGTCGCAAACAGATACACTAAGGGCTTCACGAAGGAAATCTTCGAAATCATCCTTGTCCAATATCAGTTTTTTTATTTCGTGTTCAATTTCCGAATTTATGACTAATGCCTCAATCCTGTCTCTCAATATTTTCCTTTGGGAAGCACTTGATTCTGCTAGAGTGAATTCTATTATTTTATCTATGTCATAGCTTTTTGGGGTTACCCTTTTTGTTTTCCATTTGGAGATAATTGAATTGTCTTTCAATAAATAACTGTCAGCAAGAATACTTGCATTTTTCTGTGTAACTTTTAATATCATTTCAAGCAGTGTTTTGAACTCTAGTTTATCCATTTTTCTCCTCCCCTTACTTTGGTGTAAAAAATTGATTCCACTGCATAAACTCTTTTTTTACAATAGATGTACCTTGACAA
>DAOOVO010000224.1:0-2177 GCA_035370245.1 Pseudobacteroides sp.
TTTTCAAAGATCGATATTACCTGTTTTTAACAGGAGTTATTGCAGTGGAATCTTAATTGTATTATTATTAGTTTGTATACTCGACTTATTTGATACCGACGATGGTTCTACATCTTTTAATAGTCCCTTTTTCTTCTTATCTATTACACTTTTGGTCTCTTCTAATTCTTCAGCTGTTAGTACCATATCGTGACTTTCATCATCTAATAGTGGTACTTCATATACTACATCGTTAGACTTACCTCTGTTTGTTAGATTTTTACTTTCCCATTCTCTTCTATCAATCTTTGAAATTTCTTTACTTTTAACCTTCTTATTTTTAAAAATATCAGATGTTTTTTTAGTACTTGCAATTTTTTTACTTACTTGCTTAATTTTATTACTCGTATCAGAAAAACTTAAAATATTAAACTTCACATATTTTTTTGCCTGATTAATTGTTTTTATATCATCGTTGCTAGAGTATTGCTTAACGATATCATTTAGTTCGTTGTCTATCTGACTATAAAACAATTCAGCAGGAAGCTTGTCAGCATTAAACATACCGAAAGTTATGTTTTCTCCATTTATTATTGTTTTTCCTCTGACTTCCCAAACAAGTACATCTTGGTTATCAATAATATCTTTTATTTCAGTCATAACTAGACCAATTTCACTATTTAATTCAAGTATGATTTCCTCATGATTTTGCTGTGCATTTACAGAAGTTGAAGCAAATGAAATCATAATACAAAAAACAAGCATAATCGAAATTATTTTTCTCACAATAATCCCTCCATTTATAAATTTTATTATTTTAATTAGTGTTGTGCATTAAAAAGTAATAAATTGTATTACCAATAAAATAGCAAAACAAAAGCATAAGCAGACCAAATGTGGTAGTTTTGAATTGATAGATAAAAAACTATTTCCACGGGGGTCAAACTTATGCCTGATATAATAATAGAACAAAGCCAAGAAGTAATCAATTATATAAATATGCTAAAGTTGCCTGTTTCTGGAGCTTTGAAGAACCATATGGTTCATATGATTTCAGGCATAATAACCACCGAGGGAAACAAGAATATTTCTAATGTCTATTCAAGGCTTACCTGTAACCGGAACCGTAGTAGTGGCTCAAGGTTCCTTGGAGAATATAAATGGAGTAACGAATACGTAGATTACAAGAGGATAAATCATTCTCTTAAAACCATTCGTGAGAATGTATCTGAGGATACTGTAGGTTTTCTCATAGTAGATGACTCTTTGAGTAAAAAAGACAATTCTACTAAGAAAATCGAAGGCCTCGACTATCATCATTCTCACAGTGATGGTAAGACCATGTGGTCTCACTGTGTAGTTACTTCCCATTACAAAATCTCCGAGTACTCCTTACCACTTAACTTTAAGCTCTATCTTAGAAAGCAGTTCTTTGGACAAAAATCCAAGAAGCTTTTTAAGAATAAGCAGCAGTTGGCAATGCAACTGATTGATGAATTTATGCCTGTTACAGAAACTACGTACTTACTTGTAGATGCTTGGTATACATCAGGAAAATTGATGCTTCATGCTCTTAAGAGAGGGTATCATACTATTGGAAGAATAAAATCCAATCGTGTGATTTACCCAGGCGGCATTAAGACTAATATCAAAGAATTTGCCACCCATATACGTAGTAACGAAACCTGCATAGTGACAGCAGGAGACGATAACTATTACGTATACAGATATGAAGGTAAAATCAATGATCTTGAGAATACCGTAATTCTTATATGTTGGAGCAAAAAAGATCTTTCTGACACACCAGCATTTATCGTAAGTACCGATGTAAGCCTAACCGCCTCCACTATTGTTGGATATTACCAGAACCGCTGGGATATTGAAGTGAGCTACCGATATCATAAGAACTCATTAGGGTTTGATGAATACCAGGTTGAATCATTAACTTCAATAAAGCGTTTCTGGAGTATGGTCTTTATGACCTATACTTTTCTTGAGCTCTTCAGGGTCTCTAAAAAGAGAACCTTGAAACTTGAGACCATTGGAGATACCATAGGGTATTTCCGCAAACAATATATGGTCTGTATTGCCAAGTTTGCATACTCTTGTGCAGAAAAAGGGGTAAGTCTTGATGATGTAGTTGCCAAATTAGGGGTCGCTGCATAAAGTTTTACATTTTACTGCACAAGTCAAATTAT
>DAOOVO010000225.1:0-2162 GCA_035370245.1 Pseudobacteroides sp.
GGATTTTCATACTTATTATGTATCTGATAAAAGCGTTTTAGTGCATAATATGTGTAAGATTGATCTTAGTAATGTTAATCTTTCAAAATGGCATAAAGGTGGTTTTGACAATGCGGAACAGTCATTTATAAAACACTATATGAAGCATAAAGATGAAGTTGGAGCTTTATCCCCTGAACAATATATGAGAAAAGCAGAAGAGTTTGCCAAAAACTTAAAGGGTGCTAGAAAAGCTAGTATTAGTGGAGATACACCAGATGTAACAAGATATTATAAAAATGGGAGGTATATTGACATGACACCAGATGGAAAAATTATATCATTTGGTAGTCAGTAAAGGAGTATGAAATATGGATTGGAATAAAATTGATATTAAAGGAATATCAAGGATAGATAAATGCGTAGCTGAGTTTGATGTTTGGGCTATTCCGACGGTTCCGTATGCAAAGTTTAAGGTAAAGGTATTTCAAGATTTAAATGGAAAGTATACAGGGTATACTAATTTAAGAGTAAAAAGTGATTTTGATGGTTCGCCTGAAGGTGGAATAGGTTATGGTAATTCCATTGACGAAGCCCTTGAAAATACACTTCAGTACTTTATGGAGTTGGTAAAGCAAAAAGGAGAAGAATTAGGGGAAGAGGATATAGAGTATTCTGAGTCGAGTGACTTCTAAATTATTTAGCAACTTTTATTTTAGAGTAAGAAAAAGACATGACAATTTAGTATAGATATCTATTGATCATTTACCAAGAAAAGGGTGTACAATTACTAAATTGAATAGCGATATTAATTATTCCGGCAATCAATATAATTAATTATGATTGCTGGAATTTTCTTTATCTAAAGCTTTTCATATTTTAATATTTTTCATAACTTCATAACTCATAACTCATAACCAGTAAGCAAGCTCAATGGAAAATCCTGCAACCTTAAAGTGCAGACTTGCAGAAATTGCCTCTCCTGAACCAATAACCAACCTCATAAAAACAACCTCTACTTTTAAATAAACCAATCAGCCAAAAAGTGAAACGGAAGTAATGGGAATAATACCCACACTTCCTGCTCAGCCATTGACAAAATGCCGCAATAAACATCTGGTAATATTTTATCAATGAAATACCGACTATTCAACCAATATAATAGTATCAAAGGTTGAATGGGTGGTGTGATGAATGGATGAAGCAACAATAATCAAAACATATAATGATGGAATAAATGCAGTAGTTTCTCTTGTAAAGGATTATTTCAGTAAAATATCTGGGTTGAAAATGTTATTGAATAATGAAATTTGTAACAACTTCGTAAGCGTCAAATACTGTCAGACGATAGACCTGCCTAACCATTCATTAAAAGCATGGGCAATTTCAAGCCTAAACTCTTCATCTGGTAGACAAAGATTAGTTCCACGCTCATATGCTCGATCTATTGTATATGCAAATCTGTCTGCTAATCTGCTGTTTTCAAGTTCCATATGGGGAAAATGTTCTATTACATAGGCAGAGTAGTCCAAATCAAAAAAATATCGATCTAATTTACCATCAACAAAATCAGAAATAAAATCGATCATAAATGATGTATGTTTTCCAACTTTCATCAGTCTTCCTCCCAAGCATATTTTCCCAACTCTGTTCTTTTAGACTTTGGTATAAATACATTACATGGTATTTTCATGCTACCTGTCAAAAAATCACTAACCTCAGATACATAGCCAGGTTTCCCAAGGTTAGGATCCAGAGGTTTTGGATATTTCACAGGATTTGTTGTTTCAAAGGCTGCACTCAGAAAGCAGATAGCCAAAGAGGAAAAATTACCGCTTTATATCATTTTCCATGATACCACTTTAAAAGACATGGTTTCAAAGTTGCCAGTTGATTTGGAAGCCATGAAGGATGTTTCCGGTGTTGGTAATGCTAAGTTAAAAAAGTATGGAAGCAGGTTTGTTGAAGCTATCAGGGGTTTTCTTGCCGAATCGGCTTGATACCCTTTTATATAGATAATATCGCTTTAAAAGTATCGGGGTAATGACTAGAACGTATTCCTGTAGACCTATGACTACGCAGTTATGCGGAAGATTAAGGGATATTGACCTGTTTTTTATTGCAGGCTTGTCACCGGCATAATAAAAGTATCCACTTTTGACGGAGAAAAGTACCCAGCTAAA
>DAOOVO010000226.1:0-2113 GCA_035370245.1 Pseudobacteroides sp.
AGTTGTCAAGGTACATCTATTGTAAAAAAAGAGTTTATGCAGTGGAATCATAAATTAATTTAATACAAAAAGGGAGGCATTTTTATGTTTAAATGGTTTGGTAATTTAAAGATAGGAGTTAGAATTATTATTGGTTTTTTCATTATTACAGTCATATCATGCATTATAGGAGTTGTCGGAATTTACAATCTTAAAAACGTTCAAGATTCATATGCAAATGAATACACCAACTCTGCCAAGGCATTAGAACTAGTGGAAAGAATAAGTTCACATTTTCAACAGTCAAGGGTAAATATATTCGGTTATGCTCTATCCCCCGATTCGGAGGAAGAAAAAGCCTATTATACTGAAAGGATTGCACAACACGAAAGTGATGTCGATAAATACATTAATTCTTATTATTAATAAGCTTCTTAATCCATGTTGAAATCCCATAAATCCGACCTTTCAAATTGTTATTTAATTATAATTCCAACTTGGACAGCCTATTTGCCAACAAATTGATATACTTTTCTATTTTACTTTCACTTTGTCCTCTCATTTCCCAAAAAGAAATCACAATATTGCTTTTCTGAAAATACAAATACACCATATATGAATCCATCAGTTCGTACAATGACTCAGGACTTGCCCTTAATTGGTTTATATATGTTATAAAGTATCTGTTGTTTTCTACCCCTCCTTTTTCCATAATACCATAATCTTTAGAATAAGATTTGTATCTGGAATTATATGACTTGAAAGCACTCTCTGCACTATCAAATACTAATATCTTTACCTCAAGGTGCGATCCTTTATCATCAGTTCCTGTTAACATTTCAGTAATTCCAGCATTATTAACACCACTGGTAGTACTAACTTTAAAATCCTTCAATGACTCAATATCTTCAAAAACACCTTTAATGCTTTCTACATTTTGTGATATATGTATTTCACTCAATGGAGTCATAACTATATCACCTTTCAATCTCACGTTTCTAAGGCATATTTTTTTTGAAAAAAGTATTATAATTAGTCCAACTAAAATCAATAAAACGTTTAAAACCCTTACTATATTAACCCCGTTTCTGTACTTAGCCAAAAGTACAATTCCTATCATAATTAAAATTAAAGATGTAACTATCATAATTAAAAAGCTTATCAATCCATGTCGAAATACCATAAATCCCCCTTGATACTTATCATAAATTTATCTAAAATGTCTGGCTTTTAGTTGCACAATAATTAACATCCTTCATAAACTGTTTAATAGCATCTTCAGTCTTTTGTTTTGTTCTCTTAAACCTTTCACTTCCATGGTCATCTTCAGAATCTACCGGATCATAGCCACCATTTTCCAGATTTTTTACAAGATCATACCTCGGATCATCAAAAATCTTGATTTTATCATACCCACTGTTAGCATGATGAGGAATAATACCAAGCGGACCAGTATCCCAATCCATATGTGCATCAATATCCTGATATGGATGTAACGCTATACCTAACTGTTTAAGTGCTTTTTTACGCTGTTTTTCTCTTTCCTCCATTAAGCTTTGCAAACAACTATTTTTTGCTTTCTCTTCACCCATAAAAGTTTTTTTCAACTTATAAGAAGATGAATTTTCAATATTTGTTACATTGTTGGCAAAATCTTTTTCTGCATTATTCCATGTATCAACAGACTTTTTATAGTATTCTTCAAAATGAAGTTGCCTTGTATCTACACCAATTCCTTTGTTATGGTCAAAATGCCAGTGCTGTGTTACTTTAGAAAAAGGACTCGTCAATGGGTTTGAGTCAACACCAGCATCAGCTTTTCCAACAATTTCTCCATAGTCTGGATTTTCTAGTAAATTAGAAGCTATACTTTCAGTTACACCTCTATGAACTTCATCACCCCAATGGCCTGTTGGGTCAACGTAGTTGATTGGATTGTTGCTTACATAAGCGTACAGATTCAGCCCATCACCTTTGTAGGTATCCTCCTGCGTAAATCTACCCACAACCGGATTATAGAATCTAGCCCTAAGATAATATTGCCCTGTAACCTGATCAAATTGCTCCCCTGCATACCTAAACCTATTCTTCACATTCTCAACAGCCTCAACAGTATTGCCAAATGCATCATACT
>DAOOVO010000227.1:0-1997 GCA_035370245.1 Pseudobacteroides sp.
ACCAGCAAAAGTAAGGGTTATTGACTATTACCGTGAATCCTATGAATGCCGCAGTGTTGTTGTCAATAAAAAAGTTACAAAAATATCGGAGAAAAGTACTCAGTTAGCTTAAAATTAAACTTGTAAAAAATGAACATATTGTTTTAATATATTTCAGGCACTAAAAAACGGGCCAAGAAATAGATATTCCTGAGCCCGTTATTAGTTTGTATGGTCGAAATATCCTGTTATAAAAAGCGGGGTGGGGAAAGAATAAATAAAAAAATGTTACTTTATGCTTTAGTTTATTATGTTACTGTTTATGGATAAAAGAACCTGGTTCCAGTCCTTTTATTAGGCAAATGCCTATAAACTTTTAACCCTTGTTGAATATTTTTTGTTATATTTGCAATATGCATCGTTACCAGTCTTATCATTATCAAGGCAAAATACCAAATTGATGATGTTTGGATTTCTACCTAAGTAGTATTCAAGTCCAATATCCGTAACACCACCTAATGAAAGCATATGTGAATTTTGTATAGCCGTTTCATTCCTGATGGTAAGATAGCTAAGCAAATCGATTGGACTTTCGAATATGTAGACACTATCACATGTACCCGACAAACTAAATGAATACTTTTTGTCTGAACCTTCAGCCTCAAACTTGATTTTATTGCCGGGTAATGTAGATCTTTGTATTACATATCTGACCATGTTATACTCATCAATGCCTGTAAATACACAATTATGTGAGCCTGTGGCTTCATAAATGCGTCCTTGTTTTAGTAGAGGAAGGATAATTTCTACTTTTATACCTCTAGTTTTTACAAGGTATGCTATAACCCTTTTATCATTTGTATTTCGACCAGGAATGACTATGTTTCGAATATTTGATTTATTGTCCATTTGCACAGCATCTAAGTTTTGAAGTGAAAGAATTTCTACTGCATTCTTAAATGAAATTCCTTCTACTTCTATAAGGTAATCAAGCGTGTTTCCTCCTTTCAATATAGTATGATTGTACCACTTATTACCTGATACAACTAATCCAGAATGCTCTTTCACCTTGTATTGCCTGCCCTCCTTTAAAAGTACTTCACCCTTACCTTTAAGGTATTGTTCTATATTTGCCCTACGGGCCTTAATTATTTTATGTTTATCCATGTTGATACCTCATTTGAAATTATGAAATTAATTTTTTGTTTGACGGATAATTTGAAACATTTATTATTAATGACGGAAAAAAGGGATCAGTTACTGACGTTAATTTGTTCCTTGTACGTTATGCTTCTTCTGATCCTTCAATAACATCTGTTTCAGTGTTCTTGATTTTTCTTGGTATGTCTCGTTTTCCTGTATGCTGGAATAAACCTTCTCTTTCCCGCATTCTGTAACTGTCTCCCGTGATATTTACGAAATTACAGTGATGTACAAACCTGTCCAAAATGGCAGAGGCAAGGACCGGGTCGAATAAAATTCTGCCCCATTCCTCAAAGGTTTTGTTTGAAGTTACAATTATTGAGTTGCGTTCATATTTTTTAGAGATGACTTCATAAAAGTCATCTACACTTGTCTGATTTAATTTTTTCAATCCAAGTTCATCCAAAATCAACAAATCAGGGTGTGTATATTTACGCAACTTTTGTTGAAATGAATTATCTGCCCTTGACATATACAGATCTTCCAACATATCGTTTAATGTTGTGAATAGAACCGAATACCCTTGTATTACTGCTTTAACACCAATTGCTATGGCCAAGTGAGTTTTACCAGTTCCAGGCGGGCCTATAAATGCTATATTTTCTTTCTTGCGTATAAATTCACAGGTTCCTAAGTTGTAAATTGACTGTTTATTTATACTTGGCTGATAAGAAAAATTAAATTCTTCTATGGTCTTATGTTGTGGAAATTTAGCCCTTGAGAGTCTTCTTGTATTCCTGTTTTGGGCTCTGTTCATCATTTTGATGTTGTATAATAATACTTGACATGAATACTTAGAACAAATAGGCTAAAAG
>DAOOVO010000228.1:0-1985 GCA_035370245.1 Pseudobacteroides sp.
AATGCTGGCGATGGGCTTACATGGGAGAATCAGGATGAGAGGGTAGACAGGCTTGCTGAAAAACTTCTATTTAAAAATGATATCCCATATGCTGAAGGGGTGGGAGCTGGAGAGTCGAGTGACAATATGTCTGGTGATTCTGATAATACTGAAAAATCTAAAGATAAACTGGCAGATATTACTGATCCTTCAAAGATGGGACAGAATTCTCCTGAATTAAAAAATACTCTTACTAAGGTCTTTACTGAAATAAGAGAAGATGACTCTAATATGATGAATACAATTAGTGAACTCGAAGAAACGAAGCTGGGATTAGAGAAAAAAGCTGAGAAATTCTGGTCTCAGTTAGACCCTAATGGTGAACGATTTGGAGATCATGAAGTTGATTTAAGTAGCTTAAGTGATAAAGAAAAAGTATTATATAAACAGGTTGAGAAGTACGCAAATGCTTCGATAATTGCAAATAATAGTCTGGATCGGCTAAATGCAATACATGATTATGTGATGACTGAAAATATGACGTCACTTGTTAATACAACAGCAAGAAGTCTATGTAATGTTGAAGCATACTGGGAATATGGAACAGCAGTAGGGAAGGAAGACAGAACTTTCAAGGACTTTTACCAGGATGAGCTAAATATAGGACGGATTGGCTCAGTAAATAAAAATGGAAATGCTAATGCTTATTTTGGAGCAGGAGGTGGTTATTGGGCAAAGCAATATGGTCTTGATCTAGATGGTAAACTTGATAAGAATGTTGGAACTAATAGTAATCCGATCTATAAACCGATTGATAAATCAGAAATTAGTGAACGATTATCTGAAAATTCAAATGGAATTGCAATGATATGGAAAAAAAATAAAAATTCAACAGGTGGTCCTAATCATTACAGTATAATTAAAAAAGGGGATGATGGAATTTGGCGTGATTATGATCATAATCGACAAGGTAAAATTGAAGAAGTTGATTTTTCGAGAGTCTATAGAATAACACAGGAAAAAAATTAAACAAGGAGATTATATAAAATGAATAGTAAAATTTGCTTTTTAATATTGATCATGGTTTTTATTGGTTGCGAAAAGAAGGAACCAGTGCAGCAAAAGGAGCATAAATCAAAAGAAGAGATATTCCTTAAGATGCAGGAGGAGGATAAAAAGTTTCATCAGACGATAAGTGAAAGAAAGGTGAAATATAAAGATATGCTGTCGGTAAATAGGGGATCTGGGGATATTGGTGGTATTTGGTATATGAAAGGCGACGATATTGAAAATATGAAGAATTTTTTAAGTACAGACCTTAAACCTTCTATGGGTTACTGCATCGAGATATCTGACAATCTGAAAAAGGGCAGGATATATTTTACTGTTACAGATAAAGTTTTTGATGTTGATATTAACAAGATATCAGAATATAAATATGAAATGATTTATGGCACTAAAAAACGTATCTTTGAAGTTATGAATTTAGAACATCCATTATATAAGGGATCAAAAGATCTGATATGGTTTTTTGAAGATTCGCATAAATATAATCCTCAAAGAGGGAGTGATCAATTAAATGATGGAATTAATTATTATGATTTCTGTACTTCTGGTAGAAATGAGTATGATTGTACTGTTCAGGGGTGTTTAGGTAATATTAAAGAAAGTGATGAAATTTCTGATGAGGAGATAAAAAACCAGCCGCTTGGTGTACAGTGATCTGTTCAGGCATAATAAGCCCGTTCTAAACAAACCGGTTCCGATAACGGAACCTGATATCCCGGCCAGTGCGGGTAAGAGTGAATTGTATTAAACCAGAAACATTTTATGTAAGCAATAAACGTTAAGTTCTTTGAAAACACCAGTCCGTTGAATCAGCAATAAATTTATTATACACCGCGTGAGCGATTGAAGCGATATCTCCGCAGGAGATACAAGCGGAAAGCCTGACCCTGCTGAGGGTAAAGGTCGCGGGCAGGTCACGACCTGCCCATACATTAAAC
>DAOOVO010000229.1:0-1973 GCA_035370245.1 Pseudobacteroides sp.
CTCAGTCTTTCCAAATCGGTTTTGGATATATCCGTACTTTTCCAGTACATATGTTCACCCCATGCTTCAAGTCAATTAAATATATTATTATAATTTAATTATGCAAAATTTTAACATTTATTATAGAATAACAATAAGCAAATATTGTGTCAATGCATCATTATGATTAAGAAATATTATTTGAATTATTGAATTAGTCGAATATTGACAATAGATTATATTTATGATAGTTTAATAACATAAAAATCCAATTTGTATAATAATAGGCAAGTTGCATTTTACTATTTCTTTATTATATGCCTCACAAGGATGATTGAATTATGTCTTATAGGATATCAATTGATGATGAAATTATTCTTGAAGAATGTGTAGAATCTGTATCTTTTATTGTCAATCCTCCATCAGATAATAAATTTTCTAACAGGTTAAAGTGTAGAAATAAGATGACTATCAAAGGAAAGATAGGTGCAGGCGAGCAAACTATAGGTCTATATCAGTGGGCACTGATTGATTCGAATAGTAGTAGGGCATATAAGAAGGTTGTTGTGGAAGAGACAAAAGAAGGTAAACTTGTAAGAAAAGTTTGTTTTAAAAAAGCATTTATTGTTGAATATTTTGAGGATTTTACAATTTATGATTATATTGGGCATTTTATGATGGTAATAAATGAATTTATTGGAACAAACATTGAATGTTCAAGTGCGACAGATGTGCCATCAAAAACGAAGTCAGTAGATGATAGTATATCGGAAGAGGAAGTCTTTTCACAAGGGCAAAAAAGTGTACATGAAAGTACACAAAAAAGGAATACTACACATCAGGCTATATTTAAGGGAAGTAAGGGAACAAGTAATGTTTCTGTTGATGAATTAATTTCGGATTTAACTTCAGAAAAAATAAAATTGCATGATTTATCAGATTCTGAACAATTAATAGTTGCAGAAGCACTTAAGAAAAAAAGCCCAATTCCTATACCCGAAAATGTGATTCCCCTTCTAGAATATACGTCAAAGGGATATGATCAGATTGTTTATAAATGGAACGATGGAACATATAATTATGAGGTTCGTTGGCATACTGCAACGCCTAATGCTCCGAAAACACCTCCTAATTGGCGAGTAGATAGAATAAAGCCTGGTTTTGCGGGGGGGAAAGATCCGATAACGGGTGAAAAAATTCAGGGTTATCCAGCTGTGAAAGAGGTTTTGGTATGTCCCGAAAATTCATCCCCGTATTATGTTTCTATGAAAGATTGGAAAGCGGCACATAAAGCATATTTAAAGAATACAGCTACTCAAGAACAGTTAGATATGCTTAAATGGGGACATTATATTTCTGATTAGAAAGGAAAATTATATATGGAATACAAAGACTATTCTGAGCCTTATAAGGATATGGGAGAGGCATTTGTTGAAATTATATTACAAGAAAAAGATTCACAGGATATATTAAAAAAGATAGAAATGTGGGCAGGAGATTTTGATAGTATATTAGATGAAATTCCATTAAATGAAGATGGAATGTATGTGGGTTTAGCATATCATCAAAATATAGATTTTCCATGGAAAGAATTATCGCCAGATCCTTGGGAAATGGATGATTTAGATATTTCATTATCTCAAATGTTATATGTAAAAAGCAATTTAGATGATGATAGTTTACAGCCTATATGTGAGGATATATGTGATATTTTGGATAAAGCTGTTAATAGTAATAATAGGGTATTTGTTAGATATTTTTACTAACTCTACAGCAATTATAAAAAGTTAATTCCGGTAAAAAGAGTAATTGAGTAAGATAAAATTAGATTCGGGAGTGTAAATAATTTTGTGTATTAGGATTTTATGTAAATCCTTCTTTAGCAAGAAATTTTAAGTTGCCGTAGTTTACAAAAACTATTGTAATTATGCTCCTGTATTAAATGATATTGTCAATATTACTTGACACATTTTTCTCGTACAATTTGTGGGTTT
>DAOOVO010000230.1:0-1963 GCA_035370245.1 Pseudobacteroides sp.
AGTTGTCAAGGTACATCTATTGTAAAAAAAGAGTTTATGCAGTGGAATCATATATACAATTATATAGAAACCAATACGAATATCGTCAAATATTAAAGAAGAATTAATATCAAATTATATTAAATACTATTTTTTACATTTATCGTTATTTTGCTCTTCTAAATGTAATATTAAGAGTAATGACATATTTAATATAGAATAAGGTGTGAAATAGAAAAAAATTTACTAATTAACATTTGTCGGTTATAATATAGTTAGATATTAATGTTTTTTTATACTATGAATCTAGAGAGAATAGGAGGGTAAAAGTTAGGTGTACGCTGAGTTTTTAATAAGTCATGATTAAATAGCACTTCCCGTTTTGTATGTTCATGAGGTTAAGCGAGGAAGACCGATAATAGGGAAGTTATTTTTTTGCGTGACTATGTAGGGAGGAGGGGATACGTAACTTGGAATAGGCAATGGCTTTAACATAAAATCATTAGTGTGGAGCAATCACATATTTATTATAGATATTTTTATATTATAGATATTATAGATATTTTACATATTTTGCATATTTACAAATTAACTTTTCTATTCAATTTTTTATATTCGTTGTTTATGTAAAATTATATTTCCGATCATATATATCATTTTAGAGCCTTCGCCAATTTTTGTGTCTCAAATATTATTCGTTTTATAATTCAAAATTAATTCAATTGGAATGTTAATCTATTCTACATTAAATACATTATTAATCTTACATTTAGCAGAACAAGATAACAAACGCTTTACTTAAATTTGCGAAAGATACATGTAAAAGATTAATGGTATTTAATAATTTTACTTAACTAGAAAGGGGAATAAAAATGAAGAAAGCAAAAGCAATTAGAAATAAAGTAAAGAAGGCTGTATCTTTACTTTTGACGATGGGAGTTATTTTAGCATCTATACCTGCAATGAACTCATCGGCTGCCGATACAGTTGAAAAAGGTACTTTTACTCTTAGTGTTGACAAGACAACAGCTGATCAGGGTGATATAATTGTTGCAAAATTAAGTATAAAAAACATTAAAAATTTTGCGGGCTATCAGGTAAACTTGAAATATGATCCATCAGTTCTGCAACCAGTAATTCCATTTGGTGATACATATCTTCCTTATACAAATTTAACTATTGTTGAGCGGGGTGAATTGCTTACTAATACCAAATATACTCCTTTTGACCTGGTTTTCCATGATATTGATATAGGCATTTTGAGTTTTGGTAGATCATATGTTCAGCTTGAGTCATACAAAAACTCCGGACAAATTGAAACAACAGGTACTATTGCAGAAATAAAGTTCAGAGTATTAAGAGCAATTCCTACTGAAATCTACTTCAAAGGTACAAAAATATTGCCGAGTGGATTTGAAGGAACAGCATTATATGATTATAACGCAGATCAAATAACTTATTACGATATAGTTCAGCCTGGAATAATATTTTCAGGTAATTCGTCACCGAGAATTATAACTCCAGGCCCGACAAACACACCGACACCGGTTGGCATTCCTGAAGATATAAATGGAGATAGAGCTGTCAATATGGCGGATGTTGTACTTATTGCCGCATGCTTTAATGAAACTTCAACATCTCCCAATTACAATAAAAAATGTGATATAAACAATGATGGAACAGTAAATATGTCAGACGTTATCAGGATTTCATTAAAATTCAACTATACATATTAATAAATTGAATTAATATTAGTAGGTTAATGCAAGAAGGCCGATATAAACCATGATTAGGTTGATACCGGCCTTTTGATTATGTAAATCTGTGGTGCAATATGGGTTTATTGGTCGTTGTAATCATTGGATGTTTTATTGAAGTATTTTGCCATGATAACTATATCTGCAATGTTAATAGCCTTATCCATATTAAAATCTGATATTGTCAATATTACTTGACACATTTTTCTCGTACAATTTGTGGGTTT
>DAOOVO010000231.1:0-1925 GCA_035370245.1 Pseudobacteroides sp.
GGAGATTTATATCCTAGTGATGAATGCAAACGCCTTGAGTTATAAAATCCTTCTATGTAGTTAATTATCGTCTTTCTGGCCTCTTCTCTCGTCTTGAAGCAGGCTCCATATATTACATCCTTCTTCAAACTTGAGAAAAATGATTCAGCACATGCATTATCATAACAGTTCCCTTTGCGGCTCATGCTCTGTCTTATTCCATATTTCTTTAATAACTCTCTGTACGCATTTGCTGCATACTGGCTACCTCTGTCCGAGTGAAATATCAAACCTTCTTTCGGAGTTCTTCTTCCTATTGCCATCTCCATTGCTGAAATCGTAATATCCACTGTCATCCTCTCAGATATCTTCCAACCAATTACCTCTCTATTAAATAAGTCTTCTACCCCTGCAAGGTACAGCCAGCCTTCGTCTGTCCATACATATGTTATATCTCCAACATATTTTTCGTCTGGTTTTTCTGCTTCAAAATCCTGTTCAAGAAGGTTGGGTGCTATTGGATAATTATGCTTCGAATTCGTTGTTGCCTTATACTTTTTTCTTGTCTTACAGTATATGTTGTTTTCCCTCATAAGCCTTCCCACTCTTGTCTTTCCGCAAGAAATACCTTCCTTGTTAAGCTGAGCCGCTACCCTTCTCACTCCATATGTTTCATGGCTCTCCTTATGCACTCTTTTGATTTCTTTCAGTAACTTTTTATCTTCTTTCTCTTTCTCACTTTCTGGCCTGTTTACCCAGTCATAGTATCCGCTTCCCGACAATCCTAAAACCTCACACATCTTCTGCACAGAAAACTCGAAGCGGTGATCATATACAAATTGATATCTTAGTTCCCTGGCTTTGTGAAGATGCGTATAGCTTTTTTTAATATCGCATTTTTCTCCTGGAGATCATCTAATTCCTTTTTCATTTTCCTAATCTCAGCATCCTCAGGCTGTTGTTGTCAATAATAATTAAATTTTACCACTGACAAACAAACATAATCACTATACTTCATTACTATAAATTTACTTTTACTACTTAATTCTTTTTGATTATCGATTATTTCTCTTTTTATTTCTTTTTTAATTTCCTTCCAGCTCGGTTTTTCTTTTTGGATTATTGATTCAGTATCTTGATTTTTTAATACTTTTACTATAATTATTCACCTCACAAATTTTTCTATTTTTATTATAACATAAAACAATATATTTATGATATAATTATTTGAAAAGGAGGGTTAAAATGTCTTATAAAGTTACTATTTCAGATGGTGCCGTTTTAGAAAAATCTATTAACGATGTTCAATTTTACACTTTACAATCTAATGATTACAGCAGTAAAGATACTAATAACAGAAATTCTATTAAAATTACCGGTTATATTGATACGGAAGAAAGTACTGTGGGGCTTTATAACTGGGCACTACTTCCGGCATCTAATCCGGATTGTTATAAAGAAATTACTGTAGAACATTATAAATCAGGCGGGTTGTTAAGGAAAGTTACTTTTTCCAAAGCATTTGTGGTAAACTATTCAGAAGAATATTCCAATGAAGAAGGCGTAGGAATATTTACAATTCATGTTCGGCAATTTTATGCAAAAGATATTGAAGTTGAGGCACCTAACGAAGTATTTAATACAGCAACTGTAACAAATAAAACAGATTCAAACCCTGTACCTGAATTAGAAGAACAAACACAAAGTCCGGAAACAATTAAACAAAAACCAAATACTGTAAAAACTGCTACGAGTTTTACCGAAAAACTTGAAAAACAAAAGAACAATCAAGATAATAGTAATATAACTGTTGTAGAATATGGTGAACATTTTACTAAAGACGGAAGAAGGAAAGCTTTAAAACCTAATATTCAATATACTACGCCGGAAGGTATAATGCTCCCCATTGTCAAGACAAATTTTTTAATTTTCTAAGTTAGGTTCTC
>DAOOVO010000232.1:0-1905 GCA_035370245.1 Pseudobacteroides sp.
GAGGCGAGATAGTAAACAGATACAAATATGATGCCTTCGGTAATACCGTTGAGGCAGTGGAGAAAGTACATAACAGATTCAGATATGCCGGTGAGCAATTCGACCCGGTAACAGGCCAGTATTACCTAAGGGCAAGATTCTATAACCCTGTTATAGGGAGGTTTACACAGGAGGACACATATAGAGGCGATGGACTGAATCTGTATGCATATGTACAGAATAACCCTGTTAAGTATGTCGACCCTAGTGGGTATAGTAGTGCTTGTAGCGGTAAATCAAATATGTTTGAGGAAAATTTTAATGAAGATGAATACTTAATATCAAAAACATATAAAATGTATGAAAGATTACAAAAGTGTTGGAGTAAAGACAATCCTAAGAAATCTACTATATCAAAAAATGAATTAGGTCCCGCGATTGCAGGTATATATGATACTAAAACAGGAAAAATATTTTTTGCAATTAACGATCCGTTAGGAAGAACACCAGAAACTAGTTCAATTGGCATACACCCTATTATAAAAGACCGCATTGATAATATGCCAGAAGATATTAAAAAAGGTTATACAAGGACACTTGCAGCAGGTTCACATGCAGAAGTATTTGCTTTAAACAAAGCATTGCAAAGGAGACCTGATGCTCAATTATCAGAATTTAAAGGATTTGTATTAACTAACTACAAGTTAAGTAAGGATATTTCCGGAGGTTCACCATTTGAAAGATGTGATCATTGTGCTTATATAACAAAAGGAGTAAAATTTTTATCCGATGATTTTGATTAATAAAAAAAGAAGGTGAAATATATGAATGTAGATGAAAAGTTATATACTTATATACTTGAAAATGGCATTGATTTTAATAAATTAACATTTACATCTGATGGTACTTATGTTAGATATGATACATCTGATGATGATTGTGAGCAAGTATTATTTACCGGGTTAACGTACGAGTTACAACACAATGGTGATTTGTGGTATTATTGCTATTATAAAAAAGGAGTGAGGAATGGATTTTGCAAGTTTTTTTACAATAATGGAAATGTGAAAAGTGAAATGAACATGGAAAACGGTGTTATTCATGGTAAAATGATAGAGTATTATAGAGAAGGTAATATTGAAAGTATTAGTTACTATTATCAAGGAGAAAGATTAGAATATGTAAAATATGATAAAGATAAAAATATTGTTGCTTGTGAGGAACTCGATGAAAATCATCCGAAGAAAAAATATGTGGAAATCTTAAAAAAATCAGATGAGTTTTTTATTGAAATTTAAAGAACTAAATTTGCAACTGGAGATGGTCTAAATTTATAAGGAAAAGACACAATGGAAGTATGCAATCAAAGTTATCGAAAATATTCATTTTATAATAGCAAAGGATTAGTAAGCGGTTATATTTATAAAAATTTCACAGTTCTGACTTTATAGTATTTAAATCTTAAATATAAAATAGGATGAAAAATATATGAATCAAGATTATCCTAAGGGTAATGAAATTAAAATTGTCAATATAGCAATTTTTCCAATAGGAATGACAAGTAATACCTACTTCTTTAAGTTGAGTTCTGATGGTTATATTGAATCAATGTTTGGAACTATAAAAAGCAATAACATAAGAGATGAAAATTTTATAGAACATTCTGACAGTGTGAGCAAAAAATTGGCTTTGTCAGAACAACAAAATATAGTAAAACTAATAGGAGAAATAGAAAATGACAAGACTGTTTTGAAAAAAGCCATCAGAAAAGAAGGATGGGAAGTACTTATGTCGATTAATAATAATGAATATAATTTCAATTATGGAGACTATATGGATAATTGTTATGGGAAATTGGTAAAGTTAGTAATTGAGTATTCGCCTTTAAAAGTTGATATTCATGGATGGTCATAATATTGCTCTGAA
>DAOOVO010000233.1:0-1897 GCA_035370245.1 Pseudobacteroides sp.
GTTTAGTGTCCGGATGCCTCCGGAATAGCCGTCCGGATGTTCCGGAATACGCATTGACAAGGAAGAACTATTTTCAAAAATTATAGATAAACATGCTTCTATTCCTATAAACCTTAATAATCTGGTTTATATTGCTAATATATTGTTTATAAAAGATGCTGAAATTGATAAACTTACTCCTGCTCTTGTAAAAGAAGAATTTGTTGACTCAAATTAACTCCAAGCTGAAAGTGCCGAACGGCTGTATAAAATTTTCACAAGGACAGGGAAAATGTACCATAAAAGCTTTTGCAGTACATTTTCCCTGTCCTGACGCTGCAAGACAAACCCAAAGGAACTATCCTTGAACTTGAAAGCGATTGCAAAGATTCTAAAGCCCACCTCCGTCAGCCTTTCTAAAAGATGGAGGGGATTTGTTTTCCCAGGTTTTGCTCCGTAAGGTTTCTTCAAGTAATCTTAAAATTACACTAAAACCTTCATATGTAGAACATTCAGATTTACTGAAAAAGCCTGTAAACAATACAAGCCTTTGCACTAAAGCCAGAAACTGCAAATACAGCTATATCAATGCTTCTTGAAAATATACAGGATGAAAAATACCAATCTAAACTGATAAACTGAGCTACCATAATCTCTGGCAGCACTCTGTAAAAACCTCTCAAAATCAATTATATATAAATAGTGATAATACATCAAAACATCAAAAGAGATTCAGCGAAATTATCCCAAAATTCCATGCTCTTCAGTGTGGAATCAGGTATGTTGAGTATCAGTGCCAAGACTATAAGGAACGCCCAGATGCTTAAGATGGAAAAGCCTGATTTGATATTAGTTTTTCATGAGGATTTGGTAAAAAGCAAAGGTACTCGTGATATGATTTTAATTACATGGATAATACTAGGTTTATATATTAACATAATAATTTCCGCATAATGACAAAATTCTACAAAATTTGAAGTAGATATAAGTTATAATAAAATGGTAATGTACATTACAAATTCATTGTTTTACAATTAAAGTTATACAAACACAGAGTTTAAGTTCTATTTAGTAAGTAATTGGATAAAATATAAAATACATAAGGAGGCTTATACTAATGAGTAAGTTAAGAATACTATTTAGTATGTTGATTTTAAGCTTTACTTTTATTACATCTGCAGTTATAGCTTCAGCTGATAAAGGCTATGCAATTAATAATATTAATTCTGGTGCTAATGTCACAGGTTCTTTTTATCAAGCTATTACTAGACCACTAAGTGCAATAGCAGGTGGTGAAATTATCGCACATGCTCAATGGGTCCATGTTGGCCCTACAAATAGCACAATTTGTACTGGATTTAGGAATGGATATGAGAACGGAAATTATGTAAACGGATTTTTTAGGTCGTATACGAAATATGATAGTAATGGGAATTTTGTTAGTTTTAGTTCTTATAATATTACAGGCCCTTCAACTGCTACAGGTACAAACCATACTTATCAAATTCAACGCACTAGTTCCTCAAGCTGGAATGTATATATTGACTATGTTGATAGAGGATCTTTTTCCTGTACATCTACTTGTGTACAGAGTGGTATTGAAATAGGTTTGTATTCAGGGCATTTAAATAATACATCTGATGTTTGGAATGAAAACTCATTCCAATATTGCAAAAATAATACCTGGAGTTATTGGTCAGTAAACGACCCTACATGGATTACTGTACCGTGGGTAGGATATATAGTAAATTGGGATGTCATGCCAACTTCTATTTTTTCTAGTACTGATTAATATTTTGACTATTTACCTACTTGTATATGTAATATAATATTTAATATATAAAAATATAATTATAAAAACAAATATTAAGGAGCATTCCTGTAAGTAAGAAAAATGATCTTTGAAAAAATAGATACC
>DAOOVO010000234.1:0-1896 GCA_035370245.1 Pseudobacteroides sp.
ATCTGCCTGAAATAATTTGACGATTTAACCTATTTTAATTTGACGATTTACAGTAACCCCCCAACACATATTAATAGTGCATACCATTATACTCCAATCAATATAATTCAATCAATGATCAATAAATAAATTTACAATCAATCTTGTAGTTTCCGTTTCTCCCTGAACTGCTATATCTTACTTTTACAGGCGACGATACACATGATAAATATATTTCAAGCTTGTTTTTCCTAAACACATATATTTTGTCAACCATCTTTTTATATACTTCTTCAATATCTGTTCCATTCATTTCATTTATTATTGATTTTATTCTATCTATGTATATTTGCATGTAATCCGGCTTTTTGCTGTTTACCGAATTAATCTGCTCAATTCTTTTAATCTCCGCCTTAATCCCATCAATTTCAGCATCATATTTACTATTCATTAACACCATATCATCTTTTGAAATAATTCCATCTATCATAAAATCAATAACCTTTTGTTTTTTAGTTTTAAGCATTATCAATTTATTTTTCAATGTTTCTGTACTTATAATTTTTTGAGGCTTGTTTAGCTTTTTAATCTCCTGCAATAGTTCTTCAATTATCTGTTCTTTATTTGTGTTTATTGATTGCAGTACAAAATTAATAATCATTCCCAAGACAATATGATTTATACTTCTATTATTGCACCCTACCTGTACTCCATGGATATCTTCTTTCAATCTGCCATGATTTGCGGCCTCAATGCACCTCCATGCTTTATATTCTTGACCGTTTTTAAGCTTTTTGGTTCTGCTTACAAATTTGCTGTTACATTCACCGCATATTATCTTGCCTGAGCACCAGTATCTATTGCTGTATTTGCTTTTTTGTCCTACTAATGCACTCCTTTTATTCAGCTCCTCTTGTGCAGAATTCCAGGTATCTCTGTCAATAATTGCTTCATGATGATCTTTGATATAGATGATTTCTTCTTCACCTTTATTATATTTCTTCTTATGGTCCAAGTAATCGGGAGTATATGTCTTTTTTTGGGCCAGGTCGCCAACATACTTTTCATTCCTCAGTATTTTCAGAATCATAGTATTTGACCACCTGCCGTTTCTTTTTGCAGTTATTCCTTGTTCATACAGTTCTTTGGCAATTACATGGGTTCCTTTACCCTCAGCAACATATTTATGAAAAATCATCTTAACAACTTCCGCTTCCTCGGGGTTAACAGTCAATACTCCCTTCTCCAAGTAATATCCAAATACCTCTCGTCCAAATACGACACCTTGCTCCATTCGCCTCTTCTGTCCCCACTTTACACGCTCAGAAGTCCTTCTGCTCTCGTCCTGTGCCAAAGCAGACATTATTGTAAGCCTCAATTCCCCATCAGTATCAAATGTATTTATATTATCAATTGTAAATAAAACACCAATGCCCATTTTCTTTAATTTACGGGTATATTCAAGACTATCCTTAGTATTTCTTGCAAATCTGGCAATCTCTTTAGTAAGAACCAAATCAAATTTTCCGTTCTCTGCATCTTCAATCATTCTTTTAAATTCTTCTCTTTTTTCAACAGATGTTCCGCTTATGCCTTCATCTGCATAAATACCAATAAAACCCCAATTTTTGTTTTCTTTTATATATTCTTCAAAATACCTTTTTTGACTCTCAAAAGAATTCTGCTGATCTTCTTTATCTGTGGATACTCTGCAATACGCAACTACCCTCATCTTCATATGAACATCCACCTTATTAAAAACACAACCAATTATATTATATTAATAAAAAGCAGAATGTGCAGATAGACTTAGTCTTCAAGTGATTTTAATGCTTGCTTTAATTGTTCGTTTGTAAGAAGCTCGGAAGTTTGACAGTTGAATAGCAAAAAAATTCTTAAAAGTCTTGAAATAGGCTT
>DAOOVO010000235.1:0-1847 GCA_035370245.1 Pseudobacteroides sp.
AAAAACCACAAAGTGTTCGAGAAAAATGTGTCAAGTAATATTGACAAGATCACTTTTCAATTGAAGAGATATGTAGAGTTACTGGACATATAAGCCAAACAATCAGAAAATATTTATCAGAAGAATGTTCTTTAATAAATGGACATTATGACTATAGGCGTCCTGGAAAATTACAAAACTTCGAAAAAGAAATTATAGAGTTACGGTCACAAGGAGTAACATATCCGAAAATAACTGAAACAATCCGAGCAAAGGGATATAATGGAACTGTTGCTGCATTAAGAGTATTTATGCAGAAAGAACGTGAACATCAGAAGAATGTAGTATCAAAAGATGCTGGAAAGAATGAATTTATAGCAAGAAAATGGATGATTCAATTGATTTATCGAAATATTGAAAAGGTGAAAGGTATAACACAAAAGCAATATGAAGAGGTTTTAAAGAAATATCCGATTTTAGGAATGGCATATGAAATCCTGCAACAATTTCATGGCATTATTTTTTCGAAAAAGCCGGATAAATTGGAGACATGGATCTGTGAAGCCGAGAAATTAGAAATAACGGAAGTTAACGCTTTTATAACAGGATTAAAAAGAGATTTAGATGCAGTTAAAAATAGCATAATTTATCCATATAATAACGGCCTTGCAGAAGGAAGTGTGAATAAGTTAAAGGTAGTAAAACGTATCATGTATGGCCGTAGTAGTTTTGAATTGCTAAAATCAAAACTACTACGGATTGAAGCCACACATTAATCAACTAAAGTAGGAAAGAACCTATTTTACGTTTACTAAAGAACAAAATTTTTTTGATATTTATTTTGAAGGAAATATGGTAAAATATATACTATATACTAGGAGTGCGAAATAAATGGAAGATAAATCATTTGAATTGCTTACAAAGATGTATTCTGAAATGACAGAACAATTTAAGGAAATAAATAAAAAGTTGGATGAAAAGGCAGATAAAAACGATATTATAAGATTAGAAAATGAACTTAATCCAAAAGTTAAAGCTTTATTTAATGGATATAAGCAGCATACTGATATTTTAGAACGTATTGAAACTGAAGTAACCAAGCAGGAAGAAATCATTATGAGGCGTGTTAAATAGAATATTATCAAATCTTGTGATGCATTTTACAAAATTATCATTATAGATTTTAAAGGGCCCGCATCCGTGCGGGCTCTGGTCGTTGAGGGCGTGGCAAATCAGAGAACAATGCATGGCAGCATGGCAGTGAAGGTGCGGGCTAGAAAATCATGAAGTAAATTCTCTGGAGAAGGAGCATGAAGAATGCCGCACCACATTCCATCGCCGGGCAGACAAGCTGCCGCTTACGGGTCTTTCTAACGGGTCCGATTCATCCACGCCGCAAATGGCAAACGATATATGGAATTCCCTGCGTTCCGACGCGTCCTGCGTCGGGTTTGCTAGGGCAAGGTTTTGAAGAGTTTATTTAGAGGTTGATTAAATGATTAAATGGATACTAAGAGTTCTTCGAATAGGAAACTATACTATTAAAATTAGAGATTATCAGGTTACTGATGATGAAATATCTAAAGATGAAGTCAAGAATGAATTCATATGGTGTTTAGTTGGAAATATTGTCGAAAAACATTTTTTTGGCGAGGAAAAAATGATAAAAATTGGAACAAAACAGTTTTCACCTAACACAAAGGTATATTGTTACCCTGTTTTATGGGGAGATGGATATGAGGATATTAAAGTAATTGGACGACCTAGAAAATCATCCAAGTTTATTACTATTATCATGAAAGCTAAATATATAAAAAATTGATTCCACTGCAATAACTCCTGTTAAAAACAGGTAATATCGATCTTTG
>DAOOVO010000236.1:0-1841 GCA_035370245.1 Pseudobacteroides sp.
TTTTCATATATTTCATAAGGTAGAGCATATAAATATGCATGCTTCGGCATGGTCTGATGGAAAGCTGTATCAAAAACCGCTACCATAGGAGTATTGGGCATTACTTCCTTACATGCCTCAATACCTATAATATTGGGTGGATTGTGGAGAGGTGCCAACTCAATACATGCTCTCAATGCTGTCATAACCTCATCATCAATTATAACAGACTCATGAAATTTTTCTCCGCCGTGAACAACCCTGTGTCCCACAGCAGCTATCTCGGACATTTCTGAAATAACTCCGATTTCTTTATCTGTCAAAACATTAAGAACCTGCTGAATAGCAACCTTGTGATTAGCCATATCCTTCTCGATTACTACAGCATCGGCTCCCATCTTTGTGTGTTTTATAAATGAATTTTCAATACCTATCCTGTCACAGTTACCCTTGGCCAATACTGTTTCATTCATAGTATCGATCAATTGATATTTTAATGAAGAACTTCCGGTATTAATAACTAATATTTTCATTGTATATAATCTCCTTATCTAACATAATATTATAATAAGCATTCTATTTAGACATGTTCTGTGCTTGAACTGCAGTTATTGCAACAACACCAACAATATCCTCAGCACTGCATCCTCTTGACAAATCGTTCACAGGCCTTGCCAAGCCCTGTGTAATAGGTCCGTAAGCTTCAGCCTTTGCAAGCCTCTGAGTCAATTTGTATGCTATATTACCTACATTGAGGTCAGGGAATATTAAAACATTAGCTTTACCTGCTATTTTGCTTCCAGGTGCTTTTGAGCTTCCAATAGAAGGAACAATTGCCGCATCTGCCTGCAGTTCTCCGTCAAGTGCCAAATGAGGTGCCTTTTCCTTAGCTATTGCAGTTGCTTTTACAACCTTATCAACCAACTCACTCTTTGCACTTCCATAAGTAGAATATGAAAGCATCGCAACTATCGGTTCAGCCTGAACAAGTGCTTTAAATGATTGTGCCGATGCAATAGCAATTTCCGCTAACTCTTCAGCATTAGGATTTTCAACAAGTCCACTGTCTGAATATACAAAAGTACCTTTTTCACCATACTCGCAGTCAGGAACAACCATAACAAAAAATGCAGATACAAGTTTCGTGCCGGGTGCTGTCTTCAATATCTGCAGAGCAGGCCTCAACGTATCTGCTGTAGAGTGGATGGCACCTGATACCATTCCGTCCGCTTCTCCCATCTTTACCATCATAACTCCATAGTAAAGGTTATCCTTCATAGTCTCTCTTGCCTTTTCAATGGTCATACCTTTAGCTTTTCTAAGTTCATAAAACGCATTGGCATATTCGTCAAATTTATCAGAATTTAAGGGATCTACTATTCTCGCCTTTGAGATATCAAGATCCCCTGCTAATTTTTTAATTTCTTCTGGATTACCCACAAGAACTATATTGGCTATGCCCTTCTCCTGAACCATAGCTGCAGCTTTTAATGTTCTGATATCGGAACTTTCAGGTAGTACAATTGTTTTAAGATCGGATTTTGCCCTAAGGCTTATTTGTTCTAAGAAATTCATTTTTATACTCCTCTCAAAATAAATATGTATATTTTTTAGATTTATGTTATTATTATCACCAGGTCATAATACCTGATATGACTAGTGTTTTCAGCCATAGATATTATAATATAAATTGTTTATTGTATACAAGATTAATTTCAAAAAATCATTGTGTAACCAATCTCCAATACTGTTGGGAAAATAAATTTATCATACCGTATCTATTGATATAACTAGATTACGCTTTTTATTATATGATTCCACTGCAATAACTCCTGTTAAAAACAGGTAATATCGATCTTTGA
>DAOOVO010000237.1:0-1829 GCA_035370245.1 Pseudobacteroides sp.
CGCGAAGAATTGCAATTCGGCGTGGATGCCTAACAGGTCTCGAAGACCTGTTAGGCATGAAAAGCATTTATCTGTTTTTATTTTCTACGATGCTTATTTCCTCGTCCGTCAGGTCGTAGAGGCGATTGACAAGGTGGTCGATTTGCTGCTCGAGGTTAGCTGTATCGGCAGCAGGGTTGTTCTTTTTGGCAGAGAGAATGGCATCGACTATCGATTCGATTTGCTTTGTAATTTTTTCATCTGCATTAATTAAAGGTATTGCCAATAATGGCTCTTTATCAATTTGAAAATTATTCCCTTGCATTTTCCCTTTATTCCGCAGCCAGTATTCTATTAATTTTGAATTGAGTAAACCAGTTAAATACTTCATATTGATACGGCTTGTTTGAATTACATAAAATGTTGCTGAAACATAGCAATCAAAGTCAGTGTATGTAAATGAAGGTCTGCTAGGACATTTGCGTTGAGCAATGATTGATTCCCCTTTAAAAATTTTTTCTTCTCTTGCTCTATGAAGTCCATAAGGTTTATTATCCGACGTAATTACATCTTTAAACTTGTCTAAATGTCTTTTTAAATTTGGATATGGCTCCATAGATTTTGGATTTTTAAATTCCGATCCAGTATAGATTATCCAAAGTTTATTCTTAGGGTTAGCGTAGTATCTGTCCAACTCATCAGTTGTATAATATGGCTTGATTAATTTTTTTTCAGATGAATCAAGATTTAGTGAATTTAATTCATCTTGAGACAAAGCAAAAATTCCATTACCAACTTCTACTGTTTTCATTAGCATTTCTCTTGATTTATTATTTACAAAGTCCTGAGGAAATACAATACCTTGAGCCACTTCCATTTCAGTCAAATACAAATTCCCTTTAGTCTTTATTTTTTTAAGGATTTCTGAAGATATATTGTTATTGAATGTAAATGTTTTGCCTTTAACGGTACTTGGATTTAACTTGAAAAGAAATTTATCCGAATAATCATTAGGAATTGTGAAATTTAAAAAATCAATAAGTTCGGATTTGTTTATTCTATCATTTCTTAAGACTGAGTATTTTATGTAATATTCTTTTCTTGGCGTCGATTTTTGAAAGATATAAATCATTGTTTGAATACCTGCAGTTTCAAAAACTTTATAATTTCCAAAATCGGTAAAGATTTTAATTTCACATTCTGTCAACACCTTATTTCTGAAAATAGAAGCACCTGTGCTTGTTATCCAATTATTTTGTGCTATAAAACATTCAATCCCCTTATTTTTTAGTAGGTCGATCATTGTACAGGCAAATCCATACCAAATATCCATTTTCCCTTGATAATAGGGAGTACGTTTTATTCCTTCAAAAGCGCTTCTGTTAGTATATTCTTTTATATACGGCGGATTCCCAATCACGATATCGAACCCTCTTTGGCTTTTGTCATGCACAAGATAAGGATTGAGTACTTCAGGGAAATCGAGTTTCCAGTCGAAGTGGTTAAAGGGCTTTTCGGGATGTTGCTTTAGATATTTGAGTTTGTCGATGGTTTTGACCCAGCCTTGTGTTTTTTGATAAAGCTCACAGGCTTCAACAAATTTTTTATTGCTCACGTAATTGGCTTTCACAGGTGCAGGCTCAAGCCCTTCGCTTTTCACCATCAGTTCAAGTTGGTTAATCAGAATATCTATTTTATGATTTCGTATCTCGAGCGCTAAAGCTTTCTTGTTTTTGTTGTTTGTTGGGTCAAAATATTTTCGCTGTTTATCGGTTAATATTTGAAGCAATTGTTTGCGATTTATCAAGTTCTCGTTGCCAAACATATTGGTTTGTGTATTTTCTTTCACA
>DAOOVO010000238.1:0-1789 GCA_035370245.1 Pseudobacteroides sp.
AGTTGTCAAGGTACATCTATTGTAAAAAAAGAGTTTATGCAGTGGAATCATCTTTTGCTTTTACAATTACGTCAATGCCTGAATGTGTATCATAGTCAACTATAGTAAAAGGAAATAAATCCTTATCTATTGTGTCAAGCTGCATAAATAACGAAAAAACACCGCTTTCGCGTTTTGGCTCAACTAAACGTATTCCTTTGTAATCTGCAATTTTAGTAGTTTTTATACGATTCAATCTCCAAGCAAAATCCTTTTTCTCTTTTTCAATAGTATTATAAGATTGTGCTTGGCTTTCGAGCCAATCTAAATCCCTCCAATCATTCCCTTCTACTATTTCATTATATATATTTATTACCGCATTCTTCAAATCTTCCAATATTTCAGATGGAGTGTTTTCAACTGAACTTCTATTTGCAGTTAATCTCAAGTCCTGACAGTTAATAAATGCATGGAAACGAGTATATTCTGATCCTTTTTGTGTTATCCACTCATTTTTCCTTTGAATTGGTATATAGTCCTTGCAAATCCAAAGACCGTACCGTTCTTGGATCGTATATGCTCCTTTAGGCGCAGAATAACCAGCACGGCGAATCATCGGGTTATACTCATATTTAACCTTTGTACCCTCTACACAGAAAATTGCGTCATACTTTATTTCAGGAAAATTCTCGAGGTTCCCACTCCGCACTATTTTTTTACAATACCATTTAGGAGCGTCGACCAAATATTCATCGAATAATGCATTAACACTCTTGCTATTTTTGGGGAAAACATGTCCAAATTCAATTAGTTCCGGTTCATCTGCGTCGACCCCTTTAAGTAATAAAGTAACATCTTTATATTTAGTGATACCAAATTCCAACTCAATAGAACCCATTTTTGTAAACCACTTGATATAATCTTTTAATTTCGCATGGGTAAATTCACCACGTCGATTATGATTATATCCTCTAATATGAATTGTTGTTCCATTTTCTTCGGAGCAGGTTTCGGTTTGTACTATTACCTCTGGTAATTGACGGTTATGTAGTTTCCTGTTTGGTGAATCCATCACTGCAATATACTTTACCCCATTACAAACAGTACAAACTTCAATTTTTTCACTATTCAAGTAAACTTTAGTACCATGACCTTTTTCACCAATTGCTGTTTTACACCCTCGCCTAAGAGAGTTACCTAAATCAAAAAAAGATTGAAGTCCATTTCTATCCATGCCATGGCCATTGTCTCGGATAGTAGTAATTAAAACTTTTTCCCCATATTCTGTTATTACATCAAAAAGAACCTCAATATGATTCGCTCCGGCACCAAAAGAATTACTAATTGCTTCACGTACTAAATCTAAAGGATTAGAAAAATCATACGCAATTTCTATAAATTCTTGTGTTGGATCAACTGAAGGTATTAAAGAAAATGTACTCATAATATCACCTCAAACATAAAAACAAAAAATATTCGATTTGTCGAATAATGCTAACTCAAGTTATTATTTATTAAATTATAGCCATTATTTCTCAATTTTTCAAGTATACATAATTCTGGCTTGTAGCGCTTATGATACTTTGTATGGCTTAATAACTATGACAATACACATATCTATATTTATATCGTGATTTATATCGTGCCAACATGACCACTTTTTGTTTCATTTTACTTTATTCCATGTATTGGATCATGCTTATAAGTAATCATATGAATAATAACCCACGTTTATCATAAACTGAGCCAGTATTCTCCCCGTCATGCCTTAACGCGCGGTCAAGCGCCATAATTAACGCTACCGCACCAT
>DAOOVO010000239.1:0-1766 GCA_035370245.1 Pseudobacteroides sp.
TTATTGGGATCGTATGAGCTTTCTGGCATCTGATTGAATGTTATCATTGATCCTTTTATTTCCGATGGACTGCCATCCTTAAACACCTTGTACCTTATCCACTCATCATGTCCAACATGTTGGCAGGTTGCATGCCACCAATTATAGAAACGAAGAACAATTTTAAATGTTCCATCTGTATCATCATAATCCTGTATGATTTTTTCAGATTTATCAATTCCACTTTCACTATTAATCACTTTTATTGATGGATTGTCTATGTAATATCTATTATCATCGTATTCAACAAAAACTGAAGCATTAACATATTGTGTCAAGTATATTACCCATATTATTAGTAAAATTATTTTTAACCTCAATTTAATTCTTTTCAAATCAAAAACCCTCCTCGTATAGAAACGGTTCTGTATTTTTTACATCTACTGGTTCTATATCTATGTACCATTTACCGTCTACTTTTACTAGATATCTCGAATCATAATCTATTGCATTCGCATCGGGCTTAAAATATCCATATAAACCATATATAACCCTTACCTTGGAATCACTTATTTTCTCAATTATACACTTGGTTTGATATTCTTTTAGATTATTCATTTTTATATAGGCGTTATAAAAACCGCTTAATTTTACGTACTTCTTTTCAAAACCCTCTTTACTTGTTATACCTTTCTTTTTAAGTGACTCCGGCAATAAATAGTCATAAACCTTATCCCATTCTTTCGCCATTTCCAAATTAATTACTGTCCTTACCAAATCCGCCAACTTTTTATATTCATCACTAACCATAGTCGTTGTACCTGGTGTCACTTTAGGTGCCGGTGTAGGAACTGTTTTGCTAGTAGTGATGTATACAGTCCTTGTATCTCCGTTCCATTCTACAAATGCACCTAAAGCTTCACTTACAAAACGCAGCGGTACAAAAGTTCTATTCTCTTTGATAACCGCCTTTGCATCAAGAGATATTACCTTCCAGCCTACGATAGCTTCCAAAACTCCTATTTTCAATTCTATTAGAGTATCATTTTTTTGTATGTATACAACCCTTAAATCCCCGTTCCAGTCCACCTTACAGCCTAAATTTTCAGCTACAAATCTGACAGGTATCATAGTTCTATTGCTTTGAGTATCTATAAAAGGGCGTGCATCAGGAAAGTCAATTGTTTTTCCGTCCACTTTCACTGTTATATCTTTAGTACTTGCAAAACTTGCTATTCCAATGACTAATATAATAGCCGAAATTATGGCAATAATTATCTTTTTCATGTAAGTTACCTCCTGATTTTATTTTTAAATTGAAGTTATTTTAATATATTAATATAATTTCATCGTTAAATCTTTCTATTTAACTTTTCATTTTCCTCCTCATAATACATTAAATACGTTTTTAATCTTAGAATTTTGCCATAGACCGTATTTACAATAAATTTATCGGCTGATTTTTCATAAAATTTACATACGAGCTAAACGGTATACAGATTATTATTTTGACTTTATAGAGATTACGGTAATAAATAGTTATAAACATTGTCCCATTCCTTTGCCATCTCCAAGTCAATCACTATTCTAATCACATCAGACTGTTTTGCCGAAAAACGATTTTGGCATGAGATGTCGATTCTATGCCGTGAAATGTATAGGTGACTGTTATTTGTTACCAAGAGAATAGGGCAAATCGGATATAACAATGAACAAATGATTCAAATGGAAGTGATGTTGTATAATAAAACTTGACATGAATACCTAGAACAAATAGGCTAAAAGTA
>DAOOVO010000240.1:0-1739 GCA_035370245.1 Pseudobacteroides sp.
GAAGTTGTCAAGGTACATCTATTGTAAAAAAAGAGTTTATGCAGTGGAATCATTACTTCTATATTTAAATATGTTATTACTTTTAATCTTACATTTAGTAGAAGATAAATGTAAGATTATCGGTATATAATATATTTTCTAATAGGAAGTGATATCAGTATTCATCGACAATAAAATATTTAAATTACCGTTTCTGCAGCGTAATTCGTCCAAAAACTCTTTTTGGTTGATTCCTTCTTTAATCCTTATAGAATAAACCAGCTCGAAAAGTGTTCCTAGATCAGTAGTTTTAACCTTTCTAAGTTCATAGCCTTCTGTATATTTTTCAAAAACATCATCAAATACACCCTGATAATCTAAATCTTCGGGTATTGTGATTTTTAATAGCTTGCTTGTTACTTTACTCATACCGAATTTTGTTTTGTTTAATACAAACATGAATAAACAAAGCAAAGCCGTAAACAGAGCTGCATAATCGAATAATCCGCAACCGCAGGAGAGCCCTGCTGCCATTGCAAATAGCACATAGGAAATATCTTTCGGATCTGCTGCTGCACTTCTGAAGCGAATTATTGCAAATGCTCCAGAAAGTCCGAAAGCTCTTGCCACATTATTTCCAACCAACAAAATAATTATTGCAATTATCGCAGGCAACATTACCAAAGTCAGCGTAAAACCCTGGGGGGATGCATCCTTATTGCTTGTCTTCATAAATGTAAAACTTATTACTAATCCTAAAACAAAGGATACAACAATTGTCAGAACTGCAGTGGTAAAATTTACCGATGTATTTATATCAGCCGCTTTTATAATTCCATCCAGCATTTTTTTAATTTCCTCCTAAGAATAAATTTATCTCTATAATAAAATCGCTTATATATAATATTATAATATATAAAAGTCAAGAGATATAATAATATAAAATATAAATAATCATTAAGGATATTACATAACTATCCTTGAATTTCTAACCTTGCTTATCATAGTTTTAAACTCTGTTCCATACTTTGAAAAGCTTTTTTTGTATAGCTTATATTCACTCAACATTCTGGTAAGCCAAATAGGTATTGTTTTCTCCGCTTTTACTTCCATTAACCAAACATCCTTGTCAAGAAGGGGTTCGCCATGATCTCCCATTTCTAACCGCAAGTCTTCCCTTCGAGTTCTTATGTTTGTATCGAATGTGATTCTAAGGTCTCTGTTGTCTCTGCCGAAGTATGCTTTTCTGTCATATGCCAAATAAAGCTTTGGTTCTAAATCATAAACAGATAAAAAGTACTCGATTTCATTCAGTACCTGTTTGTTCATATATTTTTTGAGCTCCGGTTTCTTACCTGTAGCTACAAAATCATATGCCTCGCTTAATACCAATTTGGTTCTTCTTTTGTTGACAAGTCCAAAAACCTTTTTTTTGATTTCCAGATAAACTTTGTCATCGAGGGAAGGAACTCCATAAGCACGTAAACGAAGCTTTTCTTTATATTTGGGTTTGGATAATGACTTTCTAATGAGATGATGGTCTTTAGTATCGTAATATATATTTGCGATTGTGTAAAAATCATGCATTTTATTATACTCATCCAGTTCCATATACTCATCCAGTGCACGTAGAACCTTTTCATAGGTATCGGTGTTCATCAAGAATTTATTTTCATACCTATTAAATACCTCAATTGCCATTAAAAATTACCTCGTATAATAGTTTTTGGAGGGTTTAAGTTAAGAAATTTCCAGTTACA
>DAOOVO010000241.1:0-1698 GCA_035370245.1 Pseudobacteroides sp.
CTTTTAGCCTATTTGTTCTAAGTATTCATGTCAAGTATTATTATACAACATCACTCAGTAGTATTAGTAATTTTCATTATCAATTCTTTTGAAATATTATGTTTCTTTTTTTCATTTTATTAACCTCCTGTGCATAATATAAACAATCCTTATTCGCCATATAAAACAAATGTGAACAAACTCATTATAAACAATTACTTAAAGTTTGCATATAGTTCCCTAAGGATTTCAGAGAACGTCTTGCCATTTGCGAAATAAAGTTCGTATATCTGCCTGAAGGTTAATTCAATGTGAACTTAAAATTTTTGAAGCAATTACCTCCGCAATCTGTAAACAAACCAATATATTCAGTTCTCTCATCTAGAATCCCCAAATCTAGGCTTGAGATATATTTTTCATCTAAATAAATATCAACCTTATTATCTTCTCTAACCATCTTCATTTTATAAAATCTACCTTTTTCTATCATTCTATTATCATTATTATTTGGGCTATCACCGTATCGGAATGTAATTCTTTTATTAACATATGGTTGTGGGCTTAATATGTCTACTCCAACAAACATTCCCACCTCACCTGATGTATTTGTATATTCGCTGTATTTACTATCCTCTGATGCCATAATTTCAACTTCATCAAACGTAATCTTTTTCACGGTATTAAAATCTACTAGTATACTTTTCAAACTATTATTTGCAAGAACGATTGATGATGTGCATATGATAAAAGTGCATACTAAAATAAATACTTTGAGATTGTATCTCTGTGTATTCCAGTTCTACGGTTAATTTCTCTAATACTTAGGCCTTCCATAAAGTACATTTTTCTGATATCCTCTAATTGTGCCATCTTAATCAACGATATTGCTAGACAACATAATCATACAGGAAAAAAGCACTCCATTATAAGAAGTGCTTAATCATATATGAAATTTATATTAAGTTTATATAGTCCTGTGCACCGTGAAAGAATCGCAAAACACTTACTGTTTTGAACTCTTCATCAATTTTATAGACACGTAAATAATTCTTGATGGGTGCTCGTCTATATCCTTCATTATCCAAGTGCTTGTCCTGGCATTTTCCATACATCCATGGGTTGGATTTAAGAAATCCATAGCATTTATCAACTTCGTCAAGAAAATTTGTGGCAGCAATTGGATTAACCAGTTCAACCGCAATATAAGAAACTATTTTATCCAAATCCTGATGTGCGAGCTCAGTAACAATCAATTTATACATTGTATTTTTCTCTTATGCTTTTCAATGAGGATTCTCCGTCAAGCACTTTTCCTTCTTTGAGTTGTTCCTCAGCTGCCCTTAGTTTATCATATACATCAAGCATGAACATTTTTTCATTATACACTTCCAAACTCATAATTACCATATCTCCATAACCATTTTTAGTTACAAAGATCGGCTCTTTCGATTCGTGACACTTTTGAGATATCTCACTTGTATTTTTCAAATCCCGAATTGGAATAATCTGAGGCATAATTCTCAACTCCTTTCGTGGATTAATTATACCACAATTATGCCCCATTGTCAAAATCCTTATTCTTTCTATTTCCTCATAAAAAATCAAGAAATATTCGTTCTGACTTTTTTATCAGAATCATAGCTGAAATCAATATGTCCAAACTTATATTGCATATTTCGGCCACATCCGGACACTGATTCCGGGAACATCCGGACAGCA
>DAOOVO010000242.1:0-1602 GCA_035370245.1 Pseudobacteroides sp.
AAGATCGATATTACCTGTTTTTAACAGGAGTTATTGCAGTGGAATCAATATTAATTATTTCAAAAAGGCATCTACCGGGAAGTAATGCCTGGATTCTAGAATATATAAGCATTAAAGGTAAAAACATAATAATCCCGACAATAGCGGCAATCCATGCATCGTTTTTCGCACTACCACCTACGCCTAGAATAAGTGAACTCCCCATTACAAAAAGAGTCAGCAGACAAATTCCTTCTTTATCGGTAATTTTTTCTTTGTACATCTTACATTACACCTACTCTCCAAACAATGATGTAATTGCATCCCTAATAGGATGTGCCGGACTTGGTACTTTTACATCTAGTGTTATTAACAATGCCATAGCAAATGATACAGTCCAAAATACCGTATTAACCCAAAAATCCTTCCATTGTTTCTGTTTATATAAAGGCACAAACTCATAAACTGCCAATGATATATAAAATAAAACAACCAATATAACCATATTTACTCACCTATCTTTAGTGGTTTTGAAAGCATTGCACTGTTTTTTATGTCTACTTTCGTTTCCACATATACTTTTAATTTTTTAAAATGCACTTCCCAGTTTTTGGCAATCAACTTCCATTTATCGTAACAATCCTGCCTTATTTTTATTCCAAAACCGAATATATCAACATCAAAATCCTTCTGTACTTTTTTTATGATGTTCTCAATTCCTTTTTTTAGTGTTTCTTCTGCCATTCTCTCCAATTCCTTTTGCTTATCACCCTCAATAACATTTTTGGTACCACCCAATTCATCAATAGCAGCTTTTACTTCTACCTTTATATGCATTTCTATATTTCCGTCATCATTAATAACCGGTTTAATCTTTGTACGGTTCTTGAATATTTCAAGTGCTATTGTAATTTCGTGGTCATCTCCTTTTATTTCTTCAACCAGTACGCCGCCTTTTAATTCGTTTTGTACAAAAAGCATATATTTGGTTTCATCTCCATCGATAAATCCCACAAGCTTATCATTCCTGAATATTGCAGTTCCCATAATATATGGACGATACTTACCTTCATCCTCCTTCAAGTCTACGACTCCTGCAATTGCACCTACTCCTTCAGAAGCTATAATATTGGTAAATTTCCACGCTTCTATAACTGGAGCATTTGAGACACTTCGTTCATTTGCCAGTATTTCATCCAACTCAAAGGATGTAACTTCTTCAGTGAGCCCTTTTGTTTTCAGTATTTCTACGGCACTTCTTCCCTTAGCTACAAGTATTTGTATATCTGAACGTGTTTCTGCATCCCTGTTAAACCAGTCAATAGCTTCGATAATCCCTTCCCTTGCAATTTCCTCACTTATTATCAATACCTTTGCATGGCTCCAGTAAATTCTATTTCCTATTAATGAAATTTCATTTCTTACAGCTTCAAAAATAGATTTTCCCTCCATTGTTACTGTTTTGGACTTTGTTTGCTGCTCTTTACCACTGACAACGTCTACCAGCTCTACTGTAATACTGTATTTTTCATGTATTCCTTTATCAATTGCAACTCCGGCAACAACAGACTATAATGCTCCCCATTGTCAAGACAAATTTTTTAATTTTCTAAGTTAGGTTCT
>DAOOVO010000243.1:0-1567 GCA_035370245.1 Pseudobacteroides sp.
GTCGAACAGTGGCTTCGGTCACTGATTTAATACAATATTAATTGTACAAGGGAGTTAAGTTTATGGAAACTATTAATGATATTGTTTTTGGTGAAATGTCATACAATCATGGTTGGGTAAATAGAAAAAAGTTTAAATTTTGGGGAAAAATAATAGAGTTTAAAATAAAAGTTGTTACATACGAAGAAAATATGATTTTAGACAGTCAACGAAAAGATTATCAATATTTTGAAGCTAACCTGGAAGATATATCTAATGGAACATATGATGCAGTAAAACAATATATTGAAGATTATTGGGATGAGTATATTAAACCAGATTTACCCCATAGAGTTAACAAAGATGTAAATGAATTAGTCAAACCAAAAACAATAATATTTGATGAAGGAAATGTGTTTGGTATCTTATGTGATTGTTTATGGGATGAGCATGGTATAGCAATTCAAGTATTACCTGAGATAGAAATTGGCCCTCAAGATGTATTGCTATAAAATTAATTAAATTGATAGGAAAAAGCTATATGATATAAGTAAAGCATTCGTTTATAACCAATGAAGGAGGAAATGTAGGCTTCTACATTATGGTAATAATTTCTTTTGGATAATCCTTTAATGTCTCGACATTCATATACAGATTGGTATAATTAAAAGGAATTTAAAAATGCATGTCGAAGTATTTAAGCTTGATAATAGTACTTATATAAAGATATCAACTATGTTGAGAGGATAATGCATTTGATGTTGCCGGGTAGCAGCTACTGAATAAACTGAATCAGACTCTATGTTGGAGGCAGACTATGAAGAATAAGTATTTTATATTAATTATATGTTTACTATCAGTTGTATGCTTTTTAGCCTCTTGTGCTAATGATAGCAATCTTCCTGAAATGACATATGATTATCCGGATAGTGCAGTTTCTATGACCTTTGGAGGAGAAAAATATTTTTTTATTGGGTCTAAACCCAATAATATTGAGAGAGATAAAAAAGTAGCAAAGGTAAAAACAGATAAAGGCTTACCCAATTCGTATGTTTATACCATTAAGGGGTATGATGAAAAAGACTTCTTGATTGTTGAGAAACGTACAATAGGATTAGTTTTAGACGTTTATTTACATGAAGGTGTTACCAGCATACCTTGGGAACTTTTGGACGGCAATGTTATGGTGAGTGGAGATGAGCATATTGAATTCAACGGATTCAAATATTATTATTATTTTTCAAAAACTCCAGCTGACTTTTTGATTGACAAAGAACTTTCAATGATAAAAAAAGACGGTAATTCAATACATGTATATAAAATTGCCGATCAACCTGAAACAGAGTGGATAGCAGTTAAAGATGATTCTTTCTATAAAGAAGGATATTTGTTATATTGGATAAGAGGTACTTCACTTCCAAGGGAGTTTGCTGAGCTTTGGCGAATTTATGGTAGATAGAAAGACTAATATAATATGATGATATGTTTGTTAAATTGAAATAGGGGAGCGGAAGGTGAATATGGATAAAATCGGTGCGTTTATAAAGGATGAATTAACAGGTTGGAAGCTATGGGAGATTTTATGGAT
>DAOOVO010000244.1:0-1558 GCA_035370245.1 Pseudobacteroides sp.
AAGATCGATATTACCTGTTTTTAACAGGAGTTATTGCAGTGGAATCAATTTTAATTATAGTAATTACATTGATGATATATTTTGTTTTAAAGAGGGTTACGAGTAATTTGGGAAAGCTTGAAAATATGAGTTTTCAAGTAACTCAGGGTAATTACGACATACCTTTCATCAATGTTTCAGGAGAAGATGAAATAAGCCTGCTGTCAAAGGCCTTCAATGATATGATACATAGTCTTAAAGCTGCATACATCGAGATTGATAATCGTCAGGTTGAGCTGGAAAAGCTGAACAGAGATCTAATTGAAACCAATCGACAGCTAAAGAGTACAAATGAAGATCTAAAAAATGCACAGGAACAAATTATTCAATCTGAAAAACTTGCATCATTAGGAGAACTTGTAGCAGGAGTTTCCCACGAAATAAACACTCCTATCGGTATATGCGTATCTGCTGCATCATATCTCGATGAAAAAAACAAAGAATTGATTGAAAAATTTAATGCTAACTTATTATCCAAAAAGGATTTTAAACATTATATCGAAACAGTTGAGGAAACATCCAAAATACTGATGTCAAATCTTGGAAGAGCAGCAGATCTGATAGGCAGCTTTAAGAAAATAGCTGTAGATCAGACAAGTGAAGAGAGCAGAGAAATCAACGTTATAGATTATATTAAGGATGTTATTACAAGTTTAAAGCATATTTTAAAGAGAACCAGCATTGATATTATAGTAGAGAGTGAAAGTGATGAGATTGTTATAAAAACATATCCGGGACCGCTAGCACAAGTAATAACCAATCTTATTATGAATTCAGTCATCCATGGATTTGAGCAGAATGAAAAAGGCCTTATACATATAAAAGCAGATAAAGATAATGAAGACATGTTTATTTTGCATTTTTGTGATAATGGGAAGGGAATGAGCGAAGAAGTACAAAAGAGAATCTTTGAGCCTTTTTTCACTACTAAAAGGGGTCAGGGAGGTTCCGGCTTAGGTATGTTTATAGTTTACAATATTGTAACTAAATATTTTGGCGGTAATATTGAGTGCACTAGCAGCGAAGGGAATGGTGTTTCGTTTACTATTAAATTGCCTGCAATAAACAAGGAATGATTTAGGAGGCATACTACGCTGCGTCAGCATTTACCATGGATTTTATGTAAATCGATAAGTTATAATATATATATGAATGAGGAGGTGTGGGGTTATGTTTGGAGATGACTACAAATTAGTACCAAGGACTTACTCTATCAAAAGCTATAAAAGACGAGAATCTACTAAACTGAAAAAAGCTGTAAAAATCACATTTTATACTATAATTTTGTTGGCAGTTATCGGTATCTCCATTTTATCAGCAGCACACTACATCTAAAGCTACATATTGTTTCGGACTAATGTAGTAATAGCTTCTCCTTTCGTGATATATGTAAATCTCATTTGCTTTCTTTAAATCTATGGTGCTTATACGTAGGCACCATAATTTCTTGGTGTATACATTAAATCATAGCTGAAGCATGAAAATGAGATTTGCCTTTCGCAAGGGTTACACAGATATT